>ONGJ01000010.1 GCA_900317375.1 uncultured Eubacteriales bacterium
GCTGCCTTCTTACTTGAAATTCAGAACGACGACGACGTCGCTGTAAGTGTCGGAGAGGCGATACTCGGTGAGATGCTTTTCATAGTCTGAAGGAACCTTGAGAATATGGACGGAGTAGCTGCCCGGCTCCACCTCGAACACGGCCATGCCGTTTTCATCGGTTTTGGCCATCATGCACTGGCTGTCCGAGCAGAACTGCACTGCCGCACCCTGGACGGGATCGCCTTTTTCATCTGCGACAAACACGCGATAGGCACCGGCATCGTTGGGCATAACGTTCTTCTCGGTGCCGTAGCCTGCCGTGATGCCTGCCGTGCGGGTTCTGTAGACGCTCTGACTGCTGTCCGCGCCGGAAAGGTACTGATCCAGTCTGTACCCGTATTCATCCACATCGGCACCCTCGGTAGGTTCGCCGAGAAACTTGCCGTCTCTTGAAATATAGAAGGTAGTGGGGTAGCACTGGATATCAAAGATCTCGTCTACGTTCTCGGGGGGACGGATCACCAGATAGGTAACGCCGCTCGCCTGCAGAACCTGCCTGGCAGCCTCAACGGCCTCATCCTCATCGCCGTCATAGAGCAGACCGACAACGGCACAGTCGTCTGCGGCAATGCGGTTGTTGATGGCCTCCAGCTCGGGCAGCTCGTCCTGGCAGGGGCCGCACCAGCTGGCCCAGACGTTGAGAAGCGTGACCTCATGCTGAGCGAACAGATCCTTGCTGCTGATCATATTGCCGTCGAGATCGGTGGTGACAAAGTCCAGACCCGACCCCGTCATGTTTTCAAAATGATCTCTGGGACGGCTGAAATCGGAGAGCTCGAGAATCTCGTCGGTACGGCTGAGAAGCTCTTCATACTCTGCTTCATACTCAGGGTCGGGGAAGCCGCTGGTGTCCTGATAGAGCGGATCCTGATACAGATAGAAGGTATAGCCGTCAACCTCTGCAATCTGCGTAAGGCGGCTGGTGTCAATCACGCCTTCCTGACCGTAGGCGCTGTCAAGATAGCTGCACAGATCGCCGACCGTTTTGCCCGGACCGAGGGAGAAGATCACGAACAGAGACGCCATGGAGTTAAAGTAGCGCTGCATATCCTCCTCCGAATTCGGATCCAGTTCCTCCACCGCATCATAGGGCATGGCCAGATAGTTGACCTCGGTGCAGTACATGTCGAGACCGGGGGCAAGCTCCGAACCGTCGGATACAGAGACATAGCCGGAAGTGTTCAGATAGGAATAGGGGATGTTCAGTGTGACGCCGGTTTCATTGAGCGCAACGGGCATGGTCTCCTCCGCAAAGGCGGGAACGCCCGTCAGCGCCGTCAGCATCAGTACGGCCAGAACAAGAGAAAGAATCTTTTTCATGAGAACCTCCTTTATATTAATAGTGCTTTTGTCTCATTATACCGACTGCCGGGGCAATGTCAACAACTGTTTTCAGCTTGAAAACATCGTTATCCGTTCCTGTACGGCCTTCCGTCCATGGCCTGCGCACCGGCTTTTTCTGAAAAAACGGGGCAGGCTGAAGGCCTGCCCCAACGTCCTTTTGCCCGGCTGCTTTTTCAGCAGGCCCTTATTGCTCAGTACCAGTTTTTTCGGTGATAATAGGAATAATCGTCGTCGTCATCGTCGTTGTCGTTGTCGACATCATACTGGGAGAACATGTCGCTGCTGTAGTCGTCGCTGTCCTGAGACTCTGTATCGCCGGTATCGTACTGATCCTGCATGTCGTTCTGATCATACTGATCCTGCATATCGTTCTGATCATACTGATCCTGCATATCGTTCTGATCATACTGATCCTGCATATCGTTCTGTGATCATACTGATCCTGCATATCGTTCTGATCATACTGGTTCTGCATGTCGTTCTGATCATACTGGTTCTGCATGTCGTTCTGATCATACTGATCCTGCATATCGTTCTGATCATACTGGTTCTGCATATCGTTCTGATCGTACTGGTTCTGCATATCGTTCTGATCGTACTGGTTCTGCATGTTATTCTGATCATACTGACTCAGCATGTCGGTGGTGCTGTCGTAGCCGTACTGACTCAGCATGGCCTCATACTGCCATGCTATGTAGGCATCGTCATCGTAATATTGATACCAGGCATCCCAGACATTGAATCCGCAGTAGGGGCAGTAATCCCCGTAGCAGATGCTGCTGCAGACCGGGCAGATCCACGAACCGTCGTAGAACCATGTATAGAAGAACGCATCCGGGTCCTCAAGCACATAATCGCTGTACACATAGAGCCCGGCCTGGGTCGTGCAGACCGCACGGCTGCCGCCGCGGAAAATGCAGTAGACATTCCAGCCGCTCATCGCCGTCGATACGTTGTCGATACGCAGCGTTGTGCTGCTGCCGCCGCTGACGGGAGAGGTCGGATACAGCGCGGCAAAGCTATTCAGAGAGTATTCCGTGCCTTCGGGAGCGACGAAAACCCACTCCAGAGAGGTATAGGCATTGGCATTGGCGACAAACAGGGCGGTGTCACCGGGTGAAAGGAGCTCCGAAGTCGGGTTCTTTGTCACGGCCAGAAAACCGGCAGGGAAGGGGACTGCTGCCGCAAAGGTATCGGACGGTGCCATGTTCCCGGTAAAGACCGCATAGCTGTAGGTGAAAACATTGACCTGCTTGGCATCGTCCGCCTTGAACCATTCAAAATGGGTGCCGCTCTTCTGGCTGTTTTCGAAGACTCTGTCTCCGATGCAGCGGAAGTCATCCTCTGTGATCGCCTTTCCGTCCGGACCCATGTAGCTGCTGCTTGTGCCGGTGACGTGCTCGGTGGCCAGAACACCGTAGTCCAGCACGCCGGATTTCAGGAACACGGCGCTCTTGTCCAGATAGGCCTCATCGGCGGACACCGGATAGTAGCTTGTGACAAGATAGTACCAGCTGTCATTCTCCGCGCTGTACCGGGTTTCGGCGCTGTCGGTCAGAATGTTGGCGAAGGTCTCGCCCTCGGCGACGTTCAGTCTGCCGGGCTCCAGAGCACGGCCGTCTTCACTTATCTCCCAGACTTTTGCCGCAGGTATGCAGTTGGCACCCTGAACCGAGGCAGCCAGAAGCTCCAGCCGTCCGTTGTGATCCAGATCCGTCACCGCGTAAAACCAGGTTCCGTCGTTCTCACTCTGCCGGCAGGAATCGAAGCTTTTGAAAATCAGATCGATCTGTGCCAGGGCGGTGTTTTCAGATGCCCTGCTTGGAACGGCGAAACCCGTAGCGCAGAGAGATGCCAGAAGGATAAGCATCAGGGTGAAAGAACAGAGTTTTTTCATAAGCGCCTCCTTGAATATATAATATACATCATTATTATGAGTAAAGATACCGGAGAAGTCAAGGGCGGGTTTCAGAATGAAAACATCAGGATGGGGTAAACTGTCATCCTCCTCTTGCTCTCGGCGGCAGAATGGCCTATAATCAGATATATCAATCTTTTCGAAAGGAAAGGACAGAAAATGATCAGAAAACTCGTTTGCAGGATTCTTCTTCCGGTTCTGCTGCTTGCGCTCCTGCCGGGCCGTCCGGCATTTGCGGAGGCTGCCGCCGGAGAATCGGATGCCCTGGACTATCTCGGTCACGAACTGGAGGCCTCCGCGGACCATCTGATGAAGACAGGGGAGGACGTGGATGACATCTATACTGAATTGAAGTGGACTTCCGTGGCCGATACCTTCCCCGCAAAGTTTGACCTTCGGGACCGCGGGACGGTAACGCCGGTCCGCTCACAGAGCCCCTGGGGCACCTGCTGGAGCTTTGCGACTATCGCCGCAAGTGAGAACAGCATTCTCAATTCCCTCGGTCTGACGACGGATTCCTATCGTGAGAAGTACGGGGAAGAGCTGGACCTGTCCGAAAAGCATCTTGCCTGGTTTACCACCAAGGCGCTTCCGGCGCTTCAGGACTATCCTGAAGGGGAATATCCCTATGAGGCCTCACAGGCGGGAGAGGGCCTTCATTTTCTGGAAGGAACGGATATCGAGCCGCTGAATACCGGCGGAAATTATTTCCTGTCCTCTGCGAGCCTTGCCTCCGGCATCGGTATCCTCAAGGAAAAGTATGCCCCCTATGTCAACAGCGAGGGAAACGCCGAAAAGAGCGGGGACTGGAGTCTTCCGGAGGAAGACCGCTTTGCCGTCAGCTTCGAGCTGAAAAATGCCAACATGCTCCCGTCACCTGCCTCCTTTGACGCCGAGGGCAGCTACGTTTACCGCCCCGAGGCCACCGAGGCCATCAAGTCCGAGCTTCTGGCCGGCCGGGCAGTCGGCATCAGCTTCAAGGCAGACAAGTCCATGCCCGAGAAGACCCCCGAAGAGAAACGGGAAATGCTGGAAAAGGATCTGACAGATGTCACCGTGGCCACGGAAGAGGAAAAGGCCAGATATATTGACGTCCGTGCCGGCATTGTCGATACGGCAGATCTCTCTGAGGACGAACTGCGCGATCTCATCCGTCTGCGCCTGCGCATCAACGATATGCCGGAGGACAGCTATGACCTTGCCGCCTTTGACCGCAATCAGCTGGTGACCGTTCTGATGAGCGGCGCCTTCGGCAAAAGCTATGATGAGATCGTCGAGTATGAAAACCAGGAACCGTATATGACCTTTATCGGCTCGGATCCGGTGATCTATGCCCAGTATACTTTCGAGCCTGTCAGCTCGAATCATGCGGTTACGGTCGTCGGCTGGGATGATACCTTCCCGGCGGACAGCTGGCCGGAGGACCGTAGGCCCCCCGCCGACGGCGTATGGATCGTGAAGAACAGCTGGGATACCGACTGGGGCAATGAGGGCTATTTCCTGCTCTCCTATTATGATATGTCCATGAATGCGATCGGCTCCTTCGAATATGTCACGACGGAGGAAAGCCGGCAGCTGGACTATCTGAACATTCTCAATTACGACAATATGCCTGCCGAGATCATCAGCTCCACGCTCTTTGACAGCCCGGTTTACGCCGCCAACCTCTTTACCGTTCAGGAAGACAGCGTGCTGGAATATATTTCCGCCATGACCGGCGATCTGAACACGGCGGTCACCGCCTCTGTCTATCTCCTGAATCCGGATGCGAAAGAGCCGACGGACGGTATTCTGCTCCATACCGTTACCGAGACCTTCCGCTTCGCCGGATATCACCGTCTGGCTTTGAATGACAATCTGCTGCTGCCGGCGGGAAGCCGGATTGCAGTCGTCGTTCTGGAGAGCGTTCCCGTCGAGGACGGCACACGCTATGCCCTCATCAATACCGGCAGCCTGAATGAAGCCGGCGCCGAAGCCTACAATGCGCTCTGTCAGAATGAAGGAAAGAAGGTCAAACGCTATGCCAGGGGCATCGTCAACCCCGGCGAGAGCTTTGTAAGCTTCACATCCGGAGCGTGGACAGACTGGTACGATGCGGTCGCATCCTTCCAGAACAGGGGAAACAATGCCTATGTTGCCTATGACAATCTCCCGATCAAAGCCTACGTCTATCCCTGGTCACAGGTGGAAAAGATTCATGATCTGTCCAACCGGGTTCCTGCTCCCGGCGGCGAGGCTGCTGTCTGCCCGGAGGACGGATACACGCTTCTGGATGTTGCCGGCTGAATCTCGCTGGCAGCCGGCACGCAGACGACAGGGACAGGGAAGCGAAATGTGTGCTTGTTGTGTGACATTACATGTGGTACAATACGGCCAAGATCCAAAATCAATAACAGGAGGATGCAAAAATGAGCGAACTGAAGAAAAACGGACTTGAACAGCTGAGCGACGAGACCCTCAGCCAGGTCGCCGGCGGCATGTCCCGCAATCTGGCTGCGGCTTATGATGTCATGGCCAACAAATACGGTGTCGGCGAAGAGCGCCGCAGACGCCTGGAGGCTGCGGGCTACAACTACTGGGAAGTCCAGCACCTCGTCAACGGCCTTGCCTATGGCTATGACGCGGTTGCCAAGGACGTGATCGCCGGCAAGTACGGCAACAACCAGGTTCGTATCAACGCCCTTGCTGCGGCCGGCTACAATGCCAGCCTCGTTCAGGACATCGTAAACAATATGCTGGCGTAAGCCCGATTGGCTCTTTAAAAGGGCCGTTCGGACACAGCGCAGATCAGGACCGGGAGGGGAGACTCGCCCGGTCTTTTTCTTGTCCGGGCAGGCGTTGCCCGGCCTGACAAGAAAAAACACTTGACAGGCACCCTCCCCTGTGCTATGATGCCGGTGCTCTGGACGAAGGGGGGCGAGGGCATGCCCGAAGACAGGCTGAGGCGGAGCATGCTGCTGGATTATTACGGCGAGCTTCTGACCCCGCGGCAGCGCGAGTGCTATGAACTCCATTATAATGATGACCTCTCCCTTTCCGAAATTGCCGAACAGTGCGGCATCAGCCGTCAGGGTGCATGGGACAATATCCGCCGCGCCGGCGAGGCGCTGGAGGAGATGGAAGAGAAAACAGGCCTGATTCGGCGCCTGTCCGAGACCGAGCGGCATCTGCGGCATCTGCGGCATCTGCTGAAAGAGATGAAGGCCTGCACGGCAGGCAGCAGGAATCTCGACGCGCTGCTGCAGGAGGCCGAACAGGAAGTAGCGGGTCTGCTGAAGACCTCAGACGGAGATGAGACCGATGGCATTTGAGAATCTGTCCGACAAACTGAATGCGGCCTTTAAAAAGCTTCGCGGCAAGGGACGGCTGACAGCCGGCGATATCAAAGAGGTCATGCGCGAGGTGCGCCTGGCTTTGCTTGAGGCGGACGTCAGCTATAAGGTTGTCAAGGACTTTACCAAAACCGTGACGGAACGGGCCAGCGGCGCCGAGGTGCTTGAGGCGCTGTCGCCTGCCCAGATGGTGGTCAAGATCGTCAATGAAGAGCTCTGCTCTCTCATGGGCGGCGAGAATCAGAAGCTGAATATCTCCTCCAAAAGCCCCAGCGTGGTCATGCTGGTCGGCCTGCAGGGTGCAGGCAAGACCACCAACGGCGCCAAGCTTGCCGCCATGATGCGCAAGCAGGGAAAGCGCCCGCTGCTGGCAGCCTGCGACATCTACCGTCCTGCCGCCATCAAACAGCTGGAAACCGTAGGTGCTCAGCTGGATATCCCGGTGTTTCAGATGGGGCAGACCGACCCGGTCGAGATTGCCAAAGCGGCCATTGAGCATGCAAAAAAGCACGGCAATGACCTGGTCTTCCTTGATACGGCCGGCCGCCTGCACATCGATGAAGACCTGATGAACGAGCTCTGCGCCATCCGCGATGCGGTGGAGCCGGCCGAGATTCTCCTGGTCGTCGACGCCATGACCGGCCAGGACGCCGTCAACGCTGCCACAGCCTTTGATGAAAAACTGGGCGTGACGGGCGTGATGCTCACCAAACTGGACGGCGACGCCCGCGGCGGTGCCGCACTGTCCATCCGCTCTGCGACGGGCAAGCCCATCAAGTTCATCGGTACCGGTGAAAAGCTCGACATGATCGAGGTCTTCCACCCTGACCGCATGGCCTCGCGCATCCTTGGCATGGGCGATGTGCTGACGCTGATCGAAAAGGCCGAACAGAGCTTTGATGAGAAAAAGGCGCGCGAGACGGCGGAAAGGCTGCTGCAGAACCGCTTCACGCTTTCCGATTATCTGGATCAGATGAATCAGCTGCGCGGCATGGGGGATCTGGGCGATCTGGCAGGGATGATTCCGGGCATGGACCCCAAAGCCCTGAAAGGCGCCAAAATGGATGAAAAGGCGCTTTCACGGCAGGAGGCGATCATTCTTTCCATGACCCAGGCCGAACGGGACAACCCCTCGATCCTGAACTCCAGCCGGAAAAAGCGCATTGCCGCAGGCTCCGGTACCCAGGTGGTGGACATCAACCGCCTGCTGAAGCAGTACGAGGGCATGCAGCAGATGGTCAAACAGCTCTCCGGCAAGAATATGCGCAAGCTGCAGAAGAAGATGGGCCGCATGGGCGGCGGGGGCGGCTTCCCCGGCTTTGGCGGCGGCTTCCCCGGCAGATTCTGAGCCGGAACACAAATGGGTTTACAACGGCGGCAAAACCGCCCTGTAAAATAGAAAGCAAAACACAGCATCATCCGCCCTGGCGGAAGAAAAGCATGGAGGTGAAAAGAATGGTTAAAATCAGACTTCGCAGAGTGGGTGCCAAGAAGGCTCCCTTCTACCGCATCGTTGTTGCCGACTCACGCTCTCCGCGTGACGGACGCTTCATTGAGGAGCTCGGGACCTATAACCCGGCTGCGGATAGCGAAAAGCTGAAAGTCGATCTGGAGCGCGTCCAGTACTGGATTGCCAACGGCGCCCAGCCCACCGACACCGTACGCGGCCTGATCAAGAAGGTCGAAGCCTGAACGAGTAAGGAGTTCCCATGAAAGATCTACTGACCTACCTGGTACAGAGCCTTGTCGATCACCCCGACGAGGTGAGCGTGACCGAGCGCGTCGTTGACGATGAAACGGTTCTCGAGGTCCGGGTCGCCGACGGTGACATGGGCAAGGTCATCGGCCGTCAGGGAAGGATTGTCAAGCAGATTCGAATCCTGATGCGTACCGTCGCCCAGAGAAGGGGCGAGAAAGTCTCGGTCGAGGTTCTCGACTGAGCCTGCAAGCGGAAAGACAGCGTTCATCCCTGCATGGGATTTGCGGGATGAACGGCGCTTTCCGATTTTTTATTTGAGGAAGAATCCGGATGATTCAGGACTATATCGACGCCGGGCGCATTGTGAATACCCATGGCGTACGCGGAGAAGTGAAAATTGAGGTCTGGCTGGACAGTCCCGAAATGCTGGCGGCCTGCAGGCGGGTTTTCATCGGCGATGCCGAGCGGAGGATCCTTGCCTCCCGCGTGCATCAGGGCTTTTTGATCGCTGCGCTTGAGGGCATCGGCGATATGAACGCCGCCATGGCCCTGAAAGGCAGGACCGTCCGTATTTACCGCGGGGATGCCGGACTCCCGGAGGGGGGCTACTTCCTGCAGGATCTGCTGGGGGCCTCTGTCAGAAATGAGGACGGCACACCTGTCGGAACGCTGAGCGACATTCTCGAGCGTCCCGCGTCCAACATCTATGTCGTCACGGATGCCGGCGGGAGAGAACATCTGATCCCGGCGGTGCCGGCGTTTGTCCTTTCCTGTGACCCTGTTGCGGGCGAAATGACCGTCCGCCTCATCGGAGGCATGTAATGCGTATCGACATTCTTACACTTTTTCCGGACAATATGGACCGCATGCTGCATGAAAGCATACTGGGCCGCGCCTGCCGGAAGGGCCTGCTGGATCTGCACTGCGTTCAGATCCGCGACTATACCGAAAACCGTCAGAACCAGGTGGACGACTATCCCTACGGCGGAGGCTTCGGCTGCATCATGATGGCCCAGCCGCTCAAAAGCTGTGTCGAGGCGGTGCTGGCTAGGGGTGAGATTCCGCGGGAGAAAACCTGCGTGATCGCCATGACACCGCAGGGGACCCCCTTCCGGCAGGAGACCGCCCGCCGTCTGCAGCGCGATTACGACCGCCTTGTTCTGGTCTGCGGCCACTATGAGGGGATGGACGAGCGCTTTCTTGAGGCCTGCGTGGATGAAGAGCTCTCTCTGGGCGACTTTGTCCTTACCGGCGGCGAAATCGCCGCCATGGCCGTCTGTGATTCGGTCTGTCGTCTGGTTCCGGGCGTCCTGTCTGACCCCGAGTGCTATATCGGCGAAAGCCACTGGGACGGCCTGCTCGAATACCCCCAGTACACCCGCCCCGAGGTGTGGGAGGGCAGGGAAGTGCCCGAGGTGCTCCTATCCGGCGACCATGAAAAGATTGCCCGCTGGCGCCGGGCGCAGCAGCTGCGCCGCACGTGCGAACGCCGGCCGGACCTGTTTGCCGCCTTCCGTGCCGAAAACGACGAGGACCGCCGCCTGATCGAGGAACTGAGAAAACAGGAGGGACGTCCCCGCATCACGAAGGAGCTTGCCTGCCGTCCGGCGAAAGAGGAGGATCTCCCGGTGATTCTTTCAATCGTCGACGAGGCGCGTGCCTTTCTGAAAGAAAAGCGGATAGATCAGTGGCAGGGCGCCTATCCCGAAGAAAGGGACTTTCTGCGCGACATGCTGCGCGGCGAATGTCATGTGGTCCTGCACGGCGATGAGATCACAGCCGTTTTTACGGTTTCCTCGGCGCACGAGCCGGAGTATGACGATATCCGCGACGGCAAGTGGACGCCCGATCTGGAGGCCTGTGTCCTGCACCGCTGCGCGGTCCGGGCCCGCTGGGCTGGCACGGGCATGTCAGACAGAATGCTGCGCTTTGCCGAGAAATGCAGCCTGGAAAACGGACGGCGCTGCCTGCGCACCGACACCCATCCGAAGAACAGGAGCATGCTGCGCCTGTTGAGTGATAACGGCTACCGCTACCGCGGCAACATCGACATCCACTGTGAGCCCGGCCACGAAAGCGTCCGCCGCTGTTACGAGAAAATCCTGAAAACCCACGCCTGAAAGGAGACTGCCCCATGAAACGTACCCAGGTTTTTACCTTTATCATGGCCATTGTCTGGACCCTGATCGGCGGTTTTGTCATCTTCTACGCATCCCGCGGCGGCCTGAACGGAAAAGGTCTCCTGCTGATCATGCTGGCCGTCGTGGCGATCGCCCTGAACTGGATGCGATGGATTCGAACGCGATAAGCCGTCTGACGGACCCGGTCTTTATCCGCAGCCTGCTCGAGCGTCACGGCTTTCGTTTTTCCAAAGCGCTGGGACAGAACTTCCTGACGGACGCCTCCGTGCCGGCGAGGATTGCCGATGCGCTCTGTGCGGATGAAAGCTGTGCCGTACTCGAAGTCGGGCCCGGGATCGGCTGCCTGACCGCCGAGCTGGCAGAGCGTGCCGGCGCTGTCCTTTCGGTGGAACTGGACCGACGGCTCGAACCCGTTCTGAGCGAGACGCTGGCCCCGTTTTCCAACACCGGGCTTCTGTTCGGTGATATCATGAAGCAGGACCTTGCCATCCTCGCGGACGGGCGGCTGACCGCGCCGACCCGTCTCTTCTGTGCCAATCTCCCCTACAACATCACGACCCCGGTCCTGACAAAGGTTCTGGAGTCGGGCGTCTTTGCCCGCAGCGTCGTCATGATCCAGCGCGAGGTGGCTGAGCGCCTCTGCGCCGCCCCGGGAGGGAAGGACTACGGCGCCTTCAGTCTCCTGGTCCAGTGGCATGCCGAGCCGGAGATGCTCTTCACTGTGCCGCCCCATGCCTTCGTGCCTCAGCCGAAGGTCACCTCGGCGGTCGTCCGTCTGACGCAGAGAAAAGAGCCGCCGTTTCCCGTAAAGGACGAGGCGCTCCTGTTCCGCACAGTCCGCGCGGCCTTTGGCCAAAGGCGCAAGACCCTTCTGAATGCCCTGACAGCCGGTTTTCCCGAGCTGGGAAGGGACGGCTGCCGCTCAGCTGCCGACAAAAGCGGCATTGATCCCGGCTGCCGCGGTGAGGTGCTGGGCCTGGCCGAATTTGCGCTTCTTTCCGATGCCATCGCCGATTATCTGTGAAAGAATTCGCAAACTTTTAAAACAGAACATATTTTCAGGGGATGAACGGGTATATCTTGGTTAAAATGCAAGATTCAACAACGAATCTGGTGTTTTGGAGACCTGCAATTTGTAAGGAAAATGCATTGCATTTTTCACCCTTTTTGTGTTACATTAAGCCTTGGCTTTTGAGTATCATTTTTATTGAATTTTGAAATGAGGAAAGGACTTTCACAATGAGCAAGAAGTATGTCTATCTGTTCTCCGAAGGCAATGCAAGCATGCGTGAGCTGCTCGGCGGCAAGGGTGCAAACCTCGCCGAGATGAGCAACATCGGTCTGCCGGTCCCTCAGGGCTTTACCATCACCACCGAGGCCTGCACCCAGTACTATGCCGACGGTCGGAAGATCAACGATGAGATCATGGCTGAGATCATGAAGAATGTCGAGAAGATGGAAGAGCTGAACGGTAAGAAGTTCGGCGATCTCACGAACCCGCTTCTCGTTTCCGTCCGCTCCGGTGCGCGCGCCTCCATGCCCGGCATGATGGACACCATCCTGAACCTCGGCCTGAACGACGAGGTCGTCAAGGCGATGATCGCCGGCAACCCCGATCCCAAGTTCGAGCGCTTTGTCTATGACTCTTACCGCCGCTTCATCCAGATGTTCTCCGATGTCGTCATGGAAGTCGGCAAGAAATACTTTGAACAGCTCATTGATGCCATGAAGGCCCAGAAGGGCGTTACCTATGATATCGAACTGACGGCTGCCGACCTGAAGGAGCTGGCCGAACAGTTCAAGGCCGAGTATAAAAAGCAGATCGGCTCGGACTTCCCCTCCGACCCGAAGGTCCAGCTGTACGAAGCCATCCGTGCTGTGTTCCGCTCCTGGGACAACCCCCGCGCCAACGTCTATCGCCGTGACAACGACATTCCCTATTCCTGGGGCACTGCCGTCAACGTCATGCCGATGGTCTTCGGCAACCTGAACGAGAATTCCGGTACCGGCGTTGCCTTTACCCGCAACCCCGCCACCGGCGAGAAGAAGCTCTTCGGTGAGTTCCTCACCAACGCGCAGGGCGAAGATGTCGTCGCCGGTGTCCGCACCCCGATGCCCATCTCCGAGATGGCCGACAAGTTCCCCGAGGCCTTTGAGCAGTTCGTCAAAGTCTGCGATACCCTCGAAAAGCATTATCGCGACATGCAGGATATGGAGTTCACCGTTGAAAACGGCCGCCTCTATATGCTTCAGTGCCGCAGCGGCAAGCGTACCGCACAGGCCGCGCTGAAGATCGCCTGCGACCTCGTGGATGAGGGCATGATCGATGAAAAGCGCGCCGTCGCCATGATCGAGCCGCGTACCCTTGACACCCTGCTGCATCCGCAGTTCGATGCCGACAAGCTGAAGGCTGCCAAGCCCATCGGCAAGGGCCTCGGTGCCTCCCCCGGCGCCGCCTGCGGCAAGATCGTCTTCTCCGCCGAAGATGCCAAGGCCTGGAACGCCCGCAAGGAAAAGGTCGTCCTGGTTCGTCTCGAGACCAGCCCCGAGGACATCGAGGGCATGAAGGCTGCCCAGGGCATCCTGACCGTTCGCGGCGGCATGACCAGCCACGCGGCCGTTGTTGCCCGCGGTATGGGCACCTGCTGCGTCTCCGGCTGCGGCGACATCAAGATGGACGAAGAAGGCAAGCAGTTTGAACTCGCCGGCAAGACCTATCACGAGGGTGACTGGATTTCCATCGACGGCTCCACCGGCAACATCTATGACGGCGTCATCCCCACAGTAGATGCTTCCATCGCCGGTGAATTCGGACGCATCATGGCATGGGCCGACAGCTACCGCCGTCTGAGCGTCCGCACCAACGCCGACACCCCGCACGATGCCGCTAAGGCCCGTGAGCTGGGTGCAGAGGGCATCGGTCTGGTCCGTACCGAGCACATGTTCTTCAACGACGACCGCATCGACGCCCTGCGCGAGATGATCTGTGCCGACACCAAGGAAGAGCGTGTTGCCGCCCTTGCCAAGCTTGAGCCGATGCAGGAAGGCGACTTTGAGGGCATCTACGAGGCCATGCAGGGCTTCCCTGTCACCATCCGCTTCCTGGATCCCCCGCTGCATGAGTTCGTTCCCACCGAGGAAGAGGACATTGCCCTCCTGGCGAAGACCGAAGGCAAGACTGTCGAGCAGATCAAGAACATCATCGCCGGCCTGCATGAGGTCAACCCCATGATGGGTCACCGCGGCTGCCGCCTGGCTGTCTCCTATCCCGAGATCGCCGAGATGCAGACCCGTGCCGTTATCAAAGCCGCTCTGAACGTTCAGGCCCGTCATCCCGACTGGAATCTGGTTCCCGAGATCATGATCCCGCTGGTCGGCGAGGTCAAGGAGTTCAAGTATGTCAAGGACGTCGTCTGCGCGGTCGCGGACGAACTGATCAAGGATTCCGGCGTCGAGCTGAAGTACCTGGTCGGCACCATGATCGAGATTCCGCGCGCTGCCCTGACGGCTGACGAGATTGCCCGCGAGGCCGAGTTCTTCTCCTTCGGCACCAACGACCTGACCCAGATGACCTTCGGCTTCAGCCGTGACGACGCCGCCAAGTTCCTCGGCGCCTACTACGACCACAAGATCTACGAGAGCGATCCCTTTGCCCGCGTCGACCAGATCGGTGTCGGCAAACTGGTGAAGATGGCCGCAAAGGCCGGCCGCGCCACCCGCCCGGACCTGCACCTCGGTGTCTGCGGCGAGCACGGCGGCGATCCCAGCTCGGTCGAGTTCTTCCACAAGGCCGGTCTTGACTACGTCTCCTGCAGCCCGTTCCGTGTTCCCATCGCCCGCCTTGCCGCGGCCCAGGCCGTCATCAAGGAAGAGGAAGAAAAGAACGCCGAGAGCAAGGCCGCTGAAGATGCCCTGAAGGCGGAGATCACCGCCAGAGTTGAGGCCGCCCGCGCCGCCCTGAAGGACGCTGCCGACAAATTCCAGGTGGTTGCCTCCGACAAGACCGACGATCTGAAGGATTTTGCCGCCGTCGCCTTCAAGAGCCTGCGTGCCGGCTGGGAAGAGGCCAAAAAGACCTTCGACCAGAACAGCAAAGACAAGGACAACAAGTAAGAAACAGTCACCGTATAACGCAGAAAACACGCCTCGCATTTGAGGCGTGTTTTCTGCGTTGTTGGACTTTCTAGATCCTGTAAAGAAAGCGAAGCAGGAGGCAGATCAGGAAGGAGCCGAGCAGCATCGCGCAGGCCGACAGCTGCCAGCGGCCGCCTTTGGTGAAGCCGTAAAAGTCCTCCCAGCAGCGCTCCTTCGGACAGAAGAGCACCTTCCATGTATACAGCAGCCCGTACAGGATGACCGGCAGCATGCCCGTAAGCGACAGCTCAGCACTCAGTTCGTGAAAGCGTTCCATGAAGCAGAACGAAAACACGGCCATCAGGGGCCCTGCGGCGTGATAATAGAAGCCTGCATGCTCCAGCTGGCTTTTGTAGCCCATCGTCGGCCCGAGAAAGACCATCACGGTTAAAAAGGTCACGGTCACCGCCGCTGTGGCGACGTATTTGAGCAGCCAGATGCCGAAGGGAAGGCCCTGTTCCGAAACATTCAGCGCCACCAGCAGGGCGGCCAGAGCGCTCAGCAGGTTCGAAAGAATCGTGAAATAGCGCAGGGCGTACAGTCCGTTTGCTGCTTTCCATTCTCCGTCCTTATGAAAGTTCAGAATAAAACAGACCGTCGTGAACAGGAAAATGAGAAGATTTGTGACGCGAATCAGCAGCATATTCAGCCCTTCTCCGCCTGTGCACGCTGCTCCCCGAGCTCTTCATGGAGCTGATCCAGTGCCTTCCTGGTCAGCGGATATCCAAACTGCAGCAGCAGGAACATGCAAAGGTACATGACGAAGGGGACCAGTGTCGCGATGGAATAGATGCCCTCGTTGACGCTCTGCGTCTGGGTGACCGTTCCCTGCGCGGTGCTGTAGCCCACCGCCGCCAGCGCCATCGATGCGCCGATGCCCGCCAGTGTCTGGCCCAGCTTGCGGAAAAACGAGAAGCAGGCATAGGTCGTTCCCTCGTCGCGGCGCTGATGCAGCTTTTCGTGGTAGTCGATGACGTCTGTCACCATGGCCCAGACCTCCAGCGTGAAAAAGCACAGGCCGAAACCGCTGAATACCACAACGCCGAGAAACAGCATCGCGTTGTCGGTGCGGATGAAATACAGCGCCAGAAAGGCCAGCGCTGCCGCGAGGCTGCCAAGTGCACAGATGCCTTTCTTGCTGTAGCGCCGGACAAGCTTTCCGACAAAGGGCATCAGGATCAGCATCGGCAGATACGTCGCCAGGGTTACCAGCGCGAACAGACCCGGTTTTTCAAAATAGTTTTTGAACAGATAGTTGAACACCGTCTGGGTATACATGGACCCTGCGATCAGCAGCATCGAAGCCAGGCACAGCGCGACAAATGGCCTGTTTTTCATCAGCTTGCCGAAGGTCTTCAGAAAGCTCTCGTTTTCCTGGTTCTTCACCGGCGCGATATACTCCTTCGTCAGCCGGAAGAAGAGATAATAGATGACAACACTCAGCACGGCCAGAATCACGACGCCGCGAAACAGCTTGTTCTGGTCCAGAATCTTGGCGCCGCCGGCGACCGTGGAATAGACGAACAGCGGCAGCACCATCTGGCTCAGAGCTGTCCCGATGCCTGCGCCGAGCGAGCGGATCACGGACAGTGTCGAGCGCTCGGTCTGGTCGGCCGTCATCACCGATGCCATTGAGCCATAGGGAATGTTGACCGCGGTGTACATCATGCCGTAGAGAATATAGGTGATGTACGCGTAGATCAGATAGCCCTTTTCCGAAAGCCCGGGCACCTTGTAGAATGTGGCAATGAAGGCCAGTGCCAGCGGCACGGAAAAATACAGCACGTAAGGCCGGAAGCGTCCGTACTTTGTCGGCTTGCGCGAGTCGATCAGCGCACCGCACATGGGGTCGTTGACCGCGTCCCAGATGCGCGCCACCATCATCAGCACCGTGATGCTGGCCAGGGAAATATGCAGGATGTCCGTATAGAACATCTGCAGAAAGGCCCCGATGGTTCCGAAGGTCAGGACGCCCGCCATGTCGCCCATGGCATAACCCACATAGTTTCGAACCGGAAGTTTGCTTTCACTTTTCATCTGTATATTCTCCAGGCTTCTAAATGATTATAGGATTATAGAAAACTGACAAAAACCGGGGAAGCAGGACGGCTCTCCGGTTTTCGTCTTGTGCTGTCAACCGTAATAAAATGCAACATGTTCTTTTATCTCCGCGATTCTGTTCAAGTGATCAGCAGGGAGGAGACGGATTCTTTCATGCGTCTGCCCGACTTGGAACAGAAGCAAGTGCCTTCTCGGGGTTCTTTCTGAGCATGCGGTCAATCTCGTCCCCGGTGATGCCGCGTTTTTCCAGCATGGGGATGAACGATTCGAACAGGTAGGCATAACCATAGCCGCCGGCAGACCGGAGGTCGTCTTTCCTGCAGAGATCCATAGACAGAAGCAGCTGGTCAAGACAGCCCCATCTCTTGATCTTGCGGACCGTATCCGCGCGGTATTCATCACCCCAGCCGGATTTCTTGCCTATCATATCGAGACCGAGGTATAGCCCCATGCCGAGAAGCTTTTTCAAAGAAGGGTCGCTCAGGTAGAATTCAATATGCCCGATCACGATTCTTTCGGGCGCGATGCCGTGCAGAAGAAGATATTCCGCCTGCGGGATCTGCTGTTCCCCGTGGCTTGGATGGGTAGATACAGTGGCACCGGTCCTGCGTGCCGCGATACACATCCCTTCCCAGGATTTCAGTTCCTTTTCGCGCGGCCCCGGATAGGACCAGGCGATCTCGCCGATGACGCCTGCCTTCATGCCGCTGCCGTCAATGCCGACTGTCAGATCGCGTATCGGCTCTTCGGCAATGGCCTCCGGCGTCTGATGCAGGACGGCCGGATCGATGAAGTCCTCAAGGTAGTGTCCGGTCGACAGAATGATGTTGATCCCGGTCTCTTCTGTCAGTCTTTTTACATATTCCGGTGCTCTGCCCATGGACTGGTTGGTCATGTCCACAATATTGCGGACCCCGTACCTGTATGCATCCATAAGATCCGCACACAGCAGATCAAACGACTCTGTTCCCATGTCGCCGGGCGAAAGGCCGAGCGACATGTGCTCATGCATCAGGGTGTAGCCGCTGCTCAAAGCCATTTAACGAACCTCAGCTCATCCACATAGCTGCCGTCGTCGTTCTTCCGCTTGTGAGGGATCACGCCGTACTCCTGAAACCCCATACTGCGAAGATTGGCAGATGATACCTCGTTATCCGTTGCGGTGGCGGCCTCGAGCTGCTCATAACCAATCTCTTTTGCGGCAGCCGCAATGGCCAGCGTCAGTTTCTTCCCGAGTCCTCTTCCCTGCGCTTCTTTCAGCAGACCGCCGCCCACCGCAGAGCGGTGACGCATGCTCTTCCCCCATTCGCCCATGTCCGAAAGCTCATTGAGGCCAAGAAGTCTGCCGTCCCGGAAAGCGCCAAGGAGAAGTCTGCGCCTGTCGTTTTCAAAATTCAGAATGTATTCCGCGGCGTTTTCTGCGGTCAGTTCGGTCTCACCGGGGGCCCACGGAAAATAGGGGGATTCCTGCGTACCCTGTTCGACGAATCTGATCAGCGCATCCGCGTCTTCCGGCTTCAGACTTCTGAAAACGCAGGATTCACCCTTTTTGTCTGTTATTTCTTCCGGTCTGTAGATCATCTGCATCCCTCACTTATTCTATGGTATCAAGGGCGAGCGGATCCCTGCCGCTGAGCCTCACGGTTTTGCGAAGCTCATGGAGGATGATGTCCCGGCCCGTTCGATCCTCAAACCAATTCTCCGGATGCGTATGCGGCCCATAGGCCGGAAGCCAGCGCAGATCCTCCCCGGCTAGAGCTGCTGTTTTTGCTGCCAGCAGCTTTGCTCTTGGGATATGAAATCCGCCGGTCAGGATGCCGATTCCGGAAAGCGCCTTTCCGGTTTCCGCTCTCAGCGTGCGGATGATCAGCGCAGAGAATTCCAGATTCTGTCCCGTGAACGTCGCTCTGTTTTCGAGGCTGATGTCCGATGGGCTGACGCCGTGCTCCTTGAGCCAGGACGCCATGAATTCCGCTTCCGTCATGCTGCCGTAAGCACTGGGGTTGCCGCCGCTTACGATATACTGGACACCCGGATGCTGCTGACCGATCTCCCACGCGCGCCGGATCTTGTATTCGCAGAGGCGGCTGCCCAGTACCACGATAATGTCCAGCGGCTCGTCACGGTCATCATATTCACCGAAGACAAGCCGGTTGACGGCGGGCAGATTCTCTGCCTTTTCCTCGGGGTGCTGCTCAAAACGGGCCAGCGTTCGTTCTACCTCGCGCGAAACATCATAGGCGATAAAGTCCAGCTTTTCCTCTTCCGTCGTGCCTGTTGACAGGGACAGAATGCAGTCCATTTTGGCCTCGTGCAGGCGGCTGACACAGGCAAAATACCCCGGGATATGCTTTGAGGACATGGAGCCGGCGCTGCGCTGGATATAATGGAACATGATCAGCGAGGAGGTCAGAATGCGCCCGCGGCAGCAGGAGAGATAACGGAAGTTGAACATCCGGTCCTCGCCGAAAGCCATCCCCTCGTCAAAGCGAAGATGCTTTTCCTCGAGCACGCTTCTCCGGTAAAATTTGTTGCAGCTGGAATAAACCATAAGCTGACGGATGCGCACATACTCGTCGGCGAAGGCAGACACATCGGGATAGACCCTGTCACGCACGGACCAGAGCTCCCGCACACCGGAGAGCGGGACCCGCTCGATCCCAAAGATGTACAGGTCCGTCCCTTTATCGAGCAGCGGCAGGCTGTCGGGGAGGAAGCCGTCCCGCATACAGTCGTCGCAGTCCATAAAGGTCACATATTCGCCTGCGGCGGCATCGAGCCCGGCATTTCGCGCTGCGGAGGCCCCTTTATGCTCCCGGTACAGGATATGAACATGATCCTGCATGCCCTCATACCGTGCCAGAAGCTCTGCCGTACCGTCGTCTGAGCCGTCGTCCGCCACAATCAGCTCACAGTCTGAAGGCAGCTGGGGCAGGATCGACTGCAGGCATTCGTCCAGGTATGCCCTGCAGTTGAAGGTGGGGATGATGATCGACAGCCGTATGCTGTCCGTGGTTTGTAAGGAATGATTTGTTTTCATACTCAAAATCCGGCAAAACCGCACACTACGGTTTTCTCTCTAATCATGATCTGACTTCCGGCAAAGAGCCTTCTGCGTCCTTTGTCTCTGGCCGGTGGTTCTTCCCGCGCAGACGCTGTTACAGTATCAGAATACCCTGCATGTGGTTTTTCTCAAGGCTGCGCCCCCTGAAAAAATCGTCAATCACCTGTTCCGTCATATCCCCGAAAATCGGTGTGCAGCACGTCGTCTGGGACTCGTAATATCCCGGCGCAAAGTTGCACTCGATAAACACGGCCTTCCCGGCTTCGTCCACCATGAAATCCCAGCCGATCCACCGGAAATGCGGCAGCCTCGGGTGCATCCGCTTTACCTGCTCACGGATGTCGTCCATGCCCGGCAGCGACGCTTCGGCTTCCCTGAGCAGAGCAGGCATATCCTCCCACCGCGGGGGAAGAATGAAGGTTCCGTTATCCTTCAGATAGTCGCGCAGGACTCTCCGGGCGGGCCTGTTGTCGTCACCGATGGCAGCATAGTAGCCCTGCCTGCCGTAATGCACGATCTGGTCGCTCGCAGGGCTGACCCTGAGAAGCATGTAGGGGATATAGGTTCCTTCCTCCGTCAGCATGGACAGTGCTCTCACGGTCGTGGGGCCGCCTTCCGCGATTTTTCTGTACACAGGATGTTCGTTTACTTTCTCCTGCACAATAAAGTTCGCTCCGGCATCGTCAAGAATCTTCTCCACCTGCTTCCGCGTCAGCGCAGCGGGTGCAAGGGCTTTCACATCTTCTCCGCCGCAGGTGTAGATCGACGGTTTGATCACAAGCCCGCCCGATTCGCGCAGGATGAGATCAACCGCTCTGTCCCGGCTGATCCTGTTCATGCTGCCGTCATAGTGCAGACCGGACATGCAGCGGCAGATGCTGCGCGGCCTGTGAATATCCGGAAACAGGAGATCATAATAGCACTTATCCTGCGTTCCGTGCCGGAACTGCATGTTGTTGAGATAGGGGATCAGGTCGCAGAAATAGAAGTCACTCGGCACAAACAAGGGGTTGACCGCGTGATCACGCGAGCCCGCCATCTCAAACCAGTACTTTTCCGGCGCCATCCCGTATTGCTTCCAGAAAGGCAGCAGTTCGCTTTCATACTGCGCATCATCGATGTGGAAGTCACGCGTAAGGGACTCGTAATGGAACAGATTATCCTCCCTCAGCGCCTTTCGCATATATTCTCTTTTGGCTTCCACCGCCCTGCTGATTGCCTGGCTGCTCTGGGTCTCATCGATCATGGTACCATATCCCTCTTTCCCGGTTCTCTGTCGGCTCGCCCTTTGATACGGTTCCGCCGGAAAATCCGTACACTTATTATGCGCAAAGCCGAACACAAAGTCAATGGGTGTTTTCAGCTCGAAAACACCCATGCACTGCAGGTTTTCGCCCTTCCGGAGCGGAAGATCATCTCCAGCCGCTGCCTTCAATGCCGGCGTCCTCCGGCATGCCCGGCAGAATCAGGCCGCCGTCGACGCGAAGCGTGATGCCGGTGATATATTCTGCCTTTTCAGAACAGAGAAAGACGACGGCATTTCCGATATCTGACGGCAGCCCGCTTCTTCCCAGCGGGATCTTGGGCCCGAGGGCATCCCAGAAATCCACTTCCACCGCCTGCGGAGATTCGATGTACTCCTCTTTCCAGAAATAATCGGTCGGCTTGCCTTCCCGGATATCCAGCAGTTCCTGTTTCCCTCTGACGCGGACAGCGCCGGGCGCCACATTGTTCACGCGGATTCCGTAACCGCTGAGATCGAGGGCAAATGCTTCCGTCATTTTATTCAGCCCGGCCTTGATCCCGCAGTAAAGCCCGGCATTGGCATAGGCACGTTCCCCACGGGAAGAGGTGATGTTGATGATGTTTCCGCGGATCCCGTTGTCGATCATGTATCTGGAGGCGTAATGCATCATCATCACATAGGCACGGAAATCCAGCCCGACCAGATAATCAAAATTGTCCTCGGTGATGTCCTGGATCGGACGCGGAATGTTGACGCCTGCATTGTTGACCAGCAGATCAAGGCCCTTCAGGTCTGCGATGGCATTGTCAAACAGCCACTTCGGCGCTTCCCGCTTGGAAAGATCAGCCGGGTAGCACCAAACCTCTGCCCCTTTTTCCCGAAGGATCGCCTCGGATGTTTCCACCGCCTTCAGCGGATCGTTCATTCCGGGATAATAGGAAAAGGCAATATCATAACCGGCTTCGGCAAGGCAGGCGGCGATCCCCCTGCCCATCCCGTATTCACCGCCGGTAATCAGGGCTTTTTTTCTGCTCACAGGCTCAGCTCCTTATGATCAGCGTTCCCGTTTACGGCATTGCTGACAGATTCTTATCTTTATTATATGGCGGGAAAACAGAGTTGTCAACGGCCGGATTGGCCCTGCCCCTTGCCGCATAGCACAAACGCGGACAGGCCGCCGGTATTGAAGAAGGCACAGGAGTATGCTATAATGAACCCCGTTCTGAACCTGAAAACGGACGATCATAACAGAGGGGACAGAACAGGCACAGCGGAAACGGAGGGTGGGCCGATGGATGAGAAAATCGAATGCAGAGAGAAAGCGGTGTGCTGTCATTCTTTGGATGAGCTGAAGACACCCTGCTTTATCATTGATACGAAAAAGCTTTGCGATCGGATAGAAGAATTCCGCAAATCGCTGCAATCCTGCTTTCAATCCCATATTCTTGCCTATTCCGTAAAGACGAATTCGCTTCCGTATCTTCTGAGTCTTGCCCGTGCACAGGGCCTGTATGCAGAAGTCGTATCGGATGATGAGTATGACCTTGCCAGAAAGATCGGCTTTCCGATCAACAGGATCATCTATAACGGGCCCATGAAAAGCAGAGAAACCTTCGTTGAGGCTGTCAGAGGCGGGGCCTGCGTAAACATTGAGACAAAAAGAGAACTGGACTGGCTTGACGATCTGGACGGGACACAGGACTGCAGCATCGGGATCCGGCTGAATATCGATCTGTGGAAACTCTGCCCGGGCAGCGCTTATGTGGGGAAAAACAGCCGCTTCGGCTTTGATGCGGAAAACGGGGAACTGCAGGATGCGCTGTCTGTCATACGCAGGAAAGGAATGCAGCTCAAAGGCATCCACCTGCACCGCACATCGACGACAAGAAGCATTGAGGTTTATGAAGTCATCTGCAGATATGCGGATAAAGTCATCAAGGATAACCGGCTGGATCTGTCTTATGTGGATATCGGCGGGGGTTTCTGCGAAAAAATGCCCGGGAATCCGGATTATCATGATTATGCCTGTACAATCAAAAACAGCATGGACTGCGAAAATGTCACTGTCATTTTTGAGCCGGGGTATGCCCTGCTGGAAGAACCGATCGATTATTTGATGAGTATCATTGACAGGAAAACGGTCGGCGATGCGCGAATTCTCACCTGCGACGGTACCCGCATGGATATCGATCCCTTTTACAGAAAAGAAAACTACAGGTACGAGATCCTTGGTGCTGCCGAAAGAAAAAAAGAACCCGTTCAGGAACTGTGCGGCTGTACCTGCATGGAAGGCGACAGGATTTTTACTGTCAGGGATGAATCTGAGCTGTGTGTCGGTGATAGGATAAGACTGTACGGAGAAGGTGCCTATACGATGGCGCTGACGCCCAATTTCATCCGTTTCCAGCCTGCCGTATATGCCTGTGACGGAACGCGCTATGATCTGGTGAGGAAAAAATGGGAAGCTTCAGAGATCCTGCAGAACTGCGTTTCTGTTTTCCCGCAGACGGGAGAATGATAAGAGAAGCCCGGTGCATAAGCGCGCGGGAAGTATCAGTCAGATGATAAAAGGACGGAGGGGGAAGATGAACAGGTTATCAAAATGGCTCTGCTTTGTGCTGATTCTGTGCCTGATGAGCAGCCTGCTGCCAACGGCCCTGGCTGATCAGGGCGCGGCGGAAGAGGCGGACGTGCCCGTGGCGGCCGAAGTGATAGCACCGGCAAAAGAAGCGGCAGAGCAGCCTGAACCGGCGGGAACGGCAGCAGAGTTGCCTGAGCCGGCGGAAACGGCGGCAGAGATGCCCGAACCGGCAGATGAAGTCAGGGAAGCGGAAGCCGAAACGCCCGGGCAGGCGGCTGAAGAAGCGGCTGGGGCAGAGAACCCGGCACAGTGGACGGTGATGATCTATCTCTGCGGAACGGATCTGGAGAGCATGGACGGCATGGCCACAACGAACCTTGAGATGATCGCCGAGACGGTGCCCGTCGACGGAGTCAACGTGCTGATTCAGACCGGCGGCACGAAGAGCTGGCAGGCGGAGGACGTCATCGGCATTGACATTGTCGTGGACAGACTCCAGCGCTGGAGCTGGGACGAAAACGGCTTTACCCTCGTGGACGAGCAGGAGCTTGCCAGCATGGCAAAGCATACGACACTCTCGGATTTTATCCGCTGGAGCGCAGAAAATTATCCGGCTGAGCATTACATGCTGGATCTCTGGGATCACGGCGGCGGCAGCGCGAGCGGCCTGATCGTGGACGAACTGCACGAAGATGCGATGATGAGTCTGGAGGGGCTGCAGCGCGCGCTGAAAAACGGAGGGGTCCATTTCAGCCTGGTGATGATGGATGCCTGCCTGATGGCATGCCTGGAAACCGCCCAGGCAGTTGCGCCGTATGCAGACTATCTGGTGGCCTCGGAGGAAGCCCTGCCGGGACTGGGGAGCAACTATGAGGAATGGGTGCAGTGCCTGTATGATGAACCGGGCTGCGGTCCTGTCCGCCTTGGGAAAAACGTCTGCAACGCGACCCAGATCATGTATGCCGAGGGGGATGATGAAAGCTCCAACAAGGGTCTGACTTTTTCGCTGATCGACCTGAGCAAAACCGACAGCGTGGCGGATGCCTTCAACGATTACATGCAGGAGGTCGTCGGCCTGATTTCGGACCCTGCGGCTTTCGGAGACTATCTTTTTGCCGTCAGCACAACCGATCGCTATATGTTCCCCGAGATGTGGGATTTGTATGACATGGCCCGCAGAGGGATGAAAGGCGGCATTTCCAAAGAGACAGCACTGAAGCTGGAAAATGCCGTGGATGACGCCGTCGTCTACAGTGTGCGCCAGGCCTATCACCCCTATTCCCACGGCCTTTCCGTCTATCTGCGCTACAGCGATGACGGCAGAGGCTGGCTGAACCGCCTGGCCCGCTGCTGCAGCAATCCGTGGCAGCTGGCCTTTCTGGATGCTGTCAACCTGAATTGGGACGCACCGGAATGGGTCTGCGACATCGTAGGCGAAATCCCGCAGCTGAGGCCTGAACTGTACACGGTTGACTTTGACACCGAAACCGCGGAGGACCAGAGCCAGGCAATCCTGAACATCTATTCCGGCATAGACAGCGGCGGGTATATCCGCTACGAGCTTCAGCGCTATAACGAGCAGGATCAGTGCTGGTACACCCTCGGTGAGAACGAGGACGTTGACCTGATTGACGCTGCGGACGAGAAGACCAGCTTTGCAGCCCATTTTACCGGCAGGTGGCCGGCAATTGAGGGCGAATTCCTGAGCATCAGCAGCAAGGACATTGTAGGCAACAAGGTGCTGCTGCAGGCTCCCGTCAGAGTGTTCGGCGAGGAGAGCAAGCTGCGGATTCTTGCGGAGTATCCGGAGGATATGACCTTTCAGATGCCTGACAGTGCAGCGCAGGATGACGAAGCTGCGGAAGACACGGAGAACGAATATGCCGTGACCTACGAGCTGGAAGGCGTCTGGGACGGATATGATTCTTCCACGGGCCTTGTAGACCGCAACACCTGGTCCCTGGCTTCCCTGGTTGGTCTGGATTTTGACGTCTGCAGGCCGGTATACAGTGATTATCTGGATCAGGTCGGCGACATGAAGTACAGCGACCCGCTGGTCTTCGACCTGAATCTTGCCATAGAAGATTCGGTGCTTCCGGAAGGACAGTACAGACTGCGGTATACGATCAGCGATATGCTGGACAGGACCTATCATTCTGACTTTTTCTATCTGACCTGGGACGGCACACAGGCGGTCTTTGAAGACCTGGATCCCGTGTCTGCTGAGGAAGCCGGAGAGGCTGCGTGAAAAGAAGAAAGAACAGAGACTTCCATATGCATAAGAAAACAGCCCGGAAAGAAAAACTTTCCGAGCTGTTTTTCATGGTGCGAGAGATGAGACTTGAACTCACACGTCGGTTGACACACGCACCTCAAACGTGCCTGTCTACCTATTCCAGCACTCTCGCATCTGCCCCTCAAGGCAAAAGCAATTATACACAGCCCTGCTCCGCTTGTCAAGCAGGAATTTTATCGTGTCACGAAGCGGCCTTTTTCCTTCGGCGTTTCGGCAGGCCTTCCCGGATGGCGCCGATGAAGCAGAGCAACGTCAGTGCAAAAGCTGCGATCAGGGCCGCGGCGCCGTGATTCATCAGCAGCAGATACCGCATTTTCAGATAGGCATGATAGCCCAGCAGGGACGCAAACTGGACCAGCAGGGCGACGGGAAAGCAGAGCGGTACGGCGAAGGCAAGGACCAGGGAAAAAATGTCCGCCGCATAGAAATATCGTTCATGCATGTGCGGCAGAAAGAAGGGGATGCCGATCGCAAACAGCAGGCACAGCGCCAGGATAGCCTTGTCGTTCATCCGGTCCCGATAGACCCATGACACCGCCAGCAGGTTCAGCATATAAAATGCGGCGAGGCAGATGCCGACGGTGGCCGCGGCCGCGGGGTTGTGGATGTCCGTGAATACCGAAAACACGGAAGGGGAGTTGTAGTTCAGCCCGCTGCCGATGCTGCCCGTCTGGCTGAAATAGAGCGTGACGGTTTCCCAGAGCGGTCTCCCTGCGCACACGGCCGGCAGAACCAGAATCAGATACGTCACCGGAAAGAGCAGCACGTGTTTCCATTTTATTTTCCCGGTCATCAGAAAAACGGCATAGACCGGCAGCACGAACACCGCCTGCAGCTTAAAGCCGAACGCGACCGCAGCCAGAATCACCGATTCTGCCGGGCGCCCGTCCAGTGCGCACCAGACCCCCAGCACCAGCGGCGCCGCATACAGGCTGTCGCACTGCCCCCACACCGCGCTGTTGAGAAAGACCGTCGGCAGGAAGAACGCCGTAAAATAAGCGGCGATCAAGCGGCGATTTTTTTTTGTAAAGCGGCGGCACAGCAGCATCACGCCCCAGGCGAGCAGCAGATCCGACGCCGTGCTCAGCAGCTTGATGAAATAAAGATCCTTCAGCGGCAGCAGCGAGAACAGCGCCAGAAAATACAGATAGGGGATATTATAGTTGCCGATCTCGTATTTCAGCGCGGCAAAGCCGCCGTGCTGCCGGAAGAATTCGACCCAGCGCGCAAGAAAGTTCTGATAGTCCAGGGTTTCATAGCTGAACACGGCGCCCCGCAGACCGAGGCCGAGCACGAGAAGCACCGTGCTGACCACCCAGGCAGCCCGGGTTTTCAGCAGGCCGCTGTGCTGCAGCAGCAGGAGGGCGCAGACCCCCTCGATCATCAGGATCAGCACCACCGCGAGGGGCGGGGATGCAAGGCGAAGGGGGGCGGGCGACGCGAGGATGGGAACAGTCATAGGGCTTACCTCAAAAAAGAAAACGGCCGGAGCAGGGCTCCCGCCAGAGGATTTTTTTCGGAAAACGCAAAAAAGCGCTTTCTTAACAAAAAAAGCTTGACAAATGCCAAGCGCCGATGCTAAAATACCTTGCTTATTGTGCGTGGAGGAGGGGGACACCTGTCCACCTTGAAAACAGTATAGCATGATCGGCAAGTAAAATCAACGCAGGGTGTGCAAAAAGTGACAACTCACCCCGGCGTTCGTGAATGAGGAGAGAGTGCCAATGCCTACGGATGTTCTTTACGGGAAAACGCTCCGCAAAAGCTTTGCCCGCACACAGGAAATCATGGACATGCCGAATCTGCTCGAGATTCAGAAGAGCTCTTATGCTTGGTTTCTGAATACCGGGCTGAAAGAGGTTTTCCGGGATGTGGATTCCGTCACGGACTATTCCGGCAACCTGGAGCTGAGCTTCATCGACTACTCCATGAATGACGCGCCGAAGTACTCGGAGGAAGAGTGCAAGGCCCGCGACGCCACCTATGCCCGCCCGCTGAAGGTGCGGGTCCGTCTGCGCAACAAGGAGACGGAGGAGATCAAGGAACAGGAAATCTTCATGGGCGATTTCCCTGTCATGACCGAGGGCGGCACCTTTATCATCAACGGTGCGGAACGCGTCATCGTCTCCCAGATTGTCCGTTCCCCCGGCGTTTACTTCGGCCGTGATGTTGACAAATCGCTGCTCAGCATCTATTCCTCCACGGTGATTCCGTATCACGGTGCCTGGCTGGAGTATGAGACCGACGGAAACGACCTTTTCAACGTCCGTATCGACAAGAACCGCAAGCTTCCCATCACTTGGTTCCTGAAGGCGATGGGGGCCTATAAGGAGGACAGCCCCTCCACCTGGCTCAGCTGTGTTGCCGAGAAGACCACCGGCGCCGTCACCAATGAGCGACTGAAGGAAATCTACGGCGAGGATGAGCGCATGCTCGCCACGCTGGAAAAGGATACCACCCAGGACCGCGACGAGTGCCTGATTGAGATTTACCGCAAACTCCGCCCGGGCGATCCTCCCACGGTCGAGTCGGCCGAGACTCTTCTGGACGGTCTCTTCTATGACCGCCGCCGCTATGAGCTCTCCAATGTCGGCCGCTACAAGTTTAATAAGAAGCTCGCGCTGTATCCGCGCATTGTCGGCTATGAGCTGGCCTGCATGGCGCTGGATCCCGCCACCGGCGAGATCATCGCCGAGGAGGGCGAGGTCCTTACCCGCGAAAAGGCCCGCCTGATCGACGAGGCCGGCATCGTCTCGCTGGATATCGTTGCCGACGGGAAAAAGGTCCGCATCTTCTCCAACGGCATGGTCGACATGGCGCATTATGTTGACTTTGACCCGGCAGAGCTCGGCATCCGCGAAAAGGTCCGCGGCATCCTCCTGCGCGAGCTGACCGAACAGTTCACAGGCGACGCTTTGAAGGATGCGATCCGCGAGCATATCGAGGACCTGATCCCCAAGCATATCATTGCCGACGACATCTTCGCCTCGGTCAACTACCTCAACTGCCTGGCCCACGGCATCGGCGAACCGGACGATATCGACCATCTGGGCAACCGCCGCGTACGCTGCGTGGGCGAGCTGCTGCAGAATCAGTTCCGCATCGGCTTCTCGCGCATGGAGCGCGTGATCCGCGAGCGCATGACCCTGCAGGATCTCGACATCGTCACACCCCAGAGCCTCATCAACATCCGCCCGGTCACGGCCGCGATCAAGGAGTTCTTCGGCTCTTCGCCGCTGAGCCAGTTCATGGACCAGACCAACCCCCTGTCCGAGCTGACCCATAAGCGCCGCATGTCGGCCCTCGGCCCCGGTGGTCTCTCCAGAGAGAGGGCGAGCTTTGACGTCCGTGACGTCCACTACAGCCACTACGGCCGTCTCTGCCCCATTGAGACGCCGGAAGGTCCGAACATCGGCCTGATCAACTATCTCGCCTCCTATGCCCGTGCCAATGAGTACGGCTTCCTCGTGGCCCCCTACCGCCGCGTCGAGAAGGGCACCTGCCGCCTGACGGACGAGATCACCTATATGACCGCCGATCAGGAGGACCAGTATATCGTCGCCCAGGCCTCCGAGCCCGTGGACGAGAACGGCTGCCTGAAGAATCCGCGTATTACCTGCCGTCACCGCAACGACACCATCGAGGTCAACAGGGAAGAGGTCGACTATATCGACGTCAGCCCCAAGATGATGGTCTCCATCGCAACGGCCATGATTCCCTTCCTGGAGAACGACGACGCCAACCGTGCCCTGATGGGCGCAAACATGCAGCGTCAGGCCGTTCCCCTGATGACCACCCAGGCCCCGATCGTCGCCACCGGCATCGAGCACAAATGCGCGGTCGACTCGGGCGTCTGCGTCCTCTCTGAGGGCGAGGGCACGGTTACCCGTGTGGATGCCGAGCATATTGTCGTCCGCTATGACGGCGGCGAGACCAAGGACTACCGCCTCATCAAGTTCGCCCGCTCCAACCAGGGCACCTGCATCAACCAGCGCCCGATCGTCTCCGTCGGCGACCGCGTGGCGGAGGGCGACGTCCTTGCGGACGGCCCCAGCACCGCTGACGGCGAGATTTCCCTCGGCAAGAACATCCTGGTCGGCTACATGAACTGGGAAGGCTACAACTACGAGGACGCCATCCTGCTCAACGAGCGCCTTGTCATGGAGGACGTGTTCACCTCCATCCATGTCGAGGAGTACGAGTGCGATTCCCGTGATACCAAGCTTGGCCCCGAGGAGATCACCCGCGATATTCCCGGCGTCGGTGACGATGCGCTCAAGTATCTGGACGAGCGCGGCATCATCATGGTCGGCGCCGAGGTTACCGCCGGCGACATCCTCGTCGGCAAGGTCACGCCGAAGGGCGAGACCGATCTCACCGCGGAAGAGCGCCTCCTGCGCGCCATCTTCGGTGAGAAGGCCCGCGAGGTCCGCGATACCTCGCTGAAGGTGCCCCACGGTGAAAGCGGCATCGTCGTCGATGTCAATGTCTTCACCCGTGAGGGCGGCGACGAGATGAATCCCGGCGTCAACCAGGTCGTCCGCGTCTACATCGCGCAGAAGCGCAAGATCTCTGTCGGCGACAAGATGGCCGGCCGCCACGGCAACAAGGGCGTCGTTTCGCGCATTCTCCCGCGTGAGGATATGCCCTATCTGCCCGACGGCACGCCGCTGGACATCGTCCTGAACCCCCTGGGCGTTCCCTCGCGTATGAACATCGGTCAGGTCCTCGAGGTTCACCTCGGCTATGCGGCCCAGGCCCTCGGCTGGAAGGTGGCGACGCCGATCTTCAACGGCGCCAACGAGCTGACCATCCGCGAGACGCTCAAGCAGGCCGGTCTCCGCGAGGACGGCAAGAGCGTCATGTATGACGGCCGTACCGGCGAAAAGTTCGATAACGACGTCACGGTGGGCTGGGTCTACTTCCTCAAGCTCCACCACCTGGTCGACGATAAGATCCACGCCCGTTCCACCGGCCCCTACAGCCTTGTGACCCAGCAGCCTCTGGGCGGCAAGGCCCAGTTCGGCGGCCAGCGCTTCGGCGAAATGGAGGTCTGGGCGCTCGAGGCCTACGGAGCCGCCTACACCCTGCAGGAGATCCTGACGGTCAAGTCGGACGACGTGACCGGCCGTGTCAAGACCTACGAGGCCATCGTCAAGGGCAACAATATCCCGCAGCCGGGTATTCCCGAGAGCTTCAAGGTCCTCATCAAGGAACTGCAGAGCCTGTGCCTGGATGTGCGTGTCCTGGACGAAGAGGGCAACGAGATCGAGCTGAAGGACGAGGATGACGACGATTACGTCCCCGTCGATATCCGCGAGGAAATGGTCTACCAGTCCAGCGATGACGAGATCGTTTCCGAGGGCTACTCGATCGACGACGTTCCGGCAGAGGAGCTCGGGGCGGATCTCGAATACAGCGACGACTACAGCGATGATTACAGCGAAAACGCTGCCGAAAACGCAGAGGAGGATGAGTGATGAGTTATACACCGTTTGATGCCATTCAGATCGGCATTGCCTCTCCTGAGAAAATACTCGAATGGTCCTACGGCGAGGTCAAAAAGCCTGAGACCATCAACTACCGTACCCTCAAGCCCGAGCGTGACGGCCTGTACTGCGAACGCATTTTCGGACCCACCAAGGACTGGGAATGCCACTGCGGCAAGTACAAGAAGATCCGCTATAAGGGCAAGATCTGCGACCGCTGCGGCGTCGAGGTCACCAAGAGCAAGGTGCGCCGTGAGCGCATGGGCCATATCGAGCTTGCCACCCCGGTCAGCCACATCTGGTACTTCAAGGGCATCCCCAGCCGCATGGGCCTGATGCTGGATCTGACCCCGCGTATGCTGGAAAAGGTCCTGTATTTTGCCAACTACATTGTCATCGACCCCGGCTTCACCCCGCTCCAGCGCTGCCAGATCCTGACCGAGCGCGAATACCGCGAGATGCGTGAGAAATATGAGGACGATTTTGAGGCCGGCATCGGCGCCGAGGCCATTCAGAAGCTGCTCGAGCAGATCGACTGTGATGCCCTGGCCGAGGAGCTGCGTGAAGAGCTCAAAAACGCCGGCGGCCAGAAAAAGGCCAAGCTGGTCAAACGCCTCGAGGTCGTCGAGGCCTTCCGCCAGAGCGGCAACCGTCCGGAGTGGATGGTCATGACCATTCTCCCGGTCATCCCGCCGGAAATCCGTCCCATGGTCCAGCTGGACGGCGGCCGCTTTGCGACCTCCGACCTCAACGACCTCTACCGCCGCGTCATCAACCGCAACAACCGTCTGAAGAGACTGATGCAGCTCAACGCCCCCGACATCATCGTGCGCAATGAGAAGCGCATGCTGCAGGAGGCCGTGGACGCCCTCATCGACAACGGCCGCCGCGGCCGTGCCGTTACCGGCGCCAACTCCCGCGCGCTCAAATCCCTCAGCGACATGCTCAAGGGCAAGCAGGGCCGCTTCCGTCAGAACCTGCTGGGCAAGCGTGTCGACTACTCCGGCCGAAGCGTTATCGTCGTCGGCCCGGATCTCAAGATCTATCAGTGCGGCGTACCCAAGGAGATGGCGATCGAACTGTTCCGCCCCTTCGTCATGAAGAAGCTGGTTGAGGACGGCATCGCCAACAACATCAAGTCCGCCAAAAAGATGGTCGACAAGCAGAAGACCGAGGTCTGGGACGCCCTGGAGTACGTCATCAAGGAGCATCCGGTCCTGCTCAACCGCGCGCCGACCCTGCACCGTCTCGGCATCCAGGCTTTCGAGCCGATCCTGGTGGAAGGCCGCGCACTGCGTCTGCACCCGCTGGTCTGCACCGCGTACAACGCCGACTTTGACGGTGACCAGATGGCCATTCACGTGCCTCTGAGCGCCGAGGCCCAGGCCGAGGCGAGAGTGCTGATGCTGTCTGCCAACAACCTCCTGCGTCCGCAGGACGGCCATCCCGTTACGGTTCCGACTCAGGATATGATCCTCGGCTCCTACTACCTGACGATGATCCGCATCGGCAAGGAAGAGAAGGGCGCCGAACAGCTCCTGGTCACCGACCCGGGCGACACCGGTCTCGAGGCCAATACCGTGGTGGACGGCGACGAGCTCTATGCCCTGAATCTCAAGGCGGCCAAGGAAGGCACCGCGAAGGCGGAATACAAGCCGCTTCTCATCTACCGCGATGCCAACGAGGCCATCATGGCCTACAACGAGGGCGACGTCGGCCTGCATGCCCCGATCCGCCTGCGCGTCACCAAAACGGTGGACGGCGCCGAGCAGAGCCGCATCATCACCACGACCGTCGGCCGCATCATCTTCAACGAGAATATCCCGCAGGATCTGGGCTATGTCGACCGCAGCGATCCCGAGCAGGCGTTCAACTATGAGATCAGCTTCCAGGTCGGCAAGAAGCAGCTGGGCGACATCATCGACCGCTGCATCCAGAAGTACGGCTTCACCATCTCGGCCGAGGTGCTCGACAGCATCAAGGCGATGGGCTACAAGTATTCCACCAAGGGCGCCATCACCATCTCGGTCGCCGACATGACCGTGCCGAGTGAAAAGAACCGTCTCATCTCCGAGACCGAGCACGAGGTCATCAACATCGAGCGCCAGTACAAGCGCGGCTTCATCACCGAGGACGAACGCTACCGCCTGGTCGTCTCCGAGTGGGAGTCCACCACCAAGAAGGTCACCGATGCCCTGCAGGGCACCCTGAACGAGTATAACCCGATCTATATGATGGCCAACTCCGGCGCCCGCGGCTCGATGAACCAGATCCGTCAGCTGGCCGGCATGCGCGGCCTGATGGCCAACACCTCCGGTAAGACCATCGAAATCCCCATCAAGTCCAACTTCCGTGAAGGCCTCTCCGTTCTGGAGTACTTTATCTCCACCCGTGGTGCCCGAAAGGGTATGGCCGATACGGCGCTTCGTACGGCCGACTCCGGTTACCTGACCCGCCGCATGGTCGACGTATGCCAGGACGTCATCATCCGTGAGCAGGACTGCGGCACCGAGGAGGGCGTCTGGGCCCAGGCCGAGTACGACCGCGGCCAGCTGGTCAAGGACTTTGCCACAGCCATTCACGGCCGCTTCCCGGCAAAGCCGATCACCGATCCCGAAACCGGCGAGGTGCTCTTTGACACCGATCATATGCTGATGCCGGCAGACGCCGCCGTTCTGGAGGCCCACGGCATCCACCGCGCCTTCATCCGCAGCGTCATGACCTGCGAAGCCCAGACCGGCATCTGTGCCAAGTGCTACGGCATCAACCTCGCCATCGGCCGCCCCGTCAACATGGGCGAAGCGGTCGGCGTCATCGCGGCGCAGTCCATCGGCGAGCCGGGCACGCAGCTGACCATGCGTACCTTCCACACCGGCGGCGTCGCGGGCGACGACATCACCCAGGGTCTTCCCCGTGTTGAAGAGCTTTTCGAGGCCCGCAAGCCCAAGAAAATGGCCGTCCTGGCTGAGATTTCGGGCACCGTGTCCATCGAGGAGGCCAAGAAGGGCGTCATGTACTCCCTGACCGTCACCAACGAGGCGGAGGGCGAGACCAAGGTTTATCTTGTCCCGCACAGCGCCGGCATCCAGGTGCACAACGGCGACCATGTCGACCGCGGCCAGGCCATGACCTCCGGTGCGCTGAACCCGCATGAGGTGCTCCGCATCCGCGGCATCAACGACGACGAGTTCGGCCGCCAGGGCGTGCGCAGCTATATCACCAGCGAGGTCCAGAAGGTTTACCGCCAGCAGGGCGTCGACATCAATGACAAGCACATTGAGGTAATCGTGCGCCAGATGATGCGCAAGGTCCGTGTGGAGGATCCGGGCAGCACCGATCTGCTCAGCGGCGCCACGGTTGACATCTCCGCCGTCAAGGCGGCCAACCGCACCATTGCCGAGCGGACTGCCAACGGTGAGGAAGACCTCGTCCCCGCAACCTATACCCAGCTCCTCATGGGCATTACCAAGGCATCGCTTGCCACCGACAGCTTCCTGTCCGCCGCCTCCTTCCAGGAGACGACCCGCGTCCTTACCGATGCGGCCATCAAGGGCAAGGTGGACCATCTGGTCGGCCTGAAGGAAAACGTCATCATCGGCAAGCTGATCCCCGCCGGCTCCGGGCTCTCTGTCTACCGTGACTTCCAGGAGAAGACGGACGAGACCATCGCGTCAACGGTCGACGAATACGTTGACCTCAGCAAGCTGGTTACCAAGACCAACGCTCTCTGAGCATCCCCATAACACAAAAAATACAGAGACGGGAGATGCCTCTCCCGTCTCTGTACTTTCCGATTCCTCTTATCGGAGGTTTTCCATGCTGATACGAACGATTCTCCGTTTTGCCGCCCCGCTTCCGAAAATCGAAAGCTTTTCCCGCTATCTCTTCATCGGCCCGCACCCGGACGATATCGAGATCGGCGCCGGCGCCACCGCTGCCCGTCTGGCGGCGGAGGGGAAGGAGATCTGCTTTCTGATCTGTGCCGACGGACGCTACGGCACGGACGAACTGGATATGACCCTGAAGCCGGAGGAGCTTGCAGAGCTCCGGCGCTGGGAGGCCGGCGACTCTGCCGCCTTTCTCGGCGTGAAGGACCTTCGCTTTCTCAATCTCTGTGACGGCGGCTTCTATTCCGCCGAGGACCTGAGCGGCGAGATCGCCCGTGTGATCGGGGACTTTCGGCCGGATGTCATTTTCGCACCGGATCCCGACGTATCCTCCGAGTGCCACCCGGACCATCTGAACGTCGGGCGAACGGCCAAAACCCTTGCCCTCTTCTCCGGGAACCCCGGCATTATGGAGCGTTTTGGGGCGCCCGATGCGCCGGTACAGGCGCTGGCGCTGTATATGACCGCCCGCGCCAACTGTTTTGTCGATACCTCCGGCTATCTGGACAAACAGCTTTCGGCGATCTTCGACTTCCATAAAAGCCAGTTTCCGACCGACTGTGCCGCCGGAAAGGCCATCCGGCTCTACCTGAGGCTGCGCGCCGCCGATTTCGGACTGCGGAGTCTGCACCGCACGGCCGAGGGCTTCCGCGTCCTCGGCAGGACCCAGATGCACTGCCTCCCGGAGGCCGGCTTCTGATCCGCTGCGAGGTACTTATTCACAGATTATTGATTCTCTGACCCTTTTTTCGCGCTATAATTCTATCTATTCTGATCGTCATGAGGCAGAAGGCATGAGCGTCCTGAGTAATCTGAATGACAAAAAAACACCCGTCCTCTATCGGGTCATCCGCTGGTTCGTGTGGCAGCTTTCCCCGAAATACCGCCTCGAGGGGACGGAAAACCTGCCGGACGAGCCCTGCGTCATCGTCGGCAACCACAGCCAGATGTTCGGCCCCATCGCCGGGGAACTCTATATCCCCGGAAAGCACGATGTCTGGTGCGCAGGCGAAATGATGCACCTGAAGGAGGTGCCGGCCTATGCCTACCGCGACTTCTGGTCCGGAAAACCCAAGACGGTCCGCTGGCTGTTTAAAATCTCCAGCTATCTGGTTGCCCCGCTGTGCGTGCTGATTTTCAACAGCGCCCATACCGTGGGGGTTTATCACGACACCCGCCTCATCTCGACATTCCGCCGCTCGATGGAGCGGCTGGACGAGGGCAGCAGCATGGTGATCTTTCCGGAATGCTATGATGAGCACAACAACATCGTGCATGCCTTTCAGGATAAGTTTGTCGACCTAGCCCGGTTTTATTACAAGAAATCCGGCAAGACGCTGCAGTTTGTGCCGCTTTATGTTGCACCGTATCTGAGCAGGCTGTATTTCGGCACGCCGGTCCGCTTCAATCCCGAGGCCGACATCCGCAGCGAGCGCGCACGGATCTGCAATGCCCTGATGGACGACATCACGCGCATGGCCGTTTCCCTGCCCGAGCACACCGTCGTGCCCTATCCCAACATCCCCAAAAAGGATTACCCCAAGAATATCCCCTTAGAGGTATTTTCGCATGAAGAAAAAACCGTATGATTACAGCGGCTTTTCCCTGAGCAGGCTCAACGAGCCGCGATTTTCCCATATCAAGCTTCTCGGCGGCTGGATCTTTTACTTCGCCATGTATTTCATAACGGAGAACCTGATCCCGCCGGAGAAATGCCATCCCATCCACTGTGCCCTTGACGATCTCATCCCCTTTAACGAGTTTTTTGTCATATTTTACGTCGGCTGGTACCTCCTCGTATTTGGCTCGCTGGCCTATACGCTGTTCTACGATCCGCCGAAATTCCGAAAGCTCCAGACCTTCATCATCATCACCCAGGTCATTGCCATGACCTGCTACATCGTCTACCCCAGCCGGCAGGACCTGCGTCCCGCGGTTTTTGAAAGAGACAACATTCTGACTGCCCTCGTGGCCTTTATCTATTCCTTTGACACCAATACCGGCGTCTGCCCCTCCCTGCATGTGGGCTATTCCCTGGGCATTCTCTCGGTCGCCCTCAAGGACCGGGAACTGGGAAAGGGCCGGAAGGCGCTGCTGAGCTTTTTCGTGCTGATGATCTGCCTGTCCGTCTGCTTTATCAAACAGCATTCCGCCCTGGATGTTTTCTGGGCGCTTCCCATGTGCTTCGTCGCCGAATGCCTGGTGTACGGCAGGGATTACTGGCTCCCGCGCATCGAAAAGCGGAAAGCCGGAAGTTAAGAGTGGAAAGCCTTCTCTTTGCAGAGAGGGCTTTCTGCTTGACGGGAAAGAAAGAGCATGGTACTCTGTGGCTGAGAGGAAAATGCCGTCACAGGATTCCGGAGAGGATGCTATGAGCTATATTACATTTGAGAATGTCTGCAAGGATTATCCCGCCGGCGATTCCGTCGTGCACGCGGCGGATCATGTCTCCTTCGGCATCGAAAAGGGCGAGCTGTGCGTCATCCTGGGGCACAGCGGCGCAGGCAAAACCACCGTGCTGAACCTGCTGGGGGGCATGGACAGGGCCAGCTCCGGCCGGATTACGGTCGGGGACCGGGTCGTCACGGACATGAACGACCGCCGGCTCACCGAGTACCGCCGGCTGGACGTGGGCTTTGTGTTCCAGTTTTATAACCTGATGCACAACCTGACCGCCCTCGAGAATGTGGAGCTCGCACAGCAGGTCTGCCCGAATGCGCTGAATCCTGCCGAGGTCATGCGGCAGGTCGGCCTGGGCGACCGGATGAACAACTTTCCGGCGCAGCTCTCCGGCGGCGAGCAGCAGCGTGTCTCCATCGCCCGGGCCCTGTGCAAGAACCCCGCTCTGCTGCTCTGTGACGAGCCCACCGGCGCGCTGGACAGCAAAACCGGCGAGCAGGTGCTCGAGCTCCTGACGCGCCTCTGCCGGGATTACAGCACGACGGTGGTCATTATCACGCACAACGCCGCCATTGCACCGCTCGGAAACCGGATCATCCGGCTGAAAAACGGCACGGTGCAGGAGGTGACCGTCAACGAACATCCCATCCGCGTTGAGGAAATCCAATGGTGACCGGATCGCCGCTTTTCAGAAAGCTGCTGCGGGACATGCGCGAAAACGCCATGCAGTTTCTTGCCATGATCCTGCTCTGCTTCCTGGGTACCTGGGTCTTTTCCGGCCTGGACGGCACCTGGCGCCTGATGGATCTGACGGTCGAGACCTATTTTGAAGAATGCCGGCTGGCGGACTTCTGGGTCAACGCCGCCTCCCTTTCCCGGCTGGATCTTGAGCGGATCGCGCACGTGGACGGGGTGGCGCAGGTCCAGCCCCGTACCTCCATGCTTGTGGATGTGGAGGATCTGGGGGAGGACGTCGAGGCCGCCCTGGAAATCTACGAAGGGGATTTTCTCATCAACCGGCCCTGTCTGCGCGCCGGATCTCTGCTCACGCCCGGCGACACGAAGGGCTGCCTGATGGAGGAGCAGTTTGCCGCAGCCCATGGCCTCGCACCCGGGGATTCTGTCACGCTGAAGCTGGGCGGCCAGCGGCTGCGCTTTCTCATACGTGGTACGGTGCTCTCGGCGGAGTATACCGTCACGAGCAGGGACGCCACGCCGGACCCGGAGCATTACGGCTTTATCATACTCTCGCATGCCGCCGTGCCGATGCTGCCGTACACGAACGCGCTCGTCAAAATGGAACCCGGGGCGGATGCCGGCGCGGTCGAGGCTGCGCTGGAAAAGGCCGTGCCCGGTGCGCTGGTCGTGTCGGCTGCCTCGCACCGCAGCATCTCCTCTGCACGGAGCTATGCCGTCATGTTCCAGGGGATGACCTATGTGTTCCCCGTGGTTGCGTTCTCGGTGGCGGCGCTGATCGTGGTGTCCACGCTCGGGCGCATGATCGACAAGGAGCGCCTGGAGATCGGCACGCTGAAGGCTTTGGGCTATACCAACCGCCAGATCCGGCGGCACTACCTCTGGTATGCGCTGCTGCCCTCGTCGGTGGGCTCCTTCATCGGCCTGTATGTCGGCTGGTACACGCTGCCGGATGTGCTCTGGACCATGATGGTCCACAACTCACGCTATCCTTACATGCTGCGTCCGCCGGTGAGTCTGCCCTCCTATATCATGACCCTTTTGTCGGTGCTGCTGTCGGTGCTGATCTGCATGCGGACGCTGCGCAGCTCGCTTTCCGAGCAGACGGCCGAGCTCATGCGGCCCAAGCCGCCGCGGGGCGGCACCCGCATGCTGCTCGAGCGCTGGCCGGCCCTCTGGCGGCGCTTTTCCTTCAACAGCAAGATGATCATCCGCAACCTTCTGCGGAACAAGGGCCGTACCTTCATCCTGCTGGTAGGCATCATCTGCTGCAACATGCTGATCATCGCAACCTTCGGCCTGCAGGAATCCATCACCTGGTTCATGCGCCAGTATTACGGCGGGACGTTGGCCTACGAGCTGCGTGTTGACCTGAAGGATGCGCAGGCCGGTACGCTGGAAAGCTACCGAAACCGTCTGCATGCCGAGGTCCTGGAGGGCATCATGGAAAAGAGCGTGTCTCTCCGCGGCGGCCATGCCAACCGCGCCTGCCTGCTTACCGTGCTGAAGGAGGACCAGACGCTCATCCGGCTTTCTGCGGACCAGACGGTTCTGCCTCTGCCGGACCGGGGCGCGGTGATCAGCCGGAAGCTGGCCTCCGTCATCGGCGTCGAACCCGGCGACACCGTCGACATGCTCCTGGTCGGCGAGACCGAACCGATCAAGATCGAAATCCGCGGCTTTGCCGAAACCAATGCCGGGCAGGGGCTGTTCATGAGCGAGAAGGCCTGGAACAGCCTGCGGAAGGGCGATTTTGCCGTCACGTCGCTGCTGATGCTCCGGCCCGATGAGATGACGCTGCATCAAATTGATGAGATGGACGAGACGGACCGGGTCCGCTATCTGGAAAACCAGTTCCTAGACGGCATGACGGTTCTGGATGCGACGGCGACGGCCTTCTCGATTCTCACCGCTGCGGCGCTGGGTCTGGCCTTTGTCATCTGCTACAACATGGGTCTGATGAACTTCACCGAACGGGTGCGGGACTATGCCACGCTCAAGGTGCTGGGCTACCATCAGCGTGAGATCCGTTCGCTGATGCTGCGCGAGAGCAGCCTGACCGCGATCCTGGGGGTGCTGCTGGGCATCGCGCCGGGGATCGCGCTGGTGACAATCATTCTGAAGACCTGCGAGTATGAATCCATGGTGTTCGTGAGCCATGTCAGCATCCGCTCGGTGTGCATGGCAAGTGTGATCACCTTTTTCTTCACGCTGTTCGTGGAATGGCTGCTGACGCGCAAGGTACGCGGCATCGACATGGTCGAGGCCCTGAAAAGTGTAGAGTAACAGAAGGAGCAATTCGATGAAAAGAGTATTCAGTATTCTGATCTGTGCGGTGCTGCTTGCATCCCTGCCGGCCGCCCCGGCATCCGCGGAGACCGACCTGTCCGCGTATTCCATCTCCAACGGCACCGTACAGGCCTCCCGCTTCGAGGACCTGACCGCTCCCTGCTCGGGCACGCTGCTGCCCTTTGACTGGAGCGCCGGGGACACGGTGGAAGCAGGCGATGTTCTGTTTCAGATGATGACCACGCGCGTTACGGCTCCGGTAAACGGCAGCGTGAGCGCTCTGTTCGTCGAGGAGGGGGACAGCGCCGATGCGGCGATGGCCACCTACGGCACGGTGCTCGCGATCGAGCCGGAGTATATCTCCCGGATGCATGCCTCGTACCTCACCGCGTACGAAAACCAGGACTGCCTGCATGTCCATGTCGGCCAGCCTCTCTGGTTCAAATTCGGCAGCGAGGAGGGGACCGGCATCGTGATTTCCACCGCGGACGAGTATTATGAGGTGGAGATTCATACCGGGGATTACAACATCGGCAGGAAGATCGGGCTGTACAAGGACGAGGATTACAGCTATGACTGCCGTGTGGGCGAGGGCATCGTGTATCGGCGTGACGACGTGACGGTGCCTGCCTCCGGCGTGGTGACCGCGCTGAAGGTCGGCCGCGGCGAGACGGTGAAAAAGGGCGATACGCTCTTCGAACTGCTGGGCCCGGATGCGGACCTGGGCGCCGTGCCGGAGGTGAGCTCGCCGGCGGCAGGCGTGATCTCCGCCGTCGCTGCGGCATCCGGCCAGCAGGTATGGAAGGGACAGCTGCTGGCCCGCATCAGCCGGACCGATTCCCTCGAGATCGTGGCGGATGTGGATGAGATGGACCTGAACGGCCTGAAGGTGGGTGACCGGGTGCCGGTAACCCTGGACACGAAAGAGAACGAGATCCTGACCGGTACCGTCACCGAGATCTCCGGCCTCGGCGTGACCCGGCAGAACGCCGCCTATTACACGGTGCACCTCTCCGTGGATGCCGACAGCCTGATGCTCGGCCAGAGCGCTTCGGTCTATCTCCCCAAAGCCTGAGGCACTCGAAATGAGACCTTGACTTCATCCGCTTTCTATGGTATAAAAGATTAAATTCATCGGGAGGATTTGAACATGGAACGCAAACATATTGTGACGCTCAATACGCGCAATCTCTGCGAAAGCGCGAAAAACGGCGGCTGCGGCGAGTGCCAGACTTCCTGCCAGTCCGCATGCAAGACCAGCTGCGGCATCGCCAACCAGAAGTGCGAGAACACCGAAGCTGAGAAGTAAGCTTTCAAAAGAAGGAATGCCGCCGGAAGGCGGCATTTTTCTTAAATCGGGGAGGATCGGAATGATTCATCAGTATCAGCTGAACGGATATCACATCGTGCTGGACGTGTGCTCGGGCGCCGTCCATCTGGTGGACGGGCTCGCCTATGACATGATTGCCCTTTACGAGTCGAAAAGCCGGGAAGAGATCACGGCGGAGATGCTGGCAAAATATCGTGTGGAGGGCCTGACGGAGAGCGAGGCCGACGCCTGCTATGACGAGATCACGGCACTGAAGGACGCAGGCCAGCTCTTTACGCCTGACCGCTTTGAGCCGATGGCCGGACGCTTTAAAGAGAAAAGCGGCGATGTCATCAAGGCGCTCTGCCTGCACGTGGCGCACACCTGCAATCTGAACTGCAGCTACTGCTTTGCCAGCCAGGGCAGGTATCACGGCGAACGCGCCGTCATGAGCCCGGAGGTCGGCAGACAGGCGCTGGATTTTCTGATCGCGCATTCCGGCTCCCGGCGAAACCTGGAGGTCGATTTCTTCGGCGGCGAGCCGCTGATGAACTTTGATACGGTGAAGGAGCTGGTCGCCTACGCGCGTAAGCGCGAGAAGGAGACCGGCAAGAACTTCCGCTTCACCCTGACGACCAACGGCATGCTGATTGACGATGATGTCATCGACTTTGCTAACCGCGAGATGAGCAACGTGGTGCTCAGTCTGGACGGACGGAAGGAAGTGCACGACCGCTTTCGCGTGGACTATGCCGGAAACGGAAGCTGGGAGAGGATCGTCCCGAAGTTTCAGAGGCTGGTCAGGGCCCGCGGCGGGAAAAACTATTACATGCGGGGGACCTTTACGCACCATAACCCGGACTTTGTAAAGGACATCCGCCAGATGCTGGACCTCGGCTTTACCGAACTGAGCATGGAGCCTGTAGTCTGCGCGCCGGGTGACCCCTCGGCGCTCACCCCCGCGGACATCGAAATCGTGAAGCAGCAGTATGAAGAGCTGGCCGACCTGATGCTCCAACGGGACAGAGAGGGGAGACCCTTTACCTTCTACCACTACATGCTGGACCTCGCCGGCGGCCCCTGCATCTACAAACGCATTTCGGGCTGCGGCTCGGGAACGGAATACATGGCGGTCACGCCCTGGGGCGACCTGTACCCCTGCCACCAGTTCGTGGGGGAAGAGCGCTTCCGCCTCGGCGATGTCTTTCACGGTCTGGATAACCCGGCGGTCAGGGA
>ONGJ01000022.1 GCA_900317375.1 uncultured Eubacteriales bacterium
TTGCAGTTCACTGACAAGCATCACGATTCCAGACAGCATAACTAGCATTGGGATGTGCGCTTTCCAGAATTGCAGTTCACTGACAAGCATCACAATTCCAAATAGTGTAACAAGCATCTACGACAGTGCTTTCTCTGGTTGCACTTCCCTGACTAGCATCTCAATTCCAGAAGGCGTAACAAGTATTGGCAGTTATGCTTTCTCTTATTGTTATGCTCTGACAAGCATTTCAATTCCAGATGGCGTAACAAGCATTGGCGAGTCTACCTTTTATGATTGCTACTCTCTAACAAGCATCGCAATTCCGGAAGGCATAACAAGCATCGGGGACTATGCTTTCTACTGTTGCAGTTCCCTTACAAATATCACGATTCCAGATGGTGTAACAAGCATCGACAAGAAGACCTTTTATAATTGCAGTTCCCTTACAAGTATCAGAATCTCGGAGAGCGTAACAAGCATCGGTGACTATGCTTTCTATGGTTGCAGTGCTCTGGTAAGCATCACAATTCCGGAAGGCGTAGAAAGCATCGGCTATTATGTTTTCTCTGGTTGCGATGCTCTGACAAGCATTTCAATTCCAAATAGCTTAAAGAGCATCCACTATAACGCTTTCGATGGTTGCAAGTTTAAAACGGCAGGTCCGATCGGAAGCGGATGTGATTATGAATTTGGTTGGGTAACTACGATTCCTACGTATGCTTTCTCCGGTTGCAGTGCTTTGACCAGCATCACGATACCTGAAGGTGTAACAAGCATTGGCAGTTATGCTTTCTCTTATTGTTATGCTCTGACAAGCATTTCAATTCCAGATGGCGTAACAAGCATTGGCAGTTCTGCTTTCTCTGGTTGCAGCGCTCTGACTAGCATTACAATTCCAGAAGGCGTAACAAGTATCAGCAAAAACACTTTCGATGGTTGCAGTTCTCTGACAAGTATCAGAATTCCCGTAAGCGTAACAAGCATCGGCGAATACGCTTTCTATGCTTGCAATTCTCTCTCCAAAGTTTATTATGATGGCGCCATGCCGCAGTGGAATGCAATTACTATAAAGAGTCAAGGAAATGAGAATCTTACAAACGCTGAAATTGACGTTAAACCACCAATGGCACCACAAAATTTAAGAGTCAGTAATAATACTAATAATGCATTGACCCTTTCTTGGTTAACTGCCAATTGGGTTTCTGGTTATGAAATCCAGTATTCTGAGACAAGCAACTTCTCCTCTGTGAAAACTGTTTCCATAAATAATGCTGCTACAAATTCAACAGTCATCAAAGATTTGATAAAAGGCACTACTTATTATCTGAGAATTCGATCGTTTTTATCTCTTAGTGGTGAGAAATATTGGTCTTCGTGGAGTGAATCTGCCTCCGCTCTCATTCAAATCGGAGAAAAATACATAGTCTCTTATTACGCTAATGGAGGAACTGGTGCGCCAGAAAATCAATCCAAAGATCATGGTGTTACGCTAAAACTATCTGAGAAAAGACCTCACCGCGATGGCTATACTTTTGTTGGTTGGGCAGAGAGCCAGTTTGCAACGGCTGCTAAATATCAGCCCGGCGACCAGTATATAGCAAATAATTCTGTGACACTCTATGCTGTATGGTCTTCTCTCGTTACCGAATATGTAGAACGCTGTTACCAAGTAATTCTTGGCCGAGAGGGCGAACCGGAAGGTGTCAAATACTGGACAAACTCGCTTCAATCCGGCGAGCGTGCAGGCGCAGAAATAGTCAGTGGTTTTGTAAACAGTCAAGAATTTCTGAAACAAGGAAATTCCTTTGAACAAGCTGTCATCATACTCTACCAGGCTATGCTTGGCCGTGAGCCAGATCATGATGGCAAAGTGTATTGGGTCGGAGAACTGAACAAAGGATTTAGTTACAATAGAATTATTAACGGTTTCTCTGGCTCTAAAGAATTTGGAAAGATTTGCGCCGAATACAGCATTCAAGCTGGTTCTGTTGATTTGGAGTGGCGCGACCGGAATGAGGGTGTGACTGCTTTTGTAATACGCAACTATCGGTACGCATTAGGGCGAAACGGAGATATAGATGGTCTGAACTATTGGTGTGAACAGATCATCACTGGGCAGCAAGCCCCGAAGCAGTGTGCAAAGAATTTTGTGTTCTCTACTGAGTGCGTTAACAAAGGCTTGAGCGACACAGATTTTGTGAAAATGCTTTATAATCTGTACATGGGACGAGAAGCCGATCAGGCTGGATTGAATTATTGGATAGATCAGCTTAGCCATAGAAGTATGACACGTCAACAAGTGGCTGACAGCTTTGCGGCTTCACAGGAATTCAAAAGCATCATTAGAAGCTACGGTATTACTGACAATACGCCAGATGTACCAACTTACGTCATTTCATATGACGCTAACGGAGGAACCGATGCGCCATACAGCCAAATTAAAACCCATGGTGTTCCGCTTATACTCTCAGAAACGAAGCCAATCAACAAGAGCTATGTTTTTTCCGGCTGGGCGGAAGGTTCATCTTCAACCAGTGTCAAATATCATCCTGGAAATCAATTTACAACTGATGCTTCTATAACATTGTATGCTGTTTGGACTCCCGATACAACGGATGCTGATGGGGATGGATGGTGGCGTCCAAGCGCAACAAATTCTATCAACTCACAGCTCAATAGTCCACGAGATTGGAATAGAAGTGGTTACAGCAAAGCGCTTTTAGCAGTTTTGTTGTATAACGATTTACCTACTCGATTTAAGAGTATTAAATATCGAAATGCGCTAGACCAAGGTGATGTATATGTGAGCAGATCGAACAGTCTTGGTGGAGAACTGACTTATAGTCTGGTATATTTTACTGGAAATTACTCTGATTATGTTCTGGATATAACCTATTATGCAGAAACTGGGAGGGCAGTTGCATTAGAACTTCCGAATCTTGGCAGAAGCTATTATTCTTCTCACTATGATTACAAACTGACAAGTAATGATGTAGACAATGTGTATGATGATTTGGGAATGTAGTATCAAGCCTGTCTCAAGACGTTCAAATAGCCCGATTTACTCAGAATTCGCAAAACCGTTTCTATTGTAAAGAGCTGCGGTTTGTAAGGAAAAGCGATTAAAACCAATAGAGAAAAACAAACGAGGGAGCGGCTGAGATTCCGCTCCCATTGTCTACAGCAACTCAGCATGTCCTTCAATCGCCTTTTCAATTTGCTACGCCAAAACTGTCACAAAAAGGATTTTAGGTCCTAATCAAAACATGAGACGCTGTGTAGTGGCTGTTGAGCTACGCTGTTACAGATATTATCTCATTCCATAGTCTTTCCATATCTTTGAAGAAAACAAAAACCGCTCTGAACATTTCCTGAAGCATTTTTAATCCAGGAGACAGTCAGAGCGGTTGTTTATGATACAAGCTTATTGAAAGTGTATTTTCAAAACGGAAAGCGGCTTTGTCAGGCGAAGCACGCTTTCACCGCAGCGAAGCAACTATTCATCTTCCTCGTCTTCGTTGCTGTCGCCGCTATCGCCAAACAAATCAGGCGAAGCTTGGTGATTTTAACAGAATATCAGGAAAAGCCAAGGTTGTAAATCACATTTTTTGTTCATTATATAACAAAAAGCCGATTCTTTTGATTGCGTTATCAGAAAGAGCATGATATTATGGTTGTAATACTTGAAATCGCATACTGATAATCCGTGATGGAGGTATCGCTATGAAGACTACTCTGCGTATAGCATTCTCTTTACTGTTTTGTGTGATGGTATTCTTTTGCTTCAGTTCTGCGGCTTTTGCTGATAATATTGCCTCAGGCACTTGGGGTGATTTGAGTTGGACACTGGATGTCGAAGGAACGCTTACCATCTCCGGCAATGGAAAAATGAATGATCTTTCATGGTCAAGCTCTGATGCTTGGCACGCATACAAAAATGATATCAAGGAAGTAGTATTGCTTGCCGGTGTGACAAGCATCGGCAGAGATGCTTTTTATGATTGCCGCAATCTGGTAAGCATAAATATAACGGATACCATCACGAGCATCGATATGTTTGCTTTCGATTTTTGTACCAGCTTGAAAAAAATTACAATTCCGGAGACTGTCACAAATATTGGTTCACTAGCTTTTAATAGATGCAGCGCTTTGACAACGGCAGGCCCGATCGGTAGCGGGTGTGATTATGAGTTTGGCTGGACTCTAGCAATCCCTGGAAATGCTTTCTCGGGGTGTAGCGGTCTGACAAGCATCATAATCCCAGAGAGCGTAACAACCATTGGCAGCAATGCTTTCTCTGAATGCAGCAGCTTAACCAGTATCGAAATCCCAGAGAGCGTAACAACCATTGGCAGCAATGCTTTCTCTGAATGCAGCAGCTTAACCAGTATCGAAATCCCGAGCAGTGTCACAGAAATTGGGTACGCTTCGTTTAGAGACTGCATATCTCTATCAAGCATCAAAATACCAAATAGCGTGATCTCTATTGGAAGTAGTGGATTCTCTGGTTGCAGTAGCCTTTCAAACGTAACTATTCCGGCTAGCGTTGTCAGCCTTGGTGGCTTCCCATTTTCTGAGTGTACCAATTTAACTGCAATATATGTAGATCCGAACAACCCATCTTATTGTGATATAGATGGAGTTCTCTTTACGAAAAACAAAGCTGTACTATTTCAATATCCTGCTGGTCGGGAAACAACCTATACAATTCCCGACTGTGTGAGTCGAATATTGAACGGAGCTTTTGATGGATGTATCAACCTTAAAAATGTGATAATTCCCGATAAGATAACAAGCATTGAGATGAGCACTTTTACAAAATGCAGTGGCATAACCAGTATTATTATTCCTGATGGCGTTACTAGGATTGGCAGTGATGCGTTCTCTTTCTGCACCGGCCTGACCAGTATTATTATCCCTTATGGTGTAACAAGTATTGAAGACTATGCATTTTGGAGATGTGATAGTCTTACCGACGTGTATTTCTCTGGAACAGAAGATGAATGGCAGGCTATAAATATAGCGTCGAATAATGAAGACCTAATTAACGCAACAATTCATTATGCTGATAATGTCCATGATATTGTAGATTCTGGTCGTTGGGGAAGTTTGGAATGGACTTTGGATAGGAAAAGAATATTAACGATTTCTGGTGTAGGGATGATGGATGATTTTTCGCCCGATTCTTCTGAAGCATGGAGGAGGAGTAGAATAACAAGTATCGAGAATGTAATCATTAGTGCAGGCATAACAAGTATTGGTAATTTTGCTTTCAAAGACTGCAAAAATATGACGAGTGTTGTAATCCCAGATACCGTCACAACAATAGGGTTTGACTCCTTTCGCAACTGCAGCAGTCTTGATGGCTTAATAATTCCAGAAGGGGTTCAATTTATTGGCGGTGATGCGTTCATGGGCTGCAGCAGCCTTACAAATGTATTGCTTCCGGCAAGTTTGAAAAGCCTTGATGGTTTTCCATTTGCAGATTGCAGCTGTTTATCCGCAATAACAGTCAATCCCGAGAATCCTGTCTACTGTGATGTGGACGGAGTGCTTTTTACAAAGAACTTGAAGATTCTTTGGCAGTATCCTGCAGCGAGAAATGGCTCCTATATCATTCCTGACAGTGTAACTCACATATGTAATGGCGCTTTCTATGGTTGCGGCAACTTAACAGATATTACAATTCCAAACACAGTGACGAGCATAGAGAAGAGCACCTTTTGGGGATGTATCGGGCTGACCAGTATATTGCTCCCTGACAGTATAAGCAGTATAGGTGATTGGGCTTTCAATTCTTGCAGTAATTTAACAACGATTCGTTTTCTGGGCTCGCCACCGCAGTCAATCTCAAATAATGCGTTTCAGAATGTAACTGCTAATGCGTATTATCCAGCAGATAAAGGCTGGACGGCAGCCAATATGAAGAACTATGGTGGGAAGCTGACGTGGATACCTTCTGGTACTGTACCTGACTTCATCCTCCCTGCCAACCTAACTTCAATTGAAGAAGAAGCATTCGCAGAATGTGCGTTTACCTATGTCCAAATCTAATCTATATCTATATTCCAGAAGCAACTACAAGTATAGATCCCAATGCTTTTGGCGATTTATCGACACTAACGATTTTTGGTAAAACTGGAAGCACAGCTGAAACTTTTGCACAAACACACGGATTTGACTTTGTGGCTGTTTCCTGAAAGCAGAAGCAAAACAAGGGGAGTATGGTGGTTTCACCCTTGCTCTCCTACTCATATCAACTCAGCATGTCCTTCAATCGCCTTTTCAATCCTCTGTGGTTCAATCCCAATATAACGCTGTGTGACGGCTGCGCTGCTGTGCTGTAGGAGACGCTGAACAAGAGCAATGTCAAACCCATTGTTCCTGTAAATCTCTGTGGCATACCATTTCCTGAAAGAATGCGTGCTGATACCTTCATAGCCCAGGTATTCACAGACAAGGCCAAGCTGCTTTTGAATGGCTCTGGTAGTGACAGGGAACATCAGCGCATCACGCGCTATACCGTTGCGCAGGCAATAATTCTCCATATACTGATAGATAACAAGGGGAACAGTGAAAACACGCTGTTTCCCTGTTTTCTGTTCCACGATGGAAAGGCGATAGCGACCACCGTCATTTACAATATCGCAAAGGCGCAGCCTGACAATATCGCTGATTCTGATACCAAGGTTGCCTTCCAGAACGAGAGCGGTTGCAATCCGTTCATTCCCTCTGAACCCGCTGCCCCCTTCTTTCATGGTCGTAATGATATTTCTATACTGCTCAGTTGTGAGTGCGGTTGTTTTCTTGTTCATGATTTCCTCCCAATAGTTCGTTATTCTGAGGCGGGAAAGTTCGTTTCCTGTTGGATTTCCGAACCTTCCCGCGTGTTTCCGGTGATCTGCTGTTCGTTTTCTTCCGCTTTTACGAACTTTCTACGGAGCAAGCACCATCTGAATATCACAGTCAAGACAGGCAATGTTCACATTCCGCGTTGCCCGGACGCTCATACCGCAGCAAGGGCAGATATACTTTCTTGTGCTGGACGGCTTCCGTGTTGCTCCCCCAGTGAATGTTCCCGCGTGGGTCCCGGTTCCGGTGACTCCCACGCTCATGCCGTCATTGCGGCAGAGGCGGATTTCTGTGAGGTCGTTATCAAGGCAGAACTCAACCAGCGCCTCAGAGGGGGAAGTGATTGACCAGCCATATGTTTCGTGATGCTCGATCACAAGGTCACAGCTTTCGGCAACTGCCTTGAAGTGCCGGTTGTGGTAGGTGTTTCCCCGGCTACAGTCTTTCACGCCGTTCACATCGTTGAAGTAGTGGACCATCTCATGCAGCAGGGTTGCAACGACATTTTCAATCGGCCTTGCCAGCGTACCGGCTCCGATATTGATTTCCCGCATCCCCTGCTCACCGTCAACCGACCAAGCATCATAAAGGGTGTAATGGCCGTAAGCTTTGGGCGTGCTCTGAATCGTGATCACCGGCCGTGAAAGTGTACTTTCAAAATAGCGCTCATTCAGCAGATCGAAAATCTTGTTGAGATAGGCAGAAGCGCGGTTGTAGGTGGTAAGCTGTTTCATTTTGTTAGCTCCTCTCTTGATTTTGTGAGAGGGGCAGGTTATAATGTGCCTGCCCTCTCTTGTCGGATTGGGTAAGTCTCTTGCGTTCATGCTTGCCGGCGTTACGCAAGGGGCTTTTCTTTACGCGATGGAAAAGCGGCGGGAAGTGCTCGGCTTGGTAAAGCTCTTGTAAAGGTCCGCATAGGTTTTCTTGAATGCGGTAGTGTCAAAGCGGTTGGAAATCACCGTGCGCCAATAGACGATGTACTGCCCAGCTTCCAGCTCCTCAACATCCTGCGCCAGCATTTCGGCCTTGATGGTATCACGCAGCGCATCGGCTTCGGCCTGCGCCTCATCAATCAGCGCCTCAAGTTCTTTGATCTGCTCAATCTTGGTGATAATGTCGGTCTTGCTCATTGTGTTTTCTCCTTTTCTGATATTTGGGAGCGGCTCTGCTTGGCTTGTGCCGTCCCTTGATTACGTGTACAATGATAGCATATATTGCGCAATATATCCATTCGCAAAACAGACAAATATTGCGCAATATTTTTGTGTAATTTGTATATTGCGCAATATTTCCTCATGCTTTATACTATGCTTGTACTATTATATAAAGGAGCTGTTTCCTATGGAAAAGGCAGAAAAATCAGCATATAGAAATAGTTGGATTGCAGAAAAACTAGATAGAATTAATTTTACCATGCCAAAAGGAAAGAAAGAAAAGGTAAAAGAATATGCAGAAAAACAGGGGCTTTCTTTGAACGCTTATATCAATTTGGCAATTGATGAACGCATGGAAAAAGATGAAAACAGTCCCCCGCCCGGCTGAATCTAACTATATATTGTGCTATGATCCCCCATAGGGGCTATATATCGGGCGAAAAAACATAAAAAAGCACGATATACAGTATATCTGGCCGCAAAAATTCCCAAAAGAATATAGGATCTGAAATTCGGATTGCCCGGCCCATCACAGCGCAATGAACTATGTCAGAAGATTATCCGCACGCTCTCTCTTCGTGGAACAGAAACGGAAGAGACAAAAAGAAACGGAGGATAGCGATGATTCACTATCCCCCGTGTTCTCAATTTTGGATTTTCGCTAAAGCGTTCCGCATATCGCGTTCGCGCATTTCTTCTTCCGTGTTATTCCAAACGGCTTGCAGAATCTACCATGGCTTGGCCTCGCTTGGCCGTGACAGCACAGAATCTGCTTCGTCTTCTGGCACCGGTTCAAATAACTGTTCAACTATCGTTTCCATTGGCTGCGCCCTCCCGCATTATTTCTTCCAGGGTAATCTCCCGCGCACGGGGATTCACATCAAATCTGTGCCAATCCCCTTCTTTCGGAATCTGTTCATTCAGTGGCGGCCGGTATTTTCGGATAAAGTATCCTTCGTTTGCGCCGATCTCTTCAACCATATCCAAATAGTTTGTTCTTTTGGCGTCATAGATCGCTTCAAACCGGACGCAGTGTCCTTTCCGCTTGGCTTCGGCCAGTATCCTGTATTTATGATTATCAGGATATTTGATACGGGCATTGTGCTTTGCCATCCGCCACATCATATTTCTGCTTTTCCCGATATAGACGATAATCCCGTCAATCGTAATCTGGTAAATTCCAGCATGGTCAAACGCTGGCGCATAGCCGTTGCGTTTCAACCAGTTGAACATATTCTATGTATAATTCGACAATTCAAGTCGCCTCCATAACTGTATAGTTTCCTGCCAAAATTAGCGCAAATATATATGATTGCGTCAAAAATGGCAGGGTTTCACACCGTGGGTAGGGAAATAACTGCGTATCGCAGATTATTTCGCCTGTCTTCTTTAACATCATAACCCTGTTCCTTCAACATTTCTTTAACAGAGGGCCATTTATATTCTTTCCTAAAGTGACTTTTAATTTTGAGTAGTTCACAAAGCCGGTCTTTCCCATCTTTAAAAAGTGGAGTATCAAGGAAATCGTCAGGGATAATGATTTCTTTCGTGCCATCATTCAAGAGGTACAGTTTTTTCAAATCACTGTTCACCCGTCCTCGCACCTGAACCTATGTGTCTGGATTCGTGTTATCCACAATCACATAATCCACCGGGGATTTGATCTTGATACTGGTTTCGGAACTGCTGTTGATGATCAGCAGATTATACGCTTCGGGTATCCTGTAATCACGCAGAATGGTTTCACGAGCGGTTTTCTGTTCTTCTGTCATAGAATGATCTTCGTTTTTTATGCTCCAAATACAGACAGGGGATAAACCGTTCTTCTGCGCAAGATCCTGAATCTTTAACATCTTTTTGATACGGGCTGTATAAAACAAGCCGATTTCTCCCGCGCCTATGCCGCTAAGAATCTATTCCAAATTGGTATAATAGATAACCTGATCTTCGCTGTAATGAATCAGCTGCTCTTGGTTTATTGGAATCTCCTGCCATGCCATCTATGAATCTTGCTTGATGATATCCGGGGTTGCAGAGAGAGCTATGACCGTAGTGCGTTCATTTCTTACTGCTGAACGGATACCCATTAGTGCAAGGGAATGATAATTCGGCTTGGGAGAAAAGGTCTGAAAATGATACAGGCTGTGTAACTCATCACACACGATATAATCGAAATTGCTTTGGAAATCAACAAATTTCTAACAGAGAGAACCGAACTTCGCATAGGTTAGAATGACAATGTGCCTGTCATCTTCAAACCATATTTCATCTCTGGCAATGTCCTTTGCCCATCCCCAGTATTCAGAGATCGCACTGTAATTTCGTAGAATCTGTTCCTGACCATTGATTGTATCGATCAGGTAGACCACACTATGCAGAGCATTAAATGAAATGGACGGGATATAGTTCAGGGCAAAATATGTCTTTCCACTTCCAGGCGGCGAGCGGATGATATTCAGTTTTCGTTTCAAAAACGCTTGTTCATCCACAAGCTCAGATAAATACTTTTTGTCTTTCACTTTGAAAGTGTAGATTCAAAACCCATCAGCTTTTTAGGATCGCATGTTTCCCATTCGTAAGGAAGTGTCGTTACATCGTATGGAAGGTCATTGGCATAATAGCCTGCAAGTTTCCATTGCGTTACAACGCCGTCTTTGATATACAAGTATTCTGCCATGGAACAACTGGGGCAGACGTTATATACTTCTATACTCAGGTTTAGCCTGCGCGATTCCTCCAATAGTAAAGAACAGCTCATATCATCAATGTCTTTACCAAAGCTTACGGAAACAAGCAAAGGACAATAACCATCAAGATAAAGGCAGAATCCCTCTTCAGTATTACGTTCAAAATACCATTCAAAATCTCTAAGCTCTTTATAGGCGGTCCGTTCAGGATGTTCACCATTTAGAATCATGTAGAATTCTGCGCAATTGCTTTCTGTTCCTGTAATCTTCATAGAATATAATGTAGTGTTCACTTTGAAAACTCTCCTTAGTATTTATTTTTTCTATATATATTATAACAAAAATAATTTAAATTTTCAAATTATTGGCAATTTCATCCTTCTTTATGAACTTTTTTGGCAAGATTAAAGCCCCTGCTGTAATTAGCAGAGGCTTCATCACATATAGTATATTCATATCTTAACTCGCTATCTTCTCTGAGTCTGGGGAAATAATGGCCGTATTCTCATTGTCCATATTTGGCTGTTCACTGTTTTCCTCAAGGAAACTGTGTATGTCAACAGGTGCTACTTCATAACCAAAATAGAACATAGGATTGGTTTTAAACTTTGGAAACTGAGTCAAAAACCATTTGCTGACAATAGAATAATGGGATTTGGAAATCTTCTTTGATTGTTTCCGCAGAATTCCATAGTTTTCCTTGATCTTTTTGTTGCTTTCCGTATTGGGGAGCAGATCAATATATGTATCCATACGATCGTATGTGAGTCCACGGAACTGATTTCTCTTGGTAATAGAACCATTGCGGTTTTTATACTTTTTGGGAGTCTCATGAGTTCTGCTTTTTAACTTGAGATCCGGAATGTCCTTAATAAGCCGACTATACAATTTGTATGCTTCGCTTTCAGGATCTCTCAACTGCTTGCTAACCGTAGCCGTAATAATAGCTTCTCTTTTTACAAAATCAATATTAAAACCCTTAACCATTTCAGTACTCATTATTATATATCTCCTTTTTTAAAATTAAGCAATTCTATCAATGCGAACGTCACAAAAGAACTCTTTGCTTTCCTCAGAGTAGAAGAAACTCCGTTCATAGGCGCTTTCTTCACGATACTGATGGAAATTATACCGGCTAGAAACAGAGAAGTAATTGACCTCATAGTCTTCCACATTAAACTTTTCATAAAACTTTTTCATTTTCGTTATCTCCTTTTTTTATATTATTATACATTGACTACACTCGGGTATTCTGCTATTGCCGGTTCAGTGTCGTCCGGCTTATCCGCTTCCGGCTCTTTTTCTGAGCCGGAAGCGCCATCATCATTCTTGAGGTGTCTAATCCTGTAGTCTCTTACTACTTTTTCTGCTTCTTTGAAGCTGAATGGGGCATCTTCTGAATCATAGATGGAGTAGAGAGTCTTTTTAGCCTCAAGTAATCTGGAGAATTTCATGCTCTCTGCGTATTCTATTGTAGCATCAATTTCAGCACGTTTGTTTGTGCCGTCCAGTTCGTCTCGGGCAGAGAAGTAATCCTTGATAAATTCCACATTGAAACCTTTGTAAGTTTCCTTGGGCTTATCACTTCGCTGGGTAAGTTCCTTGATTTTGAATTTGAAATCAGGATGATTCTTGACAAGCTTCATCAGCTCCTCGTAAACCGGGCCAGAGCCCTTGCTTGCAAGGTCAAAACTTGTTTGGGTGCCAACAATCTTCTTGTGGACAAAATCGAGTGTGAAACGCGCAACAACCTTAGACTTTTTCATTTGAGTATTTCCTTTCTGGTTTTATAGACTTGAACTCGTGTCTTTCTTCTGGGGATTTCGTTCCCCCTCATCTTGGTTTCATGATACCAAACCACCTCCACAATCTCGTTAGAGAGCTTCAAACTTTTTTCCGATTTTTTCTTGGCTCTCCTTTTTGGAGAAGGGCTTTCGTCTCCCTCATCTTGGCTATATGATACCAAAGGACCCCTCCAATAATTGTGTAGGGGTCCGAAAGTTTTTCATCTTTTTTCAGATTTTCTTTTTTTCTTTTGGATGCTCGGTGATGAAAGCATGATGTTCAAAGATGCTCAATGATGCTCCTGGATGATATAAGATGTGAAAAGATGCTCTAAGATGCTTGAACATGTTCTGAGATGCTTTGAGATGTTTTGAAAGTGCACATTCAAACCGTCATAATTCGTTTTCTGGCAGAAAAACGAACAATAAAAAACAGGAAAACAGCGGCTTAATGCTGATCCCTGTGCAAAGTTCGTATAAAAGTTAATAAAAGTTCGTATTTTGAAGCTTTTTCTTGCTCTTTTCTTCAAAATATGTTATAATATAGGTAAAGGATTAAGCAGGGTGTCTGGTTTCAATCCAGGCAGGTAAATACGAACAGTAAAACCCAAGCAACACAGGCTTTTTCGGGGCATTTTCGGAAACGCGTAAGCGTTTTGTTCCTTTTAAGCAGGGTGTCCGGGGTTCGAGTCCCCGCTGGAGCACCATTCCGCAAAACCGCTGATTCGTTGAGAATTGGCGGTTTTCCCTTATTTTACTGGGGTTTTCTGTGTTTTTCTGTTCTCTTTTTTGTTCCTCTGTTTCCTCAAAAAAGAGCTCATTTTCGCCCAAATTTACTAACAAATTACTAACGGATTACTAACAAGAAGCCCTGGGAAAAGAGATTTGCCGCCACCAACCCCGTAACAGGATTGAGTGGCGGCTCATTGTTTGACGGCTCTTAACTTTTAAACGTCAGTGTTTATTATCGTACTCTTCAGGCGCTTCCATCGGTTTCTCAGTTTCCTTCTCTTCCTTTGGAATCTTGATAACCACATTCTTCCAAGTCTCATAGACACCGACAGCTCCCCAGCCGGAGACAATGCCGACAGCGATAGCAGTCAGAACATCATGTGCCGGGAACTCAGGCATGACCTTCATCGCCACAACACCGAGAATGCCACCGACCACGCCGCAGATGACGGGAATCCAGCCTTTGTTGATGGGGGTCAATTTTACAGCCTCACCAACGAGAAAACAAATGATCGCAACAACAGGGACTGCGACAATCCCCCAATCAGGCATACTCATGATTTGTTCTCCTTTCTCAGCCCGGAATATCAATGACCAGAAAAACGTCATCCGGGTCAACATATTCCGGATCATTCATCTCAAGCTCTGTGTTTTTCTTGAGCTTTTCAACAGCGTCAAAGAAATTACTACTCAGCAGAGCATGACAGCATCGAGGTCACCGTGGCCGGGGACTGCGCAAGCCTGATCGGCAGGAGCCGGGTGCGGCAGTGAATGGCGGGCGCATCTTTTCGGATGCCTGACAGACTGTGAAAGGAGACCGCATCATGAGCAAAAGCAAACCTGTCCCCGGAAAAGACGGGAATAAGTATATCCCCTATGAAGAGCGCACGGGCGAAAGCTCCGTCGTGTTCTTTACACGCGATCTGTCCGAGGAAGGCCTGAAGAAAATCTATGACAGAGTATCCTCTGTCCTGACCGGCAGGGTAGCCATCAAGCTGCACACCGGTGAAGCCGAAGGCCCCAATATCATTCCGCGCCCCTGGGTCAGAGAGCTGATCGAAACACGCCTGCCCGAGGCAGCGATCAAGCCGCTACACCACCGAGGCACACCGCAAGACCCTGGAGATCAACGGCTGGACCTTCTGCCCCGTCGACATCACCGACAGCGAAGGCGTGGCCGCACTGCCTGTCAGGGGCGGCAAATGGTTCCGGGAGATGCATGTTGGCAAAAGCATGCTCAATTATGACTCTCTTCTGGTGCTGACCCATTTCAAAGGGCACGTCATGGGCGGCTTCGGCGGCAGCAACAAGAACATCGGCATCGGCTGTGCGGACGGACGGATCGGCAAAAAGGAGATCCACAGCTATCCCGACGGGGGGATGTGGAGCATTGCAGAGGAAGAGCTGATGGAGCGCATTTCGGAAAGCACCAAAGCGACCGTTGACTTTTTCGCGCCTCATGTGTGCTTTATCAACACCATGCGCAACATGTCCGTTTCCTGCGACTGCGAAGGGCCGGAGGCCGAGCCCGTTGTCACCCCGGATGTGGGTTTCGTGGCCTCTCTGGATATTCTGGCGGCAGACAGCGCCTGCATGGATCTGATCTACAGTCTGCCCGACGGCGGCGGCAAGACCCTGATCGAGCGCGTAGAAAGCCGCCACGGTCTGCGCCAGCTGAGCTATATGAAGGAGCTTGGCATGGGTCATGACCGCTATACGCTCATTGATATCGACAACGGTGATGCGGTCATCACGGCGGCACAGGCCGTGAAGGACGTGAAGCCCGACTGGAAGCCGGACCGCTACAACACCTTCTGGGGCCGCAACCGGCACAGATAACAGCAGCGGGAATAAAACGGGTCTCCGATTCTGACCGAAATGGTCACGATCGGAGACCGCTTTTCTTTATAACGGATAATCGGGTTCCCGCCCGCTTCCGGCCGGGGAAGCAGAGGCCTGCCTCTGCTTATAAGCATTTGTCGGACACGGTCAGTTCGCCTTTGTCGATGCGCTCGTACAGCGATGCTTTCGGCACCGGCTTGCCGAACAGGTAGCCCTGAAGACGGCCGCAGCCGATCTGGTTCAGGAACTCTGCCTGCTTTTCCGTTTCCACGCCCTCGGTGAGAGTCAGCATGTGGATTCTGTTCGCCATCTGGATAATGCAGTCGATGAGCGTCCTTGCCTTTTCGTTGTTTTCAAGGTTGGACAGGAACCGCATATCGATCTTGACAACATCGAACTGATAATCTTTCAGAACGTTCAGGGAAGAATAGCCGCTCCCGAAATCGTCCAGCCACAGGGAATAGCCCATTTCCTGGATGCGGTTCATCGCTTCGTTCAGCTTTGTGAAGTTGTCCGTCAGCGCGCTTTCGGTCACCTCCACGTGGATCAGGTCTTTCGGAATCCGATATTTTGCCACCAGGCTGTCCAGTTCCGTAGCCGCATCCATCAGCTCAAAGTCCAGCCTTGAGAAGTTCAGCGATACGGGCACGACCGGTTTGCCGGCATCGATGGCCTCCCTGAGGTCCCGGCAGGCGGATTCGAAAATAGACTTGTCCAGCTTGTGGATCAGGCGGTATTCCTCCAGCACCGGAATAAATTCGTTCGGGAACAGCTGACCGTATACCGGGTCCATCCAGCGCGCCAGCGCTTCACAGCCGCACAATTCTCCCGTATCCGACCATACGACCGGCTGGTAGAAGGGGACAATCCAGCCGTTATTCACGGCGTTGTCGATGTTATTGATCACATACAGCCGCTTATGATAGGCCTCGCTCATCGTCTTGTCGTATTCCACGTGAACGGTCTGGAAGCGGTTCTTGATCAGCTGTGTGGCATAACGCGCTCTGTCTATGCAGATACGCGGGTCCTCGGTGTTGCTGTTCAGGCGGTAGGAGCCGCAGTTGATGCTCATCAGAATTTCCTTGTCGTAGTCGTGGACAAGGTCATTCAATGCGTTCAGCTTTTCCGTCAGACCCTCCGATTTTGTCAGAACGACAAAATGATCGTCAGCCTGCCTGCCGCACAAGGAATCACCGAAGAGATCGGAAATGGTTTTCCCGAGAGCGATCAGGAACTTATCGCCCTCTTCAAAGCCTCTCTGGTCGTTAAAAGCCTTAAAATTATGGACGTCAATGAACAGAAGGACGTTTTCGCTGACATCACCGGTGAGATTGCGGATGCTGTCCTCTGCCAGCTCAGAGAAATAGCTGTAATTGTAGAGGCCGGTCAGCGAATCCTCTTTTGCGCTTTTCTCCAGCGCCTTCGACTTTCTGGCTTCGTTCAGGCGTCCGCGATAGATGGCAAAGCAGATCGTAGTCAGAGAAATAAAGAAGGTAATATAGTTAACGGTGTCGCCGGAGGTAATCTGCTTTGTCACACCGCTGATGACGATATCCTGCTTTGCGAACGTCAAACCGCCCTGAAAAGTCAGAAGAATATGATAAAACCCGAAGAAACTGACCCCGAGGATCAGCGCACTGATATAGGGGCGGTAGATCAGCAGACAGCCGACGTACAGCACCATCGTCAGAAAGCAGATGATCTCCTTGCCGCCCCAGAAGTCGCTGTAGGATACGAAGACGCCGAAAGCAAGGCAGACCAGGTTGAAGGAGATGATCGCCACATATTCCAATGCAACGACATTCCTGTTTTTCAGGTATTTCAGCAGGGCGTAAGCGACAATGGATGCGCCGATCACGAACAGGAAGACGTAAATCGATACCAGCATGGTGTTCATGACGGCCGCCATGACCGGGGTAATTGTGTCGCTTGTCTTTGTAAACGCCTCCAGGCTCAGCACCGCGGTATACAGCATGCAGGCCGTGCCGATCACAAGCAGCGTGATAAACCTTCCTTTTGAAAGCTTTCTGTCTCTCTGATAGAACAGGCAGAACAGCATGAGGCCCAGACCGATCAGCAGGAACAGCCAGTACTTGGAGGTGTATTTTACGAATAATCCGAACAGGTCCCCGCCTGCCTGATACTTCGGAATGATCTTGGAATAGATCTGCCGAATCAGCATCCAGACTTCCAGCAGGACGACAATAAAACCCATATAACTGCAGCTGCGGATATTGGCATCGTGCAGATAGTCTTTTTCGTATTTGCTCAGTTTCTCGAAACCGAGAATACCTGCCAGGGAACCGGAGAGTTTATCCATTAAGATCGCCCCTTAAGATCATTCATATCATTTTATCATGATCAGCGGGAAAAAGCTACAGAATTCTTTTACCGGACGCAGGAGCTCTCTTTCTTATCATTGCATGAAGCGGGCAAATCGTGTATAATCATCTCAGCATCTCGGTATTGACGGAGGTAATCCCGTGGAAAAAAACGGCGTTCATAATCACGCAGAGGAAAGCTCCGAAACCATCACGGAGGGAGGCCCTGCGGAGTACAGCGGCTCCGGACAGGCGCAGCAGCCTGCTGCCGCGCCGGGCATCCAGCACAGTCTATCCGGGAAAAGCAAGTCGGACTGGAAATATCTCCTGATTCTCTGTGTCGTGGGGCTGCTGATCAATTATCTTCTCGCCCACCTTGCAACGGGGCTGCACCTGCCGCTGTATCTGGACAACATCGGCAGTGCGCTGGTCGCTGCACTGGGCGGATATATCCCCGGCATCATTGTCGGCTTTTTCACCAACATCCTCAACGGCATCGGCGATTACACCACGGCCTACTATGGCTCTCTGACGGTTCTGATCGCCATCGCTTCCGCCTGGTTTGCAAACCATGGCTTCTACAGTTTCCGCAAACCCCTGCGGCTGCTGGCAGTTATCGCAACCTTTACCCTGATCGGCGGCGGCATCGGATCTCTGCTCACCTGGGTTCTGTACGGCTTTGAGTTCGGCTCGGGCATTTCCGCGCCGCTGGCTCTTCGCATTCACGCTGCCGGCGTGGCAAGCAAGTTCTGGTCCCAGTTTCTGGCAGACATGCTGATCGATCTTGCGGACAAAACCATCACTGTGCTGGTCGTCACAACCGTCCTGCAGATCCTGCCCGCATCCCTCAAGGAACGATTCTATTTTGCGGGATGGCAGCAGGCCCCGATGTCCAAGGAAAAGCTTCTGTCGGCAGACCGGAAGCAGCCGCGCCTGATGTCTCTGCGGTCCAAAATTGTCATTCTGGTGACCGCAGCAATGGTGATCATTGCCCTCATCGTGACCGTGATCAGCTTTATTCATTTCCGCACGGCCGCCGTGGAAGAGCAGCAGGAGCTGGCCTGGGGCGTTGCCAATGTGGCATCCGATGCCATCGACGGAGATCGCGTGGACGACTATATCCGACTGGGGGAAGCTGCCGACGGTTACGCCCGGGTCGCCAAGCGCTTCAACGACCTTGCCGGCAGCACCGAAAGCATTCAGTACGTTTATGCATACCGGATTCTGGAGGACGGCTGTCACGTTGTCTTTGACGCGGATACCCCGGATACGCCCGCCGGAAAGCCGGGTGAGGTCGTTGAGTTCGATTCGGATTTCATGGACTGGCTGCCGGATCTGCTGGCCGGCAAGGAGGTCCCTCCCATTATCGCCCACGGACAGTACGGCTGGCTGCTGACGGTATACAAGCCTGTTTACGACAGTCAGGGTGCCTGCCAGTGCTATGTGGGGGTCGACGTCAGTATGGACCATATCACCCGAAACGGCTATGAGTTTCTGGCACGCGTCGTGTCGCTGTTCTTCGGTTTCTTCCTGCTGCTGACGGCCGCCATCTGGTTTGCCGAATACAACATCATCCTGCCCATCAACGCGCTGGATCTCGCAACGGGCAGTTCCGTGTACACCAGCGATGAAGCCCGGGCCAAAACCGTACAGAACATCGTGGATCTGGACATCCGCACCGGTGATGAGATAGAAAACCTGTATCACTCCGTAACCAAAACCACCGAGGATATGGTGGACACCATTGAGAATATGGAACGGCAGCAGGATATCATCACCAAGTTGCAGAACGGCCTGATCCTGGTGCTGGCCGACATGGTGGAAAGCCGCGACAAGTGTACCGGCGATCATGTGCGCAAGACGGCTGCCTATACGGACATCATCATGCGGGAGCTGAAGAAAGAGGGCATCTATACCGACCAGCTGACCGACGATTTCATGGACGATGTCGTCAATTCCGCCCCGCTGCACGACATCGGCAAGATCCAGGTCTCCGACACGATCCTCAACAAGCCCGGCAAGCTGACGGACGAAGAGTTCGCCATCATGAAGACGCACACCACGGCCGGTGCCGAAATCATTGCGCACGCGATGAACACGGTATCGGGGGACGATACGGGCTACCTCAAGGAGGCAAGCAATCTCGCACATTATCATCACGAAAAGTGGAACGGCACCGGCTATCCCGACGGTCTGAAAGGGGAAGAGATTCCTCTCTCGGCACGCATCATGGCCGTTGCAGATGTTTTTGACGCGCTGGTTTCCAGACGCAGCTACAAGGAACCGTTCCCGTTTGAAAAGGCCATGTCGATTATCCAGGAGGGTGCCGGCAGTCATTTCGACCCCCAGGTCGCCGGCGCATTCCTGCGGGCAGCTGATGAGGTGCGGCAGGTGATGAATACGAACATGGGGGCGGCGGCCGAGGCCGTCCGGGAAGAAGCAAAGAAACCGTAAAACGAGGCGGCGGACCGCCGCAAAACCGACTGTGGCTGCCGGACATCGGACAGCCCCCTCTGAAAAGCTCCCCAGCCGTTCAATCGGCTGAGGAGCTCGGTTTATTCATGCCAGATGACGGACAGACCGTTGGCGCCTTCCCTGTTCGCCCTGGAACAGGCCACCGCCTCGCGGACCGATGCACGAAGGGCCTCGCCGCAGCCGGGGACGGGTTCCCACGCCTCGCTCAGCGACACCAGGTCAACCAATTCCGGCTCTGCATCCTCCGTCAGTCCGAAGGAGCAGACCTGCCTGCAGGCCTCGCGGAATGCCGCAAAGCCTTCGTCTGTCACAGGCGGAATCGCGGCGGTAAAATACCGGTCTGCCTCTGCCCGGACTCTGTCAATCCGGTCGAGGCGGATACAGGAGAGGGTCCGGATTTCCTCTTTTTCAGCACCGTCCGCGAAATACGCGTCCACGATGCGCCGACCCGTCTCTTCTCCGTCGGCATCCCTCTCCAGCCCGCGCAGGAACGAATAGTTCCAGCCGCTGCTCTCTTCCCGCGCCTGTGAGGCGATCAGGACGTCGGCATAGTCCGCTGCAGCCCGGGCTGTTTCCAGCGTGGCCATCAGGCAGGCATCAAAGCCGATCCAGCTCAGTTTTTCCTTCGCCGGAAAGCTCTCGGAGAGCGCGGTCCGGATTTCCTGCAGGGTCAGGGAATCACCGCCGGGCTGCCCGTCAAAGAACAGGCCTTCTTCCGCCCCACCGCCGTGGCCCCAGAGAATCAGCGCATAGCGTTCCGCAGGAGCCCGCGCATGCCCGTAATCCAGAAAGGCCTTCAGGGTTTGTCCGTCAGCCATGTTCAGCGTTTCTTCGCTGTGCCACAGTGTACGCATGCCGTGCGCACCGAGCTCAATGACGGCGGTTTTTCCCGCAGCCGGGCTGTCCTTCCGGCCCTGCATATCCCCCGTCATGATCAGCAGATTTGTATACCGGCTGTCAAACCCTGATGCCGCCATTTCGCGGATATCGTCTGTGGCAGCACCGAAAAACCGTTCCAGATCGCCTCCGCACAGATAGACCAGCACTGTCGTGCGGTGTGCCCCGGTCTCTTCTCCGGCCGCCGCCAGCGCTCTGGCACCCGACCCTGTCAGCATCAGCAGCAGCACCAGCCCCGCCGCGATGCTTCTTATCCTGTTCCCGCTGTACATGGTTCCCTGTATTATTCCGGAAGCGGGACCTGAACGTTCCCCCGGACCGCCACGGTACCCAGCAGCTCTTCCGTTTCGGCATCCGAAACCGTCAGCAAAAAGCGCAGGCTGCGCAGTTCGCGGAGGCCCGCCAGCTGCTGACTGTCCAGAATCACGAAAAGGGTCTGGGTCTCGTCGGTCAGCAGACCGTAATTCATCCCGGTTCCGTATACAAAGGTCTCGCCGTCAATATTCTGTCCATTGACTGTCAGCTCTGAAAGCATGACGATGACCTCTTTCCGGGTGCTGTTCGTCACGTCGAGCGACAGCCATACGTTCCCCTGCCCGTCTACCGGTTCGCAGAAAAGATTCCGAAGAGTCAGGAGGCGGTTTCGGTCGGCATAGCGGAGCTGGACCGTCCCCGGCCCGCTGTCGCCCGTAAATTTGACCAGCTCGCTCGTATACCGGTTGCTCTGCAGGTCTGTCAGACCGAAGGCCGCATACAGCGTATCGTCCTCCAGACTGTCCTCCAGGAACCTCAGCCGGTAATTCTCCTCCGCAGGCCAGCGGATTTCCGTTTTTTCGACGATGTTCCACTCGTCAAAGCCGAGAATGGCTCCCTCCGCATTTCGGGTCACGGCCCGGTCGACAACGGGAAAACGCATCTCCGTAAGGGCGCTGAGGTCCACCAGGCTGCGCGAGGTGTAGCACTGTGCCAGCTCGTCATAGATCAGCAGCGTGTTTACCTTCAGGCTTCCGTCCTCTTCTTCCCCGCAGACCAGATAAGCTTTTGTCTCATGCCCGCCGTCTTCCTCTTCCGTCAGCAGCGTGACCGGCAGAGACAGCTGACCGTCTTCATTCAGGATATAGGTCAGGGGCGGGGTTCCGGGCACGGCACTGCCGTCCTCACGCGTCAGGAACAGATTACGGAACACAAAGGCCCCGCTCATGTTTCCTTTCCGGTCGATCGCGGTCTCATTCGAAACCGAGACCAGGTGATACGCGTTTTCCTGATCTGCAGCCTGCTGCAGTACCAGCAGCTGTGCCCTGTCCAGGTTATCCCGCTGGGTCTCGCTGAGAGGCAGCGAGAAGATTGCCTTCTGTGCCTTCCCGTTGTTCTGGACATTGGCAAGCAGACCCGAAAAGTTGGCCGCCGGGGTTTCCAGCAGCATGTGGCCGAACTCGTCGATATAGCGCACATACTCCGGCAGTATACCGAAGCCGCGGTAGGCAGCGAGGTTTGTAAGAAAACTGTTCTTGGCCCGCAGAGGATGATAGACCGTCATGCCCCCGAGCGGCAGATTCATGCTGTTGCGCGCATAGACCACGGCCTCGTCCTGCAGCAGGCGGAGCAGCGCCTGCCCATCCGCCATCCGGTCTTCCTGCAGGCACGAAACCAGGTCGCCCAGGTCCAGCAGATCCAGCACGTTGGCATTGGTGTTGTCGGCGTTATTGCCCGCATTCTCATCCACGCTGCCGAAGGCTTTTGCCCGGCGCACAGCCTTGCTGAGCTCGGCCCTGCGGTCCGGAAAGGCGTTCTGCCGGACCTCGCCGAAGAAGCGGTCTGTCTGCTCGGCCAGCCGGTCGGCCTTGCCCAGATCAATGCACGACAAGGTCAGGTTGTTTCCGCTTTCCCGCTCTTCGTACCAGTCAAAAAAGCTGTCGATGATCCGTCTGCCGGTTTCGGCCCCGTTCCGGTCCTTCTCGGCGTCCTTCAGGAAGCTGTAGTTCCAGCCGCAGCCCGGCTCGGTCTCCTCCGAGGCGATGAGATACTCAGCAAACGGCGAAAGCATAATCGCCACCTCGAGCGATGCCATCAGGCAGGCATCAAAACCCAGCCAGCTGAGCTTTTCCCCGGCGAAGGGACTGTTGCGCATAGCCGTTCTCAGCTCGGTCAGACTCAGTGAGTCGCGGGTGGTCTCATCCTGACAGACACCCCCTATCGCCCCGCTGCCGTGATCCCAGATGATGAGTGCATAGTTTTCCGCCGGGAAACAGCGCGCACCGTAGCACAGCAGCATCGACAGCGTGCTCGCCTCGCCCATGTTCATGCTTGTCCCGGCCTCCCAGAGGCGGGTGATGCCGTCCGGCCGCACGGAATAGATCCCGGTTCCCGCGCTGTCGATGTCTTTCAGGTGCCAGGATTTGGCGCCGCCCGCCATCAGCAGCACGTTGACCTTTTCCGTATCGTAACCGGACCCGACGATTTCCCCGATATCCCGGCTGGCAGAGCTTTGGGGCGTGCTTTCAAGGTTGCTGCCGCACATATAGATCATGACCGTCAGGTCTTTCCCCTCTGCCGCCTCTTTCAGCTGCTGTTCGGCGCCCGGTGCACGGTTTGGAATTGCGGCGCCCTGGTCGGGCGGCTGATAGCTCTGCTGCACATTGCTCAGCAGACCGCCGAAGCCGCCCCCCTCTTCGGCAAATGCCATAAGCGGCAGCGTAAGAACAAACGCTGCCGCCAACAGAGTCGAGAGAATCTTCTTCATATCGTTACCACACACTCACGGACAGGCCGTCCAGCAGCGTCAGACCGGTAATCGGGCCGCTGTCGTCGGCATAGCGGAAAATGCAGGTGACCTGAATGCCGTTTACAAAGGTCACCATGGCCCCCATCGTTCCGTAGTCGGCAAAGAACCACAGGTTGTTGCCGATCATGCCGGCCGTAATCGAGTCTGCCTCATCGAATTCGTTGTTTTTCAAATAGTTCTGAATCACGGCCACATCGTCCTCCGACATGGCGGTCAGGTTCGGCACAAGCATTGAGAGAACGGTCTCTTCGGTATAGAGATAGATATCCGTTCCGGAATCAAAGTCATAGATGTTCAGGTGGATGCCGTCTTCGATGTATTTCGCCGCCTTTGCCTTCAGGCCGCTGGAATACAGAAGCAGGTACAGCAGGGTCTGCTGATCCAGATCCTGGGTTACAGCGGCGACGTTTTCCGTCGGGCAAGCATAGGAAATCGCGAGGCCGTCCTCCGTCAGGATCAGAACGCCCGCGTCCGTGACGGTGACCTCGTCTGTGGTCCTGACCGCCGTACTGTCATCGGCAGATGCAAAGACCTGCAGGCTCAGCAGCAGAATAGCCGCCATAAGAACGCCCAGTGTTCTTTTCATGCGCTTCTCCTTTCCCTTTCCGGCACTTCCCACACCTTGATTATAACATGTTTGGCCTCTGTGTCAATGCCGGGCGGGGGCACAATCTCATGTTTGCGCTTGAAGATTTCCGGCTTCTCTGCTATGATGTTTTTGTTATCATTCTTCATCCGGAGTGTATGCATGTATGGAACAGGTTCTTGATCTTTTCCGGCTGAACGGCAGGCCGGTTTCCTGCGACCCCTACGGGGAAGGGCATATCAATCTGACCTTTCTTGCCGTCACCGATACGGGGAAGCGTTATATTCTCCAGCGGCTGAGCCGCGCCGCTTTCCATGACATCCCCGGTCTCATGGGGAACGTTGCCGCCGTGACGGAGTTTCTTGCTGCCCGAAGCCCGGACCCGCGCAGCTCGCTGCATCTGATCCCGACCCTGGACGGCAGATCCTTCTGCAGGGACAGCGAAGGGGAATTCTGGCGGGTCTATGATTTTGTGGAGGACAGTCTCTGTCTCCAGACGCCGGAAACGCCGGAGGATTTTTATCAGAGCGCTGTCGCTTTCGGGCAGTTTCAGTGCCGGCTGCGGGATTTTCCGGCCGAGACACTCTGTGAGACGATACCGAATTTTCACAACACCCCCGACCGCTACCGGAAGTTTCATCTGGCCGTGGATGCGGATGCGGCCGGCCGCCTCTCCTCCGTCCTGCCGGAGGTCCGCTTCCTGCTGGAGCGGGAGGAAAAGGCCGGTACACTCCAGCGCCTGCGCGAGGGGGGTGAGCTTCCCGTCCGCGTCACCCACAACGACACCAAGCTTAACAACGTCATGCTGGACGCCGTTACCAGAAAAGCGCTCTGCGTCATCGATCTGGACACCGTGATGCCGGGCCTCGTCGCCTATGATTTCGGCGACTCCATCCGTTTCGGCGCTTCGACCGCGCCAGAGGATGAAAAGGACCTCAGCCGGGTAGAAATGAGTCTGGACCTCTATGAGACCTATGCCCGCGGTTTCATCCCCGCCTGCGGCGGGCTCACCGCGGCGGAGCTGGAGTCTCTCCCTCTCGGCGCATGGACCATGACGCTGGAGAACGGGCTGCGTTTTCTGACCGACTATCTGGAGGGCGATCACTATTACCACATCACCCGTCCGGAGCATAATCTGGACCGTTGCCGTACCCAGCTGAAGCTTGTCTCGGACATGGAGCAGAAGTGGGACCCCATGACGGCGATCATCCGCAGCTTTCAGCCTTAAAAAAACCTATATAAACGCTAAAGGAGAGAACCCCATGAGCGAGAACATCATCTATTGCTACAGCGGGGCGGGACACTGCCTGGACATGGCAAAAAGCATCGCCCGTAAGCTCGGCGATACCGATATTGTCATGATGCGCAGATTTCCTGCCAAAACGGATGCCACAGAGGCAAAGCGCGTCGGTTTCATCTTCTCCTGCATGGCCGGCGGCCTGCCCGGCGATGTGGAAGACTATGTCAGGGCTGTTCAGATCGCGCCCGATGCCTACCGCTTTGCCGTTGAGCAGTTTGCCGGCTATCTTGGCTGCGGTCTGCATAAGCTGGACGAGATTGTGCACCTGGACTATTGGACCGGAATCTCCAACCATTCCACGGCGATCTGGCTCATGCCGCACAATCTGACCTTCCCGCCTACAACGCCGGAGACTGCGCAGGCCCGCATCGACAAAAAGGCAGCCGAAGTGGCCGCCCTGGTCCTTGCAGGGAGACGCAGTGAGAAGAGACCTCCCAAAGCGGCTGTCTTTGAGCTGATGAGCAAAGGCCTCAGCCAGACTCATGCTGACCGTGTGAAGACCTTTGCGGCAAACGAAACGTGCATCGGCTGCGGCACCTGTGTGCAGGTCTGTCCCCGGGGGAACATTCAGCTTGTCGGGAACAAACCCGAATTCGGGTCAAACTGCATCGGCTGTCTCAGCTGTGTCCAGTTCTGTCCGAAGCAGGCGATCAACATCGGCAAAATCACGGAAAAGCGCGAGCGCTTCCCAAACCCGCGGATCACGCCTGCCGAGCTGACAAAAGAGATCATCCACATCGACTGACAGAAAAGTCAGCAGAACACAGCGTCTTCATCCCGGTTGATCCGTACATCATTTTGTGTTATAATCCCCCGGCATTCACAATGTCGGAGGATTATTTTTATGAAAAAAGGAAACCCCGCTGCGCTTCTTCCCATCGGGATCTTTCTGGTTCTGTATCTCGGTCTGGGTATCCTGTTTGAGTACGTTCTGAAAATCCCGATGGGCTTCTATAACATCCCGATCGTGGTCATTTTCCTGATTGCGCTGCTGGCCGCCTGTCTGCAGAACCGGGCGCTTTCGTTTGATGAAAAGCTCGGTATCATGGGCAAGGGAATCGGCGACAGGAACATCGTGACGATGATCCTCATCTTCATGGAGGCGGGTATTTTTGTCGGTGTGGTAGGCCGCAGCAGTGCTGAGAGCGTGGCTTATTTCACGCTCTCCGTGATCCCGGCCCGGTATGCCGTGGTCGTGCTGTTCGCGGTCAGCTGCTTTGTCTCGCTCGCGATGGGTACCTCGGTCGGCACGATCACGCTGATCAGTCCGATTGCCGTCGCGGTGTCTGAGGCATCGGGCTTCAATCTGCCGCTCTGTATCGCATCGGTCATCGGCGGCGCCATGTTCGGGGACAACCTGTCCTTCATCTCGGACACAACCATCGCCGCCTGCAACGGACAGGGCTGTGACATGAAGGACAAGTTCCGTGAAAACTTTGCCATCGCGCTGCCGGCAGCCCTGCTGACGCTGGTCCTGATTCTGATTCTGTCTCTGCGCAGCAGCATGGGAGAAATCACGCTCAAGCCCTATAATCTGGTCCAGACCATCCCCTACATTCTGGTTCTGATCGGCGGGATAATCGGCATCAATGTCTTTATTGTGCTGCTGATCGGCATTCTGTCCGGGGCTGTGATCATGCTGGTTACGGGTGCCATGCCGGCGACCGCGCTTCTGAGCAGCATGGGCGCCGGTGCCGCCGGGATGTTTGAGACCACAATGGTTGCGATCCTCGTCTCGGCTATCTGCGCCCTGATCCGGGTCAACGGCGGATTTGACGCGCTGCTTGGCTGGATCTACCGCGCCTTTCGCGGCCGAAAGGGAGGACAGCTCGGCATGGGCCTGCTGGTCGGCGCCATGGATATCGCCACCGCGAACAACACGGTCGCCATTGTCATGGCCAATCCCATTGCGGCTGACATGGCAGAGAACTATGGCATCTCTCATCGGAAAACGGCGTCCCTGCTGGATACCTTCTCCTGTGTATTTCAGGGGATCATCCCCTACGGCGCCCAGATGCTGGTCGCCATTTCCGCCTGCGAGGAGCTGGGCAAACAGATTACGGCCTTTCAGATCATTCCGAATCTGTTCTACCCCTTCCTGCTGCTGGTCAGCTCGCTCGTGTTCATCTTCCTGATCCCGGAGCGAAAGAACAAAAAGTAAAGCGCAGAAGGACGGCTCTCTGATTTTTCACACAGAGAGCCGTCTTTTTCTTCCGGTTTTACCCGGATTATCCTTTCACACCGCCGGAGGTAAGGCCCGCGGTGAGATGCTTCTCGATGCTCATGAACAGGATGACCACCGGGATCGTTGCCAGCAGGGAGGCTGCAAACATATACTGCCACTCGATCATATTGAAGGAACTGAACTGCGTGATACCCACGGTGATCGGCCGGTTCTGCGCGGTGGATATGAGGACCGTGGCTATCGTGTATTCATTCCAGGCATTGATGAACACAAAAATCAGCGCGGTTACAATGCCCGGGGCCGAAACCGGCAGCAGGACCTTCAGCAGCGCCCCGACGGTTCCGCAGCCGTCGATCATCGCGGCCTGCTCCATCTCGGACGAGATGGACACAAAGGTTCCGCGCAGCAGCCAGATCGCAAAGGCCTGGTTGAAGGCCGCGTTGATGAGCATGAGGCCCCAGAGGGTGTTGTTCAGGTGCAGGGTGTTCATCAGCTGCGAAATACCGATCAGCAGGACCACCGGCGAGAACATCTGGCTCATGATGACAAAGCCCAGAAAGGCTTTCTTTCCCACGAAGTTCATCCGCGCCATGGCATAGGCCGCCGGGATTCCGCAGAGCATGGCCAGCGCCGTTGCCCCGCCGGCCACAAACAGCGAATTCAGCAGATACCGCGGCACGCCGCGCTGCACAATGTCCGTCAGGTTGCTCCACAGCCATTTCGTCGGGGTCATATGCAGGAAATACATATCCAGCGTCTCGGCATTCGAGCGGAATGCCGTGATCGTCATCACATAGTAGGGGTACAGCGTGATGAGGCAGACGATGACCACAAACACATACAGCGCCCCGCGGAGCAGACCGCTTTTGATCTCCCCGTGCCGCAGAGAAATTGCCGCGACAAAAGACACAAACAGCGTCAGCATCATCAGCCACAGCATCGGCGAGTGGTTGATTTTCAGCCCGGCAAGGGCCTCTTCGGCATTTTCGCCCATCTGTCCGTCAAAGAAGAAGCGGTCCAGCCTTGCAAAGAAGATGTCCTTCCCCTCCGTGATCAGCCCCGCGCTGTACAGCGAGAGCCTCCGGAAAAAGAAGACGTTGTTCATCAGGATGAAGACCGGCACCAGCAGCAAAGCCAGAACCAGGGCTGCGATCGCGCCGCTGCGCAGCCTTGCCGTCCGCTTGTCCAGATAGCGCGGCAAAAGATCGTCCGTTCCTTTCAGACCTGCAAGTTCCAGGATCAGCGCCAGCAGCATCAGCACCAGCATCGCCGCCAGTACCGTTGAAGAGGGAAAGCCCTTTCCCAGGAAGGAAAAAAGATTCCTGCTGTAGCGCTGCGCAACCGTGAAGGTGACCAGGGACGTCGTCTTTCCCTTCGAGTTGACGCGCTCCAGCACGCTCTCCTGAATCTCCACATCAAAGCCCTGTGCGCGGTAATCCTCCGCCACCTCCTCGACCTCGGCCCTCACGGTCTGATACTTCTCATCGCCGACGAAGGTGTTCGCCGATTTTTTGGTATAGATGCCGATGTCAAAGCTGTAAAGCGGCAGACTCATCAGGATCAGCGTGAGGATCAGCCCCGCAAGAAACAGAATCAGCATTTTCCGGTTCTGCTGTTTTACCTCCGGAAATCTCACAGCTGTTCCTCCTTTCTCATCACCGAGATCATATAGATGCCGGCACAGAGGCAGAGGATCAGAAAACCGATCACCGACAGCGCGGTCGCCGGCCCTTTCTTCCGCTCATAGAAGGACAGCATGTAGAGATACGTGATCATCGTATCCGTCTTGTGGGCCGGGGCGCCCTTGGTCATGGTATAGACGATGGGGAAGGAATTGAACACATAGATGATGTTCAGCACCGTGCTCACCGTGAGCGACGGTTTTACCATCGGCAGCGTGACATGGCGCAGCTTATCCCAGAAACCGGCCCCGTCCATGATGGCCGCCTCGTAGAGCGAGTCGTCGATCGACTGCAGCCCCGAAAGCACGCAGAAGGTGACAAAGGGGACCGTGACGAAAATACCGACCCAGCACTCCCAGACAAACTCGATCTGATAGCTCGAACGCCAGTTGATCGCCTGCTGGATGATGCCGAGGTTCAGCAGCACGTTGTTCAGATTGCCGTATTCATACTTGATGATATAGTTCCATACCGAGGCCTGGATGACCAGCGAGGTCGCCCAGGGAAAGACCAGGATGGACCTGGCGATCTTCCGCCCGCGGAATTTCTGATTCAGCACCATGGCGATGATGAAGCCGAGAACCGTGGAAAGGACGACGACCGACAGCACCCACCAGAGGGTGTTCAGCATCACGGTTTTAAAGGCGGGCAGATGCACCGCCTCGACATAGTTGTCAAAGCCCACAAAGCCGCCGATCACGCCGGCCTTGGAAATTTCGCTGAAAGAGAGCTTGAAGACGATCAGGATCGGGAAAACAACAAAGATCGAGATCAGCAAAAGGCTGGGAAGCAGCCAGATATAGGGCTCCCACTTGGTTCTGTTCAGCCCGGTGTTCATTGCGGTACCTCCTGTCAGAAGGGATACGTCACTGAAGAGAATCGGGGCCGGCTGACCAGATCAGCCGGCCCCGGGATTTGCAAGGGTATGAAAATGCTGAAATTCTGTTATTTCGTGAGTTCAGCCTGCAGCGCATCCAGCTCGGCCTGTACATCTGCGCCGGTCAGGGCGTTCTGCTCAGCCGCGATGACACCCTGCTTGACCTGATCCCATTCCGCCTTGGCGGCAGGATAGAACTGGCAGCCGCCCAGGACGTCCAGCCAGGCCTCAAAGCTCGGGTCTGCCTTCACAAGAGCCTCAACCGCGGAGTTCACGGCGGGCAGGAAGCCTTCCATGCTGACCCAGCCGACATAGTTCTCGGGATCATAGAAGAACTTGAGGAACTTGCCGATGGCTTCATTGCGGGCTTCCTGATCGGGAGCAGCCTCATCCTTGAAGGCCATGACGCGGTCCATGACGCCGACAGAGGAAGAGGTCTTGCCTTCGTTGGCGGGCAGGCCTGCCGTCGCCATGTTGATCTCGCCGCCCTTGTCCGCAACATAGGTCGGGAGCTGGTTCGGCGCAATCAGCATGGCCAGCTTGCCGGCCGCGAACATATCCTGCAGATCGTAACGGGTCTGGGTTGCCGGGTTCGGGTTGGTATAGCCGTCCTCGATGAGGCTGATCGCATACTCGATGGCCTCAACGTTCTCGGGGGAGTTGACAGCCCATTCGCCCTTTTCGTCAACAAAGCCGCCGCCGTTGCCCCAGGTGTAGTAGGCAAAGGCCGCCTGGCCTTCATCGGTGGTCATGTCAATGCCCCAGGGATAAATCTCGCCGTCATAGAAGTCGATGATCGCCTGAGAGACGTCCTGCAGCTCCGCCCAGGTGGTGGGCACTTCAACGCCGACTTCCTTGAGGATGTCAACATTGTAGAACAGGGCACGGGCAGAGGCCAGGTCGGGAACCGCCCAAACGGTGTCGTCAATCACAGACTGCTCAATAAAGGAGGGGAAGAAATCCTCAAACAGGTCGTCCGGGCAATAGTCCTTCACCGGCATCAGAAGACCTTCATTGGCATAGTTGGCAAAGACGTCGATGTTCAGGATGTCAGGGGCATTGTTGTTGGCAATGCGGGTGTCGACCTCGGTGTAGACATCGTTCCAGGAAACAACGTCCAGGTTGAGCTTGATGCCCGGGTTGGCCGCCTCGAACTTCTCAACGAAGTTGGAGCCGTCCATGCCCTTGCCCAGGAACCAGTCATTGGTGTTGGGGCCGTACTGGCAGATAATGACATCCAGCGTGATCTCATCGTCGGCCGCGAACGCCGCGGGAACCATGCATACCATGAGCGCGACGATCAGGAAGAGTGCAAAGATCTTTTTCTTCATACTGTTTTCTCCTTTTCCATTTTTACAGTTTTGCCGGTTTTATCCCGACAAGTCTGCGTGTATTATATCGCTTTGAAAAAAATTTGTCAAACGGGATCGGGTTTTTCGGAGCCGGTGTTTTTGACAAATACCGGAAGGCATTTTTGTACATTATGATCAGGAAGCTCTGTGGAGCCTCCTGCCGCTGAACGAAACAGGAAGCGGGGCATTCAGCTCCCGCTTCCCGTGTAGTATTCATAAAAGACCGGCTGGTTTTCCGTGAGGCCGGAAAGGATCTCTACGTTTTCCCCGTCCGAAAGTCCCGTCGTCACCGCCAGCTCCAGCGCTGGCTTTCCCGTCTTGCCGTCGAGCGCCGTATAGACATAGCTTGTACTGCCTCGGTCATAGATCGCCGCCGCCGGCAGAATCAGGGCGGATTTGCTGCCGCCGTGGACGACCACCGAGGCGTTCATGCCGTCCAGCATATCCGGGGCGCGGTCCAGCTGCAGCCTGACCTGAAACTTGCTGTTCCCCCCGCTGTTTTCGCCGAGCGGGCTGATTTCCTTTACCTCGGCGGTAAAACTGCGGTCCGGGAGCGCATCCACGGTCACGTCGGCCTGCATGCCGGTTTCGTACCGGAGGATATCGAGCTCGTCCACACCGATGCTGACCGTCATGCAGTCGTCCGGCGTAATGGAGAGGATGGTCTTCTCCTCGAGCTCATACAAACCGTCGTCCTCCTCCCCCTGGCTCATCTGGCCCATGGGGAAGCTGAACGAGGGGATCGTGAAGGGGAGTCCGCCCGATGGCAAGAGGCCTGAGGGCAGATTATCGATGCTCGGCAGGCTGCCGGGATCGAAGCCGCCGCCACCGCCGCCGCTGATAATACCGGACAGGTCGACCTGTTCCACCGTAACCGTTGTCTCATCACTCTGGATCAGTACAAGGGTTCCCGCAGCGGGCACGCCGGTCTGACAGCCGTAAAACGTCATGGTTGTCCCGTTTCCCGACAGGAGATCGAGTACCTGTGTCAGATCCCCATCGGAAGGGATCACGAGCGCTGAAAATGAACCGTCTCCCCCATCTGTGAGAATCATGCCGTACCAGCTTCCCGGGGTGTTCACCGCCTCCTCATCCGCCAGGAGGCGGATCCGGGGGGCATCTCCGACGGCTGCGGTGTTTTTGATCTTCTCTTCATCGATGCCGGTGACGAAGCCGGCCTCCGGGGCACGGACGATGCCGTCGTTGTACAGGCTGAAGAGGTCGGCCATCAGCGCCTCGTACTTTCCCCGCTTCGCAGCAAGGGACTGGTATTCCGCACTGCCCGACAGCCCGTTGAGCCGGAAAAGGCCGCTGCCGGCATAGACGGTCTGGTTCTCGCGCACATACACCTGGGACACCGTCCCATCCACGGCAATGACATCCCAGGCGCTGTGCGCCCGGAGGGTGCCGGTGCCGACCTCGGTCCCGTCATCGAGATAAGCCGTCACCGGATCGCCCAGCACCGGTCCGTCATCGCTGAGCACAACGGTCAGCTTGCCGTCCATCACCGTCCTGACAACGCCCGTCACGGACTTCCCGTCGGACAGCTCCAGCCGCAGGCCGGTGCCGGCAGGGACCGGCAGGGCCGTCCTGATTTCGGTCACCATCATTCCGTCCAGCGACAGCACCGCCAGGGCGCCGTGCTCAAGCATCACGCGGCGTACATCGTCGTTCGGCTGGGCATAGACCGCCTTGACGCGCCCCGCCGACTGGGTGTAGAGGGTCGTCGCCGCAGCGCTGCCGCCCTCTTCACACATCTGTTCAGAAAGGGCGTCCAGGCTGTCCTGCACCTCGCTCATAGCCCCCAGGAGGGTCACGCGGTCCACCTCGGCCAGAGCCTGGTCCTTTTCGACACGCTGGCCGTTCTCGACGAGATAGTGCAGAACCTCGACGGTGTCCGGGATTTTTACCTCGATCGGGTCTTCGGCCGTAAGGGTTCCGCCCCCGGCGAGGGTATATTCGATCTCGCCCTGCTCGGCCTTGGCCGTGAGGACGCTCGCCTGGTCCGGATTCGCAGCACGGCGCGCCAGATTCGGCAGGATTGCCAGGCCGGCCGCCACCAGGACCAGCACAATCCAGCCAATGATTCGTTTGACGGTTTTCTTTTTCTTCATGGGATGTGTCCTCTCAGCCGCCGTAGTGCAGGGCATCGATCGGCTTCATCTTTGCGGCCTGGTTCGCCGGGTACAGGCCGAAAATGACCCCGATCAGGAAGCAGAACAGCACCGAAAGCAGTACGACCCGTCCGTTCAGGTGGAAGGAGATCGAGGCACTGGCCGTGATCGTCGAGATGATCTGCAGAATACCCCAGGACACAAAGATGCCCAGGGCGCAGCCCATCATGCAGAGGACCACCGCCTCGATCAGAAACTGCACAAGAATGGTCCTCCGGCTTGCCCCGATGGCCTTGCGGATGCCGATCTCGCGGGTACGTTCGGTTACGGTGACCAGCATGATGTTCATGATGCCGATCCCGCCGACGATCAGCGAGATGGCCGCGATGCCGCCCAGGAGGATGTTGAGCAGGCTGCTGATGCTTTCCATGGCCTCTTCAATCATATTCTGGGACGAGATGGCGAAGGCGTCATCGTCATCGTCAAAACGTGTCATCAGCAGATCGGTCATCACTTTTTCGGCCTGGTCCAGGGTATAGCCTTCCGCAGCGCCGATATAGAAGGTCGAGACGGTCGCCCCGGTGTCGGTGCTCAGGCGTATCAGCGAGGTATAGGGGATGTAGGCGATCTTCAGGCTGCCCATCAGAATGCTGGCCAGAGACTCGTCCTCGTCCTTCAGGACACCGATGATCGTATATTTCACTCCGTTGAGGGAGATTTCCTTTCCCAGGCAGTCGCTGTAGCCGATCAGGTCCACCGCCGTTTTCTCCGGAACCACGCAGACCCGGCTGTTGTTTCTGACATCGCTGGAGGCGATAAAGCGTCCGAGGGTCAGCTGCATGTTCTGTATCTTATACTCATCCGGCGTCACGCCGTAGACGTTGAAGCTGGCGCTTTCCGTCCCGTACTTGCCGGTCGCCGTCGTGGTCGCATAAGGCGCCACGGCCGCCACGGCAGGCTCCTGATCCACCCAGGTCTGCAGGTCCTCGAGCTTGACGGGCCTGCCCTTGTCGTCCGAGACGCGCACCGTCAGAAGGCTGCTGCCGAGGCTCGAGACCTCCTCGGTAATCGAGCTCGTCGCGCTGTCCACCAGGCTCACCAGCACCACCAGGGCCATCACGCCGATGATGATGCCCAGCATGGTCAGCGCCGCGCGCAGCTTGTTGGCGCCGATGCTGCGCAGGGCCATCTTCACAGACAGCATCAGAGCGTTACCTCTGTCAGTTTGCCGTCCAGAATGTGCACGACGCGTTTCGCCTGGCGGGCAACATCGTTGTCATGGGTGATGAGCACGATGGTGTTGCCCTGCTCGTGAAGCTCCTGGAACATCCGCATGATCTCGCCGCTGGTCTTAGAGTCAAGGTTGCCTGTCGGCTCATCGGCGAGGATCAGGGAGGGGTTCGTCACCATGGCCCGGGCGATGGCGACACGCTGCTGCTGCCCGCCCGAGAGTTCGGTGGGCAGGTGCTTGGCGCGTTTCTCGAGCCCGACCTTTTCAAGAGCCAGGCGGACGCGTGTCTGGCGTTCACTCTTTTTCACCCGCTGATAAATCAGCGGCAGTTCGACATTCTCCTCCGCCGTCAGCTTGGGGATCAGGTTGAAGCTCTGGAACACAAAGCCGATCTTGCGGTTGCGGATCTCGGCCAGATCGTTTTCCGAATAGGCCTCGATCGGCATGCCGTCCAGCAGGTATTCCCCCGCGTCCGCCACGTCCAGACAGCCGATGATGTTCATCAGCGTCGACTTGCCTGAGCCCGAAGGCCCGATGATGCTGACGAATTCCTTCGGGCGCACATGCAGGTTGGCATGGTCCAGGGCGTGTACGCGCTCGTCGCCGATCTGATAGATTTTGGATACATCACGAAGTTCGATCATCGTTTTTCTTCCTCCGCTCAGCCCGGGTAACTCCCGCCGGGGCGGCTGTTGGGCCGTCCGTTCATGCCGTTGGGACCGCCCATCATCATGAAGAACAGGTCCTCTTTCTTCTCGGTGTAATAAACGGTCATTCCCTCTTCGAGGCCGCTGCGGACCTCGGTGTCGTCGTCGTTCGAGATGCCGACCTCGATGGGTGTGATGCCGCCGAACTGCTTGGTTTCCTCATCGTATTCCGTATAGACAAAGGCACCCGCGGCCGTCTTGTTGACCGCATCCGTAGGGATGATCAGGACATTGTCGGTACCCTGGATGCTGATGACGACCTCGGCCGTCATACCGCCCAGCATGCCCTTTTCCTTGGCGAAGGTCACCTCGGCGGCGTAGGCGCCTGTTCCCGAGGCACCTGCTGCGGCGTTTCGGTCCACCTCGGTGACGAGGCCGGTGAAGGCCTGCTTTCCGACCGACTCGATCGTTACCTCGGCAAGCTGGCCCTTTTCCAGGGAGAGAATGTCGTTCTCGTCCACACTGATGCTGACCTTCATGCTCTTGTCCGGCGCCATCTTGACCACCGCGATGCCATCCGTCTCTTCGTCGCTGCTTTTTGCAGCGCTTGTCGAGCCGGCGGAGGCCGTGGAGTAACTGAAGCCGAAAGCGGAAGCATAGCTGCTCATGTCGCTCTGGGCGGCCGCGGCGGGGGCAGCGGTATTGGCGCTGCTGCTGTTCTCGTCATAGTCAATCCGGATGACGGTGCCGTCAAAGGGGGCGCACAGGGCGCCGCGCTGATACAGGGTCAGCAGCTCGAGCAGGGTCTCTTCCTTCTCGCCGCGCTGCTTCAGAATGCTGTTGTAGCGCGCGCCGGTGGCCGTATTTGTCAGCGTGCAGATGGTGGTGGCGGGATAGACGTCCTGATTCTCGCGGGCACTGATATACGCCACCGTCCCGGCAAAGCCCGTCAGACGGAAGAGGCTGTGGATCGTGAGCCCGGCCCGGCCCAGGAGCTTTCCATCGGCATCCAGAATGCTGACCTGTTCGTCCAGCTCGGGCCCATTGTCCGTCACGAGGACCGTCGCGATGCCGTTCACATTCTTTTCGACCGTTCCTTCGAGCTGCTTTCCCTCCGCGCGCTCGACGGTGACCTTGTCACCGCTCTTCATGCTTTCGTTTTCAATCTCCGCCGCCATCTTGCCGTCCAGCGAGATCAGGGCCAGGGCTCCGTTCTCGACCATGCAGGCGGCCACGTCCGCCTGGGGCGTGATATACAGCTTTTTGAGGCGGCCGTTCACGCCCGCACTCAGCGTAGACGAAACATTGTCGTTTTTGGCCTCTGCCAGCTGTTTGTCCAGTTCGCCGATCTCATCCTGCACCGCGGCCATCGTGCTCAGCACGCTGGTCAGGTCCAGGGTCGCGATCGCATCGCCCTCCCGGAGCTTTGTGTTGGCCGTCACGACGACCTCGTCGATCTCGACCCCCTCGGGAACCGTGACGATCTCGGTGTCGACATCCTCGATATTCCCGGAGCCGCTGACCCGGGTGCTGATGCTGCCGTAGGCAGCCTCTTTGCTGAGAACCTTGTCCTCGTCCGTGGCCACGCGCGCATCGACCTTTCTGCGCAGCACGGTCACCGTGATCATCAGGGCAATCACGATGATCCCGATGATGATCAGCGCCGTAAGCCAGCGCTTTCTTCTCTTCTTCTTTTTCGCTTTATTCAGCGCCTCAAACAGCGCATCGTCGTTTCTTTTCTTTTCATCCATGGGGCGTCCTCCGACAGGAAAATCCAAAATAGTTTACACCTATCCGTCAGTGGAAACGTGAACGGCTCGTGAACGCAAATGTGAACTTTTTGTGAATAAATCCGGCAATTTCACCCAGTGCGGTCCCAGGGGCCGGCTGTGCTGCGCTCTGAACGGACACGCCATTGCCATTCTCACGATCCGGGCTTGCCAGTGTGTGGAAAAGGTGGTAGAATATTAAATTAACTTGTATTCTGGAGGTTTCCGATGAAAAAGTTCCTGATTGTTCTCTCCGTCCTCCTGATCCTGCTGATTCTGATCGCGGCCGGCGGCCTCTTCGGCGCCTTCCGCGTCTCGCAGCTGGATACCAACTATCCGAATCTGACCCTGAACGGGCTTCAGCTCGGCGGCCTTACGAAAGCCGAGACCGTCGCCGCCCTGAACGCCTCGGGCTGGGATACACGGATCTCGACCCCGCTGACGGTGACGACGCTTGCCGGGCAGAGCTTTACGGTCGACCCGCTGAAGAGCGGACTGGTCATGTCCGCCGAGGACGCGGCGGACTGGATTTATTCCTACGGGCGGGAGGGCAACTTTTTTGAAAACTTCTTCTCCTGGCTGAAATGCCGTGCCCGTGCGACCGAGCTCGTCCTGCCGCAGAAGAACGTCGATTATGACTATCTCAACTCCCTGATCGCCCAGAACGAGGCCGACGTCACGGCCGCCCTGGGTGAGGCAGAATATGTGCCCGATTACGAAAACAGCGTGCTCGTCATGAAGAAGGGCTGGGGCCAGCTGCATCTGGACCAGAAAGCCCTGCAGGCCGCCATCATCCGCGCCCTTCAGTTCGGCGAGACGAGCATCAGCTTCTCCGGTCTGACCAATGAGCTGGTCTGTCCCGATTTTGACCGGATCCACACCGACCTGATGAAAGAACCGAAGGACGCCGCTTTTACGGACGACGGCCGCTTTGAGGTCATAGACGAGGTCGTCGGCATCGCCTTTGATCCGGCGCAGGCCCGTTCCCTCTGGGAGGCTGCCGCCCCGGCGGCGGAGGTCGACATTCCCATCACGGTCACCTGGCCGGCGCTGACCGGACAGGCCCTGCGGGATTCCCTCTATCGCGATCTGCTGGGCGCCTGTACCACGAGCTACTGGAACTCGTCCCCGAACCGCATCAGCAATGTCCAGCTTGCGAGCTCCAAAATCGACGGCACCGTTCTGTATCCGGGCGACGTCTTCTCTTATAACGACGTGGTCGGCGCCCGCACCACGGAGGCCGGCTTCCTGCCCGCCCCGGCCTATGTGGACGGCGACGTGAAGGACGAGATCGGCGGCGGCGCCTGCCAGGTTTCCAGCACGCTCTATGCGGCCACGCTCTTCGCCTTCCTGGAGACCGTCGAGCGCACCAACCACTATTTCCCGGTCTCGTACATGCAGCTGGGCACCGATGCCACCGTGACGATTCCCGACGGCGGCACGGTCATGGACCTGAAGTTCCGCAACAACCGGCACTTCCCGATCAAGATCGTGTCCTATTCCGAGGTCGACGAGGACAACTATATCCGTGAGCTCACCTTCGAGATCTGGGGAACGCTGGAGGACAGCGACTACATGCCGGTGGAGTTTGACAACTCCTGGGGCTGGTCCATGATCTATGACCGCGTTATCGAGCCGGCAGACCCGAACCGCCCCGGCTACAAGATCAAGCTCGAACACGAAAAATACTATTTTGCCGACGACATCGGCGAGGGCACCCGCACGCTGACCCATCGTCTGGTCCTTGACCCCACGCAGACGGACGACTGGGGCAATCTGGTCGTCGTTCAGGACGAGATCCTGAACCCCGAGCTTCCGACCGGCGGCCTTGCCATGGACACCTACTACGAACATCACTGAGGAGGCCTTATGAAAAAGGGAAAACGCATCAGCATTCTTTTCGCGCTGGTCCTGCTGCTCAGCGTCTGCGCCGCCTCTGCCGCGGCCGGGTCACCCGCGGAGACATCTGCGGTGACAGTCTCGACCGTGGACGAGCTGATCGCGGCCATCGCGCCGGACACCACCGTTACGCTGGCCGCCGGCACCTATGATCTCAGCACCGCCGCCACCTACGGCGGTGACACCGGCAGTCCCTATACCCGCTGGGAGCCCGTCTACGACGGGGACAGAAACGAAAGCTTTGAGCTGGTCATCACCGGGGCCGACCGACTGCGTCTGCAGGGCGCCGGCATGGACAGCGTGACCGTCGCCGCCATCCCCCGCTATGCCAACGTCCTGCATTTTGTCGGCTGCAGCGGGCTCAGCATCTCGCGCCTGACCGCGGGCCATACCGAAGAGCCGGGCTATTGTGCGGGCGGGGTCCTCTGGCTGGAGAACTGCACGGATGCCGACATCAGCTTCTGCGGCCTCTTCGGCTGCGGCACCGTCGGCGTACAGGCTGACCGCTGCACCCGTGTCAGTGTGAACGCCTCGCGCATCTATGACTGCAGCCAGTATGCCATCTGCGTCAATGCCTGCCGCGACGTGCGCGTTGTCGGCTGTGACATCACGGACAACGGGGATGACGACGGCTCGGCCTTCGCGCTTTTCTCGGCCGGCAGCTCGGACGGCTTTCTGGTTGCCGACTGCCGCATCCGGGGCAACGCCACCCAGCTCGTCCTGGACAGCACCTTTACCAAGAATACCCGTTTCCTCTCGAACCTGGTGGAAAGCAACCTGATCATGACCTCGGTCTTCTCACTCGAGCAGTATGCGGCGCTGGCGGACGGCTGCAGCTTTGAGCTGAACATGTTCCCGGACTCGGTGCCCTTCACCTGGTACCTGGAGAGCGGCCTCTGCCCCGTCGGTGCGGACGGCAATGACCTCAGCCCCTATGAGCTGAAGACCATGCGCTACAGTCCCTATAACCCGGATACGCAGCCTGACGCAGGCGCTGCCGCGCCGCTCGAGGTGCCGGAAGGCGGCGAGGTAAGCGTGCGGACGGCGGATGAATTTCTCGCCGCCATCGGCTCGAACCGGACGAT
>ONGJ01000072.1 GCA_900317375.1 uncultured Eubacteriales bacterium
GGTGCCGCTGTTCAGGGCATTCAGATAATAGTTCAGGCCGCCCGCGTCCGCATCCCGGTCCATGTACAGGTGGTACAGCATCTCGATAAACGCCCGGTCGCTCAAGCCCCGGTCCCTGCACTCCGGCGAAAAGGCAAAGTTGTGCGCCACCTGCTGCGGCGTCAGCGTCTTCTCCAGCAGGATCTGGCAGTAGTAGTTCAGCTCGCTGGCTTCTCCCTTGCGTTCCAGTGCGTACAGATAGTTCCGGTTTACAAAGTCCGTGACCAGGGGATTCTGATCGCGCCACTCCAGCCCCACCGTGCCGGGCGTGATCCCCGATTCCGCACAGATGTCGCCAAACTCCGGCGAACCCGAGAAGTTGTTGATGACGCAGTTATAGCTCAGGCCCCGGTCCAGATTCGCTTTGTGATACGCCAGGCCGTCGGGGTCCGGCTCGCGGTTCATCATGACCCGATAGAGGATCGTGACCGCCTCTTCGTTCGAAGCCTTTTTCCCGGTAAACTCCGGGCTGTTCATGAAACTGCTGACCAACTGCGCACCGCTCAGTTCCCTGCTCTTCAGCCGTTCCGAATAGAATTCCAGACCTTCCTCATCTGCCTCACGGCCGAGCATCATCAGATAACCGCGTATGATAAACTCTTCAACGGGATCCGGCGGTATGACGCAATTAATACTGTAGAGCTTGATGCTGGCATCTCCCTCCACCGTCTGCTCGGAGCCGCCCGGGTTCTGAATAACAAATCCGCTGCTCCCGCAGGCGGCCATAAAAACGCTTCTCGAACCCGGCTTCTCAAAATACAGTCTTCCTGCCGCGTTGTAGGCAACGGTGACGGTCAGCTCTCTTTTTCTGGCAACGGGTAGGGGTTCATTCAGCCGGATCAGGCAGTACCCCCGGCGTGTGTCTGACACGGACCCCGAAACTGTTCTTTTTCCGTCCGAGACTGTCACAATCACGGCGCTGCCAGCATCGAGCTCCATGCCGACCGCTTCGACAGCCTCCCCGGCGTCGACCGAAACGCGCTGAATGATCCTGGTGCCTTCCGACAGGAGGTAACTGTATCCGCCGCATCCGACCGCCGTGTCGGCGGCATACACATGGTCGAAGACGGCATAATCGGCATCATAAGCCGCGAAAGCATCCCCGTGGATGCCTTCATCCTCATAGGAGATCCAGAAATATCCCGAATACCCGTAGCCCTTGCCGCCCCAGCTGTTTCGCACCAGCCAGGCCCCGTCTTCCGCCGGCGGCGTCCCGGGGAAGTTTTCCGCCGGAAACTCGTCGTCCCATCCTGCCAGCAGGATATCGTGGTTGGGGGCGGCATCTCCGGAGTAATAATAGCTGTTGTTCGTCGCACTGTAACAGCGGCTGTCGTTATACATCGAGGCACAGACCGAGCCATGCTGCAGGATGGCCGTCTTGACGGCATCCCGGTCATCGGGGTTGATTAGGCTGACATTGGTCAGCTGCACCGTGTCCATGGCTTTTGCCTCCGTCCCGGCCGGCGCATAGGTGGCAGCTGAGCCGTAAGGCGCGTTTGCCTCATCGGTCGGGCCCACCATGTTTGCCAGGCTTCGGTAGGCGTATTTGTAGTTTCCGCCCCTTTGCAGATAGTTCGGTGCGGAAACGCTGTCGCCTGCGTTGAGGCCCTTCGGGTCGGTATAGGGGTGATAGGTGAAATAGACCAGATGCAGCTCCGACAGGTCAATGCTGTCGGGGGATGCTGTGCCGTCCGCGATCAGGTCCGTTTCCATCGCGCCGAGGGCCGTAAAAGCCCAACAGGTTCCGTAGGAGCCCTGATTCCGAACTGGCGGCAGATTTCCAAGCTCATAGCCGTTGTAGTAACTGCCCGCAGAGCGGCGCAGATCCGCGCTGTCGACGAAGGGAATTTCCTCCTCGCCGCTGGGAATATGCCCGCCCACAGGTGCGCTGAGGTCCTCGACCGCGAGCACCATGACGGGCCTTTCCGGCCCATCGTCCAGCGCCAGGCCTTCTGCTGCCGGGACAAACTCGTATTCGCTCAGCCATTCGTCATAATCCTGCATGCATTCCCAGACGACCGGAACGGTTCGCAGCACGGCACCCTCGGGTGCGGCAGCGGGATCTGCCGACGGTGTTCCGCCGATATAGACGCCGATCTCCTCCGGGAAAAGCTTCTGTGCTTCACAGAGCGCGGGTTTTCGCCGCTCGGTGATCACGCTGCGCCCCGGAAGGGCAAAGCCCGTGATCCGCTCCGCCTCGCCGGGCAGCTGTTCCGCTTCCTCTTCTATCGGGAGCTCCTCATTCTCGATCACGACATCTTCTGTCTGCTCCGTTTCGGATACAGGGATTTCTTCCTCCGCGTCCGCTTCCGCCGTCGGGACATCTTCCTCCGCGTCCGCTTCCGTCGTCGGGACATCTTCCTCCGCGTTCGCTTCCGGTGGAAGCGCTTCTTCTGCTATGTCCCCTTCGAATACGGCGACTTCCTCCGGGAGCCCGGTTTCCGCAAGGGCCAACACCGGAAGCGATGCCGCCATACAGACAGCCAGCAGCAGAGCCAGGATTTTTTTCTTCATTGCCTTTCCCTTCCTGCCGTCTGCGCGATTTACGCATCGATCAGGCCTTTCAGCTGCCGGATGATATGATCCCACTGATAGCGGTCCCGGATATAGTTCTTTCCGTTTTCACACATCTGCGCATAAGCGGAGGGATGCTCAAGCAGATAGTCCAGTTCCGCCTCGAACTCTTCATAATTGTAAAAATAGAATCCGGCATTGCTCATGGTGCAATGATCCTTCAGCACTTCACACTTCCCGTTTACCAGAACCGGTCTTCCCATCATCATGCTTTCCAGCACCACGATCGACAGACTCTCAAGCTCCGAGGCCAGTACCAGCGCGGTGGCGTCTTTCATCACCGCATATTTTTCCTCTTCGGACACGAAGCCGAGCACATGAATGTCCGGGCGCTCCGGGATCTCCATGGCAGCCTTGCCGGTCAGGACCAGCTTTAGGCAATTGTTATGCCGATCCTGATACCGCATAAAATACTCAAACAGCGTCTCACAGCCCTTGGAGGGGTCAATGCGGCCGGAATAACAGAGATACGGTCCGCGGATTCCGAAACGCTCTTCGGCGGAGGGAAGTTTCCCGCCCGGATAAGTCACACCGGCACCAATCGTGATGCCCGGCCTGCCGGCGGAAAACGGAAAGCGCTTTTCGACGAAGCGTTTTTCAGCTGGGGTGTTGTAGACATACGCATCCGCCTCTTCGAATACGCGGTTATACTGCCGCTGATAGATCGGCCATTCGTCATGTGCCGTGGGAATCAGAATCTTTCTTCGACATGGTTCCCGGATACCCTGTGCAGTCGGATAATAGAGATAGGTCATGAATAGCACGGCATCATAGTCCGTCCCGTGCCGCTGCAGATATGCCGTCAGGTCGGGGCTGTACGGTCCCTGCTCGCGAAGCCATACGGCTTCTGTCCGATCGGAATGCCTCTCTTTCGTAACCTGTAAGGAAAGCGCGGCAAACAGCCGGCGGCGGCGTTTTTGTTTCACCCGAAAGCGCTGGATTTTCACACCGTTGAGCTCCGACCATCCTTCCGGATAGTAATTTGCCCAGGTGACATAGTCCAGGGCACAGGTGGTGATCACCTCCACATCGAAAAAGGGCGTTAGTCTCTCGGCATACATACGGCATTCCGCCTCCGCCCCGCCGTTGACCTCCTCACCGTAGCGCTGACATACAAAAGCGATTTTTATCATGTCTGTTTACTCTCCCCTGCCGCCTTCCGTAAATCTCTTCAGAAGCTGTTCAAAACGGGGCATCACCGCGTCATACCCCAGCTGACTGATACGCCGCTGCTGCGCCTGCTGAAGGCTTTCCCGCAGGGGCAGGTCCATCAGAACACGATGGATCGCCAGTGCCGCCTGTTTCGCATCCTTTTCTGTCAGAAGCAGCCCGCCCCCTCCCAGGGTTTCCGGGATCGCACAGCAAGCATGGGCGACGATAGGGACCCGGAAGAACATGGCTTCCGCCAGGGGGACACAGAAGCCCTCGTGTTCGCTCATACAGACAAAGCAGTCGGCAATGCGGTAATAGGCAAGGATGTCCGCAAAGGGGACACTGCCCGTAAAAACAACATCCTCCAGCCCCAGAAGCTTTACATAGTCCTGAAGCCGCTGAACGTACGTCTCCATTCCGTTCCACGAGCCCACAAGAAATAGCCGCGAACGAGGGTTGAGGTATCTTTTGTAATAGGCATAGGCCAGAATAACATCTTCCTGCTTCTTGTTCGGGGCGATCCGCCCGAGAAAAAGCAGGTTGGTGTATCCGTCAGCGCGATATTTTCTGATCAGCTTTCGGTTGTCGGCTTTTTGATAGTCCGCAAACGGGATGATGATCGGGCATACATCGATCGGGCAGCAGTACCCCATATTCCGCAGTTCCTGTCGGTTGAACCCGGAAACAGCGATCACATATTCCACCTTGTCTCTGAGAAAGCGGACGCCCTCATAGCCGTCCCGGCAGAGCGCTTCCGCGGATGACGAGTAAGGGCGGAAGTATTCGGGAGGCGTGATGTTGTGGTAGATCATCACTTTTCGTCCGCCGAGTTCGGGAAACTCATAATTCAGCCTTGTTCCTGTGGAGGCGTGATAAAGAATGATATCCTCCGGCGACAGCTTCGGGAACCGATCATAGGGCTGTGCCGTTCCGGCGGGTAGACGTCTGTCGATATTCTCGGCATAGATGGCTGTCTCTATGCCCTTTTTTCTGATTGCCCGGTCGATTGCCAACGCTTCGTTGCCGACTGCATCTCCAGACGACAGGGTGGGAAGCAACTGTATAATCCGCATGCCTTACTCCTTGCTGATCGGTAAATAGCCGTTGCTGCCGGCCTCATTCAAAATCTTTCAACTCTTTCAGAATCCTCTCTTTCACTTTTTCATGGGAGAAGTCCGCAAGTCTTGCATCCTGTCTTCGGATGATCTCTTCCTTTAATTTCCGATCATGAAGCACTCTGTCTGCCGCCAGCGCGGCAACCGCCGGGTTGTTGTCCTCCAGCAGCAGACCGGCATCCCCCAGGGTATACGGGATTGCCGACGTGTTTCTGGCGACGATCGGGATTCCGAAAAACATCGCCTCCAGGAGCGGTACGCAGAAGCCCTCGTGCCGGCTCATGCTCAGGAAAACATCCGCCGCCTGATAATAAGCCAGAATTTCCGAAAAGCGGATATGTCCCGGCATAATGACATTCCGGATATCAAGCAGTTCTATATATTCCTGCAGTCTGTTCCGGTAGACATTCAAAGATGTGTTGCCGATCAGAAACAGGCGGCATTTGCCGTTGATGTTCTTCTGATACCAGGCAAAGGCTCTGATCACGTCTTCCTGTGCCTTGTTCGGTACAATTCTCCCTACAAACAGGAAATTGACATGGTCGTCTCGGCATGTCTCGATGATCTGTCTGTCCGCCGGCTGTTCATAGTCCTCAAACGGGACCAGGATCGGAACCGTGTGAATCGGGCAGATATACCCGGCGTCTGTCAGATCTTTTTTATTGAACTCCGAATCCGCCCAGCAGGCCTCCGGGGTGTTGCGCAGCGACTTCATCTCACTGAGGCCCGCTCTGCAGGCCTCAGCAACCGCATGGTCATAGGGCTGGAAGAATTCGGGAGGAGTAATATTGTGATATTGAAAGATGATTCTGCCCCCCCAGCGCGTCAAATCCGTCTGAAGCGCCGTCGCCATGTGATAGAGCATGATGTCGTCTGCCTTCAAACGCCTGAGGCCGGAGAGCGGTCTGACAAGCTTTTTGAGGTCTTTGTTGTCCGGGAGGATCAGCGAGCGGATTTCCGCGTCATAGCCGGCCTCCTTCAAGATGCCTTCAATGGCCAGGCAGTTATTGCTTACCGCGTCACCCCGGCTGATATTGGGTACAACCTGAACAATTCTCACAGGCATCACAGAGACAGAAAGTCAGAATACGCGTTGAAAATCGCCCTGCGGGTAAAGTGGTCCCGGACATACCGGGATCCTTTCTCCCCCATACGATCCGCCTGTTCCGGATTCGCAAGCAGGTAATCCAGGCTGCCTTCAAAGCTGGGATAGTCCCAAAACCAGAGACCGCCGCCGGACTCGCGGCAGAAGTTAGTCGTTACCCGGCACTGCTCTGATACAAGAACCGGTCTCCCAGCCAGCCAGCTTTCCATGATAACGATGGAAAAGCTTTCAAAAAACGACGGGTTGCACAGCGCAAGCGCCGCCGCAAATGCGTCGTGCTTGTCCTCCTGGCTCACAAAGCCGAGATCCCGGACCTGCCCGCGGTGTGTCTCCGGAATATCGATTTCGCCCCCGCCGATCAGAACAAGCTGTATCGGCGACTCGGGATGAGAATCCAGAAAGCGGCAAAAATACTGAAGCAGCAGGTCGGTCTTCTTTCCGGGATCCTTCCTGCCGGCGCAGAGAAGGAAGGGCGCATGAATTCGGTATTTTTCACGGAATCTCTCCGGCTGAAGCTCCTTTTCCCACCCGGATTCGACATAAGCGCCCAGAACGGCATTCTCCACATCAGAAAGATCATAGACCTGGTTTGCAAAATCGCTTTCTGGTCTGGAAAGAAAAATCATTTTCTTAAAATGCTTCATCCGCGCCTTCATGAGCGCCATATGAGCATAGCCCTCATCGTGGAAGCAGGGGATGATCACGGCATTGTCCGGGCACATCATCGAGCCGAAATAGGTAGGTCCATAGAGATAGGGAAGGAAAATAAACGCCTCATAATCGTCACGGTGTTCATGGATATAGCGATAGAGCTCGGGGCTGTTGATATCTTCCTCCAGATAGGCCGCTTCTTCTTTCAGGGTGACGGGCTTTCCGCAGTAAAGCTTCCAGTTTGCGGGGGAAAACCGTTCCATATTCTGGCGCTTCACCGGGAATCTGCGGACCGGAATTCCGGATTCCTCGTGAAGGCCAGCGGGAAGTGTATTCACGCTGCGGTCGTCGGATGCCTGTCTGACACAGGTGGTCAGCACTTCGACGGGAACGCCCTCCTCCCAGAAGAGATGCGCCAGCTGATTGCATTCCGATTCCGCGCCGCCTTTGATATCATCCCCGTACCAGGGAATGACGAAGGCATAGGGCTTTGTCTTTTTCTGCGGGGTTTTCCGCGTAATGCAGTCGTAGTAGAGTCTGGCAATTTTGGACGGGTTCAAAGCCTGCTCTGCGAATCGCCTGGCCGCAGAACCCATTGTCCGGCGAAGCGGGCCGTTTTCGATCAGTTTTTCCAGATAAGACCGAAGAACTGGCACCTCGTTTTCTCCGATCGGAAGCTTCCAGCAGATCTCATCGGGAAATTCCCGGTATTGGTTCACGTCGCTGACGATGGCGGGCTTGCTCATCTGGAAGGTTTCGCACAGGGTTGCCGAGGACTCGCCCATGGAAGGATAACGGAGATTGACGACAATATCGGTCATCCGAAGCGCGGCATAGTACTCCCCCTCATCCAGATACCCCGAGATAATCACCCGATCAGTCAGACCCTCTACTTTCAGTTCGTCGGGAAGTGCGGGCATGTTGCATTTTCCCCAAAAAATGAGCCGGAGGGCATATCCGCTCTGAAGGAGCTGACGAACTGCCTCAATCACGACCCAGGGACGCTTATTGCTGTTGATCCAACCGAAGCACCCGATTATGATCTCACCGGAACAGTACCGAATTCTTTCCTTCAGCTCCCGCGTCTTTTTTGCCAGGGCCTTCGCTGGCGGCGCAGCCAAGGGAAAGGCGGCAAGCGGGACCATGCCGCTGTTTTTCCGTTTGACCCGCTCGGCAGACCAGTGGTTATGAAAGATGGTTCTGTCTGCAATCGCCGCCACCGAATCGGACATTGGGCATTCGTAAATGTCAGGGTTTGTACCTTTCTCAAGCGTCTCTCTGAAGAAGGATTCGCCTTTTACGCTACCGTATCCGGACTTTAGGAGGGCCTCCCATCTAGGCAGGTCATCCTGATAGCAACACCAGAAAAAGGGAGCAAGGATATAATCGTGGATCTCCGCGATGCCACCCTCTTTCTCCAGCAGTTCGAAAAGATCTTTGTGAAATTCCGCGTTGTTGCCGAGCTGATATAGTTTATAATCATAATCCCTGCTGCAGGATGGAAATTCATCGAGGCTGCGGATGTCCCTGCCGACAGAACACGCGGGATTTTCGCCCGCAGCCGCGGTAAAAACGGTGATGTCAAAGTACTCTGCAAGATAAGGCAGCAGCCTCTCTTCGTAATTGGCGATACCGGTCTGTTGAGGCGGCCATGGTGTCAGAAGCGCCAGCCGCGGCTTTTTCCCGCCGGTGAAAACCGGTGCGGCATGAGCCTCGATGACGGAAAGGGTTTCCCCTGCCGTCCGCTCCCAGCTGAAGGAACGCGCATATTCCTGGCGTCTCCGTACATCTTCCGCAGTCTCCTCTTTCTGGTTTCTGCAGCCTTGCCAGAGCGCCTCCGCCATCTCATCGGGATCGCTGACATCAAATAAAAGCGCATGGTTCCCGCATACTTCGGGAAGCGACGAGTTGTTTGCGCTGACAATATAATCTCCGCTCAGCATAGCTTCCAGCAGCGGGAGGCCAAAGCCTTCGTAAAGCGATGGGAAAAAGAAAACCGCCGCCTGATGATACAGCTCCGCCAGGTGATCGTCAGTGACATAACCCGTCAGCTCGACCAGGCCGGTCAGCTTCTTCTCCGCCAGCATCGCATCATATTGCTCTTTGACCGCCTGATTGTATTTCCCGACGATAACCAGCCTGTATTGCTGAAAATCCTGATCCTCTCGATGCTTCTCTCTGGCCCGGGCGAAAGCGTCAATCGCTCCGTTGATATTTTTTCGATAGTCAAAACCGCCTGTGAAGAGGATAAACGGATGCCTGCTGTTTTTCTTCGTCCTTTTCTGATAAAAGCGTTTCTCATCAGCAGCAAGCACGGTTACGCTGCAGGTATTTACGGCTTCCTGCATATGCTTTGTCCAGTCTTTTCGGGTCGCTTCGGAAATCATCAGCAGCACCATGTTCCGGGTGCTTTTTATCAGCTGAAGTCTGCGGCTGTATTCCTCTTTGACGACCTGCGGCCACTCCCTGATCGGGAACAGATAAGGGATGAGATCATATATCGTGATAAAGGTTGTGCAGGTGACCTCCCTGCTGAGGAAAAGAACGTTCACCATCAGGGCATTGGGAATCCAGAGGGCGTCGATTTCCAGTTGGTTGATGAGTTTCTGAATCCTGCGGGTATAGGCATTGTTCCGTACATAATCACTTCCCGGCCGAAAAAGCGGCGCTTCAAGAACATGCAGTTTTTCTTTTACCCAGGGATCCAGGATATCCAGGCTTTTTCTGTCCGAGACGGTGATGTACCACTCATGCCCATAATCCTGTTTCAGCATGTGCTCAATCACATTCCGGGTATATACGCCGATTCCTCTGTCGATCTCCGGCGTTTCAAAAGTCTGTCCGTCAATCAGAATTCGCATGGTTTTTCTCCGCTTCCTGCTGACCGCTCTCAAGCTCTGCGATTTTCTTTTGCAGGGTGGATACCTCCTGAACCAGACCGGCAATCTGGTCTTCCAGCAGTTCAACCCTGAGCCTGTTTCCTGCAGATTGGTCATAGATCTCGGCCGCTGTCCATTTCGGGACAGCCACCTGTTCCGCCAGATCGTCTATACTGCTCTTTGTGTGGTTCATGGCGCGAACGGTATGGGCATTGAATTCGTTCTGCTGCCACATGACCTGCAGGAGCAGAAACTTCAGAAGTCTCTTGATCACGCGCTGAGAAACGCGTCGGACAGGATTCGGGCTGAGCGGCCATACATAGCGCAGTTCCCAGCTGCGGTTCATCGCCTCTACCTCCTGCGCGAACTCTCCCCGGGGCGAATCAGGCGTCGTTTTGCCGCCGCTGCATCCCCGGATCGGTACGCTCTCAAAGGGGGGCAAATCCGCCCAGTCGTTCTTTGCTTTCAGCTCGTCGCGGATTTCCTGCATAATCTGTTCAACATCAATATCCATGATATCCTCATATCCTCCGTTCGATATTCCGTTTAGCCCCGTTTAGTTTTCCGTCTGCTGATCTTCCGTCCGGGCTTCGATCGCAGCAAACAGTCCGTGAAACGCCGTCAGCGCTCTTACCGTCATTCTCTCCGGCTTCTCCGATCCGGGAAGGCATATATCCTTCTGGCCCGTTTCTCCCGTCAGGTGGATGACCTCGTCTACACCTCCGCCGGACAGAGAGAGAACCGTCTCCCCTTTATCCTCTTTGTGATACTGCAGATGCAGCTCTCTGCAGGCTTCGCTGATCAATAATTCTCCCTCTGGTTTCAGCAGCAGATGTCCCGTCTTTTCGAGCTTCTGATCATATACCTTATCACTCCAGCCGTCTGTAAACAGGATATGATCACATCTTTTCAGCGCTGCAAGCATGGAAGCGTCTGTTGGATCGGATTCTTCCCTCAGGCTGAGTCTGGCGATTTCCTTTGCCGGAATACCGCCATAGACGCTGCCCGGCGGAACAAGGGTTCCGGGGACGACAACGGCACCTGCGGCGATGACGGCATGGTCGCCGATTGTACATGGGCCAAGCACCGTACATTCGGAGCAAAGCCATACTCCTTTCCCGACGGTGATATCGCAGCCTTCCGTCAGTTCGACGTCTCTGCGCGGAAGACCCGTGAGATTGTAATCATGACTTCCTGCCAGGAGGCTGACTCCTGAACCGGCGAAGGTATAATCACCGATCGTTATTTCGCCGGAATTGGTATTGAAGAAGCAGGGGTTGACTGCGGCGTATGGTGAAATGTGAAGGCGATCCTGCCTTCCCCAGACCGTAGGCACTATACTCAGTTCTCTGTTCAGTATCATCATCGCCTCCCGGTTGCCGGCCATTCTTCCGATGAGTTCGTGAATGAATCTGTCGCCATTATTCCGGATGAAATTCAGTATTTCTCTGATTTCCCGATTCTCCCGTTCAAGGGCGTCCAGCCGCTTCTCCGCCAGGCCCAGACGCTCCTGCGCCGCCGCCGTCTGCTGTTCCGTCCTGTCCAGACGTTTCTCCGCCAGACCCAAACGCTCCTGCGCCGCCGCCGTCTGCTGTTCCGTCCT
>ONGJ01000080.1 GCA_900317375.1 uncultured Eubacteriales bacterium
GTTTACGAGCACCTGGATGACGACCTTTCCTGCGAAGGCACGATCGGGCTGGCAGCAGCAAGCGAGGTCGAGTTCGAAGACGACGGCCACGCGATTGCTTGGGCGATGGCACAGTGAGGGAGGGGAAAACATGAACCAGACCGAAGACACCCTCTACACCCTGACGGACAGCGCAAACGGCCTTGCCTCGGAGCTTTTCAACACTCTCGAGAGCATCCGGTACGACCCAGTCGGAGCCCATTGGGATGATCCGGAAGACATGAAGGAAATCAACGGGCTGCTCAAGCAGGCGCTGGAACGGGCCAAGAAGATCCAGAGAAACGTCGGCAGGGGCTGAACAAAACCGAAAACCAGCAGGGATGCAGCCGAGAGGCTGTGTTCCTCGTAGTACGGCAGGCAGCTGCCTGCATTTACTTTTGCGTACTATGAATAAATCGAGGAGTCATAAAGACTCCTCGACAAGCTGGAATTTATTCAATTCAGTGGCGGGAGAGTGTGTATATCGTAGGTTTCATAGTAGATCTCAAATGCTGTCTTCACATCACCGAACAGCTCAATGAGTGCGCCTGCCTGGAACATAGAAGAGAGTGAGCCTGAAGGCGCTTTCCATGCGGCGTTTGAGATTACTTCAAGCTTCTCATTCCCAGGTGCGTTCGCCCTGAGGATTGCTTCGGCATTAAAAAGAAGTTCCCCGGTTGCGATGTGATAGTCACTGGATATGATTGCGAGCTTTTTGACCGATGGGTATAGGGAAGTAAGAATATCATAGGTGAACAAGGCATTCTGTGCGGTCGTGATGGAGTTGTCTTCAACAATGACACGCTTTTTATCAATTCCCTCCGCAATGAGCCATTTTGCCATCTCGCCAGATTCGGTAGCGCTTTCATTTTCTGCGGCCGTTCCGCCACCTGTGCAGACGATATAGGCATTCGGATATTTTTCTGCACTTGCCAGAGCAACGGTCAGACGCTCAATCAGCTCATCTTTCATCGTCCCGTCAGGATTCAGTTGAAAGCCCAGAACAATGATTCCCAGTTCGTCCGTATCCGGAAGCCCGTCCGGGAGAACATCGTAATGCAGTGGTTTCCCGAGTTCCGGAGACATCCACAGGTTCATGATCTTTTCCCATCTTGTCCCAGTGCTTTGATCTGCGGCGGATAGTTCCTTTAACAGTTGGTTGATCCGGTCTTTCGCCTCTGCCCCATAGGTGCCGTAATCGACAGCGATTTCTTCGACGGTTCTTTCGATAAAAACCGGATCTTCGGAAGCCTTTCCGCTTCCCCCGCTTTTGCAACCAGTGGTAGAAAAAGCAACGATAAGCACCAGCAAAAACGATATTAAGCTATGGATTGATACTCTGTTCATATCAATTCTTCCTTCATGACGGTTTTTTGGCTGGGGGAGGGCGCAAATAGCGTCATTTAGATAGGGACTCATTTATCTATTTGCTTTTTCATTCAACTCTATCATGATGGGCAGGACTTGTCAATTATCTACATATTTAGCGAGCAAGGATTGTGTACTATATGACCCATATATAGCTTGCTTTAATGGCCTTTTAGAGTGATATATGTACGTGCCGAAAGGCAAACAACACATTTTTACAGGAGGCCACAGCCATGATGAACACCAACAACACTTATTTCGAGAACCTTTACCGCATCGGCTGCGAGTACGAAGCCGCCAGAGCTGAGCGGCAGGCTAGGAAGCAGCAGATCATCGACACCCTTGGCTGGGAAAGCGACGAGCTCAAAGCCTGGTACGAAGAGGACAAGGCGGCAAAGTTCCCCTTTGAACAGGGAGCCTGCAAAGCCTACCGCGCTTGGAAGAGCAGCATCGGCCGCCAGGAGGACGAGGTCGAGGTGGACGATTTCCTTTGGGAGAAGGAGGTCGGGGAATTCGTCGATACCCTCCGCCAGGCCGAAATCGCAACCTTTGTTTACACCAACCAGAGCACAGCGGTGATGGAGAACCTCCACCAGTTTGCTGCAGCAGGCTGTAACACCACCTTGTTTTTTTGTGTTTGTGTGGGAGCTACATAATAACACAAGATGGTGCGGAGGGGCAGTTCCTGCCTCTCCTTTTTTTATATCCTTGCCAACGATTATTTTACACTAAGCTCTCCCGCGGCTGCCTCACTGCCCTCATACCCCAAACTTCTCCAAAAACGCTTTGAGCAGATTGAGACACACGGTCCTGCGGTATTCCGCGCTGACCCTTCCGTCCTTCAGCTCCAGCTTTTCGGCATAGGCTTTCAGATACGCCGGCTTCAGCTCCCGTGCCTCCTCAATGGTCTTCCCGATCAGCCGGGCCTCCAGCTCCCGAAAGCGGAGGAAGCTGTCGGATACCGCGCCGAAAGCCGCCGCTGCCTTTGTAATCCTGCCCTCATCCGCGCAGAACACCCCCGCGAAGGATACCCGCGAGATCGCGAGGGCCTTTCTGCCGCCGACCTTCTCAAAAGAATAGTTTTCCAGTCCGCCCGCGGGCAGCAGAATCTCCGTGACCAGCTCGTCCTCTCCGAGATCCCGTTTTCCCTTCGCGAGGCAGAATTCGTCGATCGCAAGAATCCGCTCTCCCCGCAGGGACTGAAGCCGAACCCGGGCGTCCGCCGCCAGCAGTGCGACCGCGGAATCGGCTTTTGTCGAGCCGTTAGAGAGATTGCCGCCGAAGGTACCCGCGTTGCGGATCGCCGGCGCCGCTATTCGCGAAACCGCTTCCTTCAGAAGCGCGGGAACGGCGTCGCTCTCCAGTGCCTCCGTAAAAGTTACCGCGGCGCCGATCCGGACGGTTTCCCCGTCCGCCGTAATCCTCCGCAGCTCCGGCACGCGGCCCAGAAACAGATACTCGGCGTTAGAACTGCCGCGTACCATCAGATCGGTTCCTCCGGCATAGGGGACCAGGTTCGTGTCTGCCCGAAGCGCCAGCGCCTCCCGCAGACTTTCGGGAATCGCTTTCACCACAATCCCTCCTTTGCCGCCGCTTTCACGGCGTTCACAATCGCGTTATACCCGGTGCAGCGGCACAGATTGCCGGAGAGACCTTCCCGGATCTCCGCCTCGCTCGGATCCGGTCTGGCCGTCAGCAGCGCATGGGCCGCCAGCACCATGCCGGGGGTACAGAAACCGCACTGAACGGCACTGAAATCGGCAAAGGCGCGGTTGAGCGCCGCAAACTGAGGCGTCTCCCGAAAGCCCTCCAGAGTGAGGATCGCTTTCCCGTCCACGGCCCCCATGGCAACGCAGCAGGAATTTATCAGGCGCCCGTCGACCAGCACCGCGCAGGCGCCGCATTCTCCTTCGCCGCAGCCGCACTTGACGCTCAGGCAGCTAAAGTCCCGCCGGAGCGTGTCCAGCAGCCGCGCGGACGCTTGGCCCTCCCAGGAAACAGGCCTGGTGTTCAGCTCAAATCGAATCGTGTCCATCGCTTTCCTCCTCCCGGTAAAGCTCTTTCATCACGTCCTCCACCGTAATCGGAAGGCGGTTCAGACGGTGCTTATCCGTGCCCAGCGCCTGCTCGACCGCCGCGGCATAGGCCGCTGCCGCGCCGACCAGGGGCATCTCCCCGGCTCCTTTTGCGCCGTAGGGGCCGTCGGGGTATTCCTCCACGTGTAGCAGCGTCTTCAGCTTCGGCACATCCGCCGCGGTGGGGATCAGATAGTCGGAGAAACTGTTGTTGCGGATTCTTCCCGTACCGTCATAGGCCATCTGCTCCATGGAGGCGTAGCCGAGGCCCTGCAGGAAGCCCCCTTCCATCTGGCCGATCACGATGTTCTCGTCGACCGGTGTCCCGACATCGAAGACACCGACGGCGCTGAGGATTTCTGTATTTCCCGTGAAGCTGTCCACTTCCGCCTCGACCGCACACGCCGACCAGGAATCCGTTGGGAAAGCGTCGCCCCGGAACTTGTCAAGATCAAAGGAGATCACGAAATCCGGCTCAGTGTAGCTTTCCCTGACTTCCTGCTCCTCTCCGTCCGCCCACTGCTCCCGCAGCCGGATCGCCGCCCGGCGCAGCAGCTCGCCCACGATCATGAGCGAGCGCGAGGCCGAGGTCGGCCCCGAGTTCTCTACGCGGCCCGTATCCGGATGCTGATAAGATACCTTCTCAAGCGGTATGCCGAGCTCGTGGGCCACGATTTTGGGGAAGGTCGTCCGCGTGCCCTGTCCGATCTCGGCATTGGCGGCCAGCACCTCGACCCTGCCGTCCGGGTGCTTGCGCAGCCTGATGCTGAAGCCGAGGTCCCGCTCCGTCGTGCCGGTGAGACCGTCGCCGTGTCTGGCCAGCGCCATACCGATTCCCCTCCGGAACCGGCCGTTCTGCGGCTTTGCGTATGCCGCATGCTTCTCCCAGTACCCGCAGGCGGCGTCCAGCATGTCGATCATCTCCGGCAGCGGCACCGGGAAGTGATGCCTGCCTTCTGTTACCGTGCGGTCCCCCTGCTTTACCAGATACTGCCGCCTGAACGCGACCTCGTCCGCGCCAAGCGTCTTCGCCGCGTGATCCATCAGGCGTTCCATGGCAAAGATGACCTGCGGACCGCCGAAACCGCGGTAGGCGTCGTTCGGCACCGTGTTGGTTTTGAGTGCGGCGGCGTGCACATGCAGATTCGGAAAGCTGTACACGCCGGCGGCCGTCGCGGCGGCGCGGTCGAGCACAAGCCCCGAGAGCGTGCAGTAGGCGCCCGCATTGAGGCGGATGTCACAGTCCACCGCGGTCACTTTTCCGTCCTTCAGCGCCATTTTATACCGGCAAAGCGAGGGATGACGCTTGAAGCTGTAGGCGAGATCCTCTTTTCGGTCATAGACACAGCGGACCGGGGCCTTCATCTTCTGCGCCGCAACGGCGACCTGCGACGCCAGCAGCGAGGGGAAGGCCTCCTTGCCACCGAAGCCGCCCCCCGTCACGTCCTGGAGGACGTGGACATCCCTGTATTTACAGCCCAGCACACTCACCACCGCGTCCTGGACGCTGTACGCGCACTGACAGGAACCGTGGACGAACATTTTCCCGTCCTCCTCCGGCTCCGCCATAAAGCCCTGAGGCTCCAGGTAGGCGTGCTCCTGATACCCGGTCTCGAATTCCTCCTCGATGACGCTGTCCGCCTCGGCGAAGGCCTTCTCCGGATCCCCGTAGCCGAAATCCCGTTCCCGGACGGCTTCCGTGGCCTCGCGCAGGTCGAGCACCGGATCCAGCGGCTCATAGTTGACTTTGATCTCCCCGAGGATGCGGGATACCTCTTGATCGTCCGGACCGACGACCATCCCGATTGCCTCTCCGATATATTCCACGGTCTCATCACAGAAAACGGGAAGGTCATTCCAGGTGATCATGAGAACGTGATTGCTCCCGGGGACATCCCGCGCGTCCACGTAACAGTATCCCTCCGGCAGCTCCGGCAGTTCCACCGACAGGACTTTTGCCCGCGCCACGCTTGCGTGCAGGAGCTTGCCCGTCAGAATGGGCCTTGCGTCTCCTGCCGCGGTATAGTCGTTCACAAAAACGCTTTCCCCGCGGATTTTCGGTTCATGATCCTTTTTCACCACGGACCGACTGATTGTGTTCATCCTTTACCAACTCCTGTCCTGCGAAATATGAATGGATTTGATTTCAGTATAACATGCCTTCCCCCGGTCGACAAGATGTTCCCGCTTTTTTGTCAAGGCCTGCAAAACTCTGAAACTTTATATTGTCAAATCTTACCGGAACTGATATAGTCATCTTAACACCACCTTGTTTTTGTGTTTGTTTGGGAGCTACATAATAACACAAGATGGTGCGGAGGGGCAGTTCCTGCCTCTCCTATTTTTATACCCTTGCCAACGATTATTTTACACTAAGAGTTTTGAAACAGCCTCTGGGCTGTATTTTTTGTGCTCAGATAGGGGGTGAGACCGATGGCACAGAAGGGAAGAAAACCAAAACCAACCGCACTGAAGGTGCTGGAGGGCAATCCGGGCAAGCGGCCTCTGAACCTGTACGAGCCGAGCCCTGAAGGCGAGATGCCGGAATGCCCTGAATGGCTGGAGGAAGAGGCAAAAGCGGAATGGGACCGGCTAGCAGTTCCAATGTTCAAGCTTGGCCTGCTGAAGGACCTGGACATGGCGGCCTTTGCCGTCTACTGTCAGGCGTATGCCCGATGGAGAGAGGCTGAGGAGTTTATCTCTCAGCATGGCAGCATTGTAAAAACAAAGAATGGCTTCTGGCAGCAAGTGCCGCAGGTTACCATCTCGCACGCGAACCAAAAAATCATGCTACAGGCGGCTTCCGAGTTTGGACTGACGCCTTCTGCCAGAAGCAGGATTATCGCGGGGAATGCTGTGATGAATGAGGCTTCTGAAATGGATATGATTCTGGCGGGAGTGATCTAATGGCATTCGAGTATCAACCGACGCGTCTTATGCTGCCGACTTCCCATTACGATAAAAAGCGTGCGGACCATGCGGTGAACTTTATACAGGCGCTGAAACACACAACCGGCAAGTGGCAGGGTCAGCGGATTATGCTGCTGCCCTGGGAGGAACAAATCGTCCGGGACATCTTCGGAATTATCGGAGAAGATGGATTCCGGCAGTTTCGGAACGCCTATATTGAGATCGCAAAGAAAAACGGCAAGAGCACCCTGAGTTCTGCTCTTGCCCTGTATCTTCTGTATGCGGATGGAGAGGCTTCTCCGGAAGTCTACTCCGCTGCCTGCGACCGAAATCAGGCAAGCATCGTGTACAAAGAGGCGGAAAAAATGGTCCGGGCGTGTCCGGAGCTCATGAAGCGGTCCAAGGTCAACGCTTCCATCAAGAGAATTGTGTCGTATAACCCTGAGGGCTTTTACCAGGTGCTGTCTGCGGAAACTGGCAGTAAACACGGCTTGAACATTTCCGGTCTAATCTTTGACGAGATCCATGCTCAGAAAGACCGGAAGTTGTATGACGTTCTGACCAAGTATCCCGAATCCGATTCAGGCTGGATTGATAAGTACCCCGACGCGGGAAAGAGACGCGAATTACGAATATACCTTCAATGGATGGACCAATGCTGGCAACGATGGGTATAGCTTCGGAACGGTTTCGAACAACAAGGATTTCACGGCGAGATGCGGTTTTTATTTCTTCATATCGAATCTGCCTGATATCGATCTGAATGTTTCTGTGGTTTGCCTCGAAGACCATCCGATCGTATCACAGCTATATAATAGAATGGAATGTATCAACGTCTTGGAAGATCCGGATTTGTTTCCTGCTCTTCTTACGAGAGAACGCAATTTGACAAGATTCGAAAGAAAACAAATCACTAAAAAATGGAATGAAGTCGCACAAACAGATTTTCCTCTTAGAATCTTCATGAACGGAAAACTAATTGGAGTTCCAGAAGATTTTTTTGATAGTTATATTGTCGGATGTATTCCGAAAGAAAATGAATTCAGTGGAAGAGACATTCTAAATATAGTGTATCGAAGTGGGCTGTTCTCATATTTTGAGATCGCGGAATGGAGAATCTGCAAAATTCTGCATCAAATGAATTATAAAGCGAAAACTATTTCAGATGAATGGGCTCCTATAGTCAGGCTCGTGTTTTACAAATAGGAAAACTGTGGTATAATACAAAAGCGCGAAACTCCAATAAAACAGAAAAACCAAACCACCGCAGGCGACTGAACATTTGCGCGTAACCGGACTTTCGCGCATTTGATTTCCGTATTTAAGTTGAACGGGCGTGCTTTATCTATTCTTGGGCATTTTCGGGATCGTCAGAAAGCCCGTAAACTGGGGCTTCTACGGCCCCTCCAAATTATCATGAAAAAATCATATTTTTTTACCCCAGTTTTATGTAAAAGTTCTAGCAAGACTGATTTTTTACCCCGGGGTAAAATATACCGGATTTTTCATGGGGGCGGGGTAAAACGGTTGACATAATATTGCGGCAAGCCCGGCAGTTTGATCAGGGTGATCAGGTTATAATGCCGGCGCTTTACATAGCTCAAGGTATTCCCGGATGAAACCGTCTTTTTGAGGATCTCTGCGATAGATCGCAAAGAGGGCGATATCCGAATCGGGGATACTGACGGACTCAAAATCATATTCCGCCTTGATCTCATCCGAGATCGGCATGCTGATCAGAAACCCGTCTGTCTTCCGCAGAAGCCGATATCTGACCGCACTGGGCTCCAGGGAAATGCTGCTCTGGAGCTCAATTCCGTATTTGGTGAGCAGATGCGGGGCATACATCTCGGAACTGGAGGTGTGGATGCTGGTAAAGCAGGGGTACCTGCCCAGAAGGTCGAGCGCAATGCCTCCGCCCTGAAGAATGGGATGCCCTCTCCGGCAGGTCATCTGCAGCCTGCTTTTTCCGATCAGCGCCGTTTCCAGGTGCTGTCTGACCGCGCTGCGGACATTCGATTCGTACAGGTTCTCCCTGCAGATGACGACGGCGGCGTCCCCGCTGCCGCGTTCAATCATCCTGATGGCTTCTTCCGTATCGCCGACGACCTGAAAGCTGAAATCTACGGCATTTGTTCCGGAACAGTATTTTTCACAGATCCTCTCAAAAGCCAGTTCGGAAAAATCAAAACGGAGGGAGAGCACATGGAAGTCTATCCGCTTTACGGGTTGCCGGATCTGGGAAATTGCCTGCAGCGAACGATTGATTGCCCCCGCGTATTCTAGAAACTCACAGCCTTCCTCGGTCAGCAGCATGCCAGTTCTGGTACGTCGGAAAAGCGGGTATCCCAGTTCCGCTTCCAGCGCCTTCAGCATACTGCTTGCGGTCGGCTGTGAAAGATACAGCGAAGCGGCGGCTTTATTTATGGATTTTTCGCGAGCGATGGCCAGCACCAGACGAATCTGTTCTGTTTTCATGAATGCAGTCCTCCCAGTGATTTGTTATCGGATAATCAAATAAAAGAATCAGAAAATCCTATAACATATCGGATTATTTTATAAGTATACTATAGACAGCGGAAAACGACAAGTCAAAGCTGTTTCGGACTTCAAAGAGAATGAGGGAGGATACACAATGGATTATTACAGACAAAAAAGGGTAGAACGCCTGCAGAAGTACATCGGCGAGCAGGGCCTGGACGCCATGCTGATTACGTCCAAGGATGCCGTGTTTTATCTTTCGGGCGCATCATATGACCCGGTGGAAAGGCCGTTCATCATTATTCTCAGGCCGGAAGGAGTGCCCAGTCTTGTGGTGCCGAGACTGGAATACGAACACATGATGAAGGTCGAGGGCTTCGGCGAGATTCACTGGTATTTTGAATATCCCTCGATTGATGGGCAGAACTGGTACGACTATGTCAACAAAGACATCGGCAAGGGAGCTGTTATCGGCATCGAGCCCTCGATGCCCTCGGTATACCGCGAGTGCCTCAAGGCAAAAAAAACCGTGATCGTGGACTATATTGATACCATGCGGCTGGTCAAGGACGAGTCCGAGATTAACGCAATCCGCCTTGCCTGCAAATGGACAGATTATGGCATGAAGATGCTGCATGAAGGCCTGTACAGGGGCGAGAGCGTGATTGAGGCGACGATGCACGCTCGCAATATCCAGACCGGGGTCGTCAAAACAACGGACTTTAACTATATGACCTCGAGTTTTCTGACCGCGGCCTGGCCTGCGCCCAAGAGCGCTCAGCCCCACAGTCTGCCGGATCTTGGAAGCCGGATGGGGGACGGACCGATTGTCCTGATGAGCTTTAACAGGGTCAACGGATATGCGTCGGAAAACGAGAGAACGGTCTTCCTGGGCGAGCCCTCCGACCGGGATCGCAGGCTGTTCGACCAGATGATGAAGGCGAGAGAAATTGCCCTGTCCATGGTGAAACCCGGCACAAGGTGTGCGGACATTGATCTGGCGACACAGGATTACTTCAAGTCGCTGGGATATGAAGATGCCATCCGCCACCGTACCGGACACGGCATCGGCCTCGGCAACCACGAGGCGCCGTTCCTGAGCGCGGGCGGCGACCATGTACTGGAAGAGAACATGGTGATCAGCATTGAGCCGGCGCTGTATTTTGACGACATCGGCGGCTTCCGCCATTCGGATACGGTGCTTGTCACGAAGACCGGCTATGAGATCATGACCCATTATCCGGTGGATCTGGACAGCCTGACCGTAAAAGAGAATCGACGTTTCAAGAAGGCAAAGGGTGCCATTATCCGGAAGTTCATCAACATCAAATAGTATCAGAGAAGCCAAAAAGTAATGCGAGGCGGCAGACTGGGCCTGTGGTCTGAACTGCATCCCGTCAAGAAGACAGTGAAATAATTAAAGGAAAGTTCACAGCACTGCGGTGCTGTGGTACCCGCAGATTCCGTATAGCTGCTTCGCATCCATACGGAATTTGCGGGTTTCATTTATGCTGCTGAAAGGTATTGCTCGTGTTTTTCCAGCGGAGTGCGCTGGAGGCGTTTGGTGTTGTAGTAGGCAATATACTCTTCTATGAATGGCTTGAGGATTTCGAGATGTTTTCCATCTATGAGATTCTGCCGGAAATTCTGGAGCTCTGGGGAGATAATCTCATAACCCAGGTTGACGTTAAAAAAAACAGGCAAAGAGCAGTCGGGAAATGACGACTGCTCTGTTCCTGCTGCGCTGTGTAGAGGTCGGGATTTCTATCCGAGATCTGGACCTGCTGACGATCGGCATGGTTCTGGATATCTTTGTAGAAAAATGGAATGATAACATAGAAGAGAACCGTAATACAGGCTTTGTACGAATGGCGCAGCAAGCAGATTTTGATACTTTTTAGCAAAAATGACCATAGCATTTCTTGGGGGATTGTGGTACTCTACGGCTCCTGCCAAATGTGGTGTTGTAGGGAGCCTTTTATGATAGACATTATTATTGGAAACATATGCAGCTTGTGTGCTATGGTATCGGACACCATAAGCGGTACACGAAAAAAGAAGAATGAGATTCTTGCAGTACAGATAATCAGCCAGGTTTTCTACGGTGTAGGTACCTTGGTGCTCAAAGGATACAGCGGCGTAGTGCAGAACGCTGTTGGCATACTTCGCAACCTTGCCGCAATACGGAATATTAATAACAAGCTTGTTGAGTGGACGCTGGTCATACTTGGCGTTCTTCTTGGCGTTGCGTTTAACAATCGTGGCGTGCTTGGCTTGTTACCGGTTGTGGCGAACTTAGGGTATTCAATCGCTGTGTTTCAATGTAAGAATAACGAAAAGGTCCTGAAACTGGCTTTTATTGCCAGCGCCCTGATGTTTTCTGTTTTCAGCTATGCTATTCAGAATTATGTCGGAGTAGCGGGCAATACGATTGTAGCCATTTCAGCTGCAATTTCAATGATCAAGGTAAACCGTATAAATCCGTTTTTTTCCAGGAAAATGGGGGAATCTGGTATACCAGAATAATCATGTAGTATGTCATGATTGGCCCCATAAATCGGAATTTGGAGCAATAACGTATGAACATCAAAACCCATTATGATCTCTTGATTGAAGAAAACAATGATCCCTTCCGTGATCCACCGGCCTTGCGGCAGCACATGGAATCATGGGATGGACAGGTATTTCTGGATCTGCTGGAACTTGCTCCATCCAAAATGGTGCTTGAGATCGGTATTGGGACGGGAAGGCTTGCAGAAAAAACAGCCGGGTGCTGTAGTCATCTAACCGGGATAGATATATCGCCAAAGACCATCAGGAGAGCCAGGGAAAACCTTCGGCATTGCCAGAACATAACCTTGATCTGTGACGATTTCACCACCCATGTATTTCGGGAAAAATACGATGTGATCTATTCGACGCTGACCATGATGCACTTTCAGGATAAGTCATTGGTGATCGGGAAAATCAGCGCACTGTTGAATGACGGCGGTCTGATCTGCCTGTCAATCGACAAAAACCAGAGCGAATGGCTCGATATGGGCAACAGAAGAATCCGGATCTATCCGGATACACCGGAGAGAATCATGGCGTTAGCAGAACAGGTCGGACTGAAAACAAAAAAGGTTGTCGAGATCGAAAACGCCCACATCGTTGTGTTGGTGAAGAACATGAAATACGCAGATTGCAACGCCAGACAGAAGAAGGCCTACAGAAACATTTACCACGCCAGCAACTGGCTCCTGGGTGGACTTGAGAACACC
>ONGJ01000081.1 GCA_900317375.1 uncultured Eubacteriales bacterium
AACAGTCCCTCTTCCGCCAGCGGGACCTCGCGCTATCTCCCCAATGCCTTTCTGATTCGAAAGTGAGGCTCCGCATGAGAATAAGACACTTGTTTCTTAGCTTTGTTTTCCTCGTGACAGTTTCTCTCCTCAGCGGCTGCGCCGGTCCTGCATCCGATTCTCCGGAGCGATGCTACAAAGACGGCCAGGAAGCCCTGGCTGCCGAAAACTTCGCCGAGGCTGCCGCTGCCTTTGAAAAGGCAGCTTCCTTTGAAGACGCCGACCGGCTCCTGCAGTATTCCTGCGCCTGGCAGGCGCTGGAGAACGCCGACTTTTCTGCTGCCGCCGATGGCTTCCGTTCGCTCGGCAGCTTCAAGGACTGCCCTCTGATGCTGTCCTACTGTCTTGCGCGTGAGCAGGAAGCACTCGCGCAGACTGCCTTCGCCTCCGACGACGCGGATCAGGCTGTCCCGGCCTGTGCCGAAGCGATCAGCGGCTACACCGCCATCTCTCTTTTCCGGGACACGGACACGCGCGCCTCTGACTGCCGCAATCTGCTGTATACCAAATCGACGGACTGGATGAATCGCGGGCTCTACGCACAGGCCGCTGCCGGCTTTGACGCCCTCGGCGGATGGCAGGACAGCGCCGGGCTTGCAAAGTACTGCCGCGCTTCCCTCCTGCTGGCGCAGAACTCACGGGTGGAAGCAGCAGCACTTTTCTCTGAGATTCCCGATGTTCTGGATTCTGCGGCGCAGGCGGAAAACGCACGTGCTCAGGCCTACGAAGAGGCCGTCAGCCTTCGTGATCACGGCGATCCCCTGGCCGCGGTCGATGCGTTCCGGGCACTGGGCGATTACCGCGACGCTCCGCAGCAGGCGGAGAGCACCACCGTGCTGCTGATTCGTTCCCTGCTTGCCAAAGGCTCGTATGCCGAGTCGCTGGAAAAGCTGAGCCGTCTCACAGATTTGTCGGTTTTCCCTGCGGCGTAGACATCTTTCTGAGAACGCTGATCGGTGTCTGGCTGAATGCGCACGCCCGTGTGATGAACGGCTTCTTCAGCCGCAGCCTGCTCCAGCCCTATATTGAGCTCGGCGGGGAGCTGGAAGGTCTGCTGCAGGCCGAGCTTCCGGACGACCTTCCGGCTGAAAACTATGGCTTTGTCTTCAACGAGGACGGTCAAGTGGAATCCCTCCTCAGGCTGGATGACGGCTTTCTCGCCGCACGGGTTCACGGCACGGGCTCCTCCTACGGCGACAACGCCAGCGGAAATGCCATGAACGCAACGGTCTGGGTTCTTCTCGATACCCGCGGCTATTACCCCGTCGCCCTCGCGGTCCTGCCCGTCTGACAGACAGCGGGCCTTCCCTTCCGGGAAGGCCCGCTGTCTCTTTTGCAGTCAGTCTCTTATGTTTTTGCGGAGGCCTCCTCCTGATAGAGGAGACGATAGGGTTCGCAGCTTTTCAGAAGCTCCTCATGCGTGCCCTCGGCAAGGATTTTGCCGTCATCCATATACAGGATTCTGTCGGCGTGGATGACGGTGGAAAGACGGTGAGCGATCAGGATAATGGTTCTGTCCTCCCCGATCTGCTCGATAGCCTTCTGAATCTTGGCCTGGGTCACGTTGTCCAGGGCAGAGGTCGCCTCGTCAAAGAGAATGATGCGGTAGTCCTTCAGGATGCTTCTGGCAATGGCCAGGCGCTGGCGCTGGCCGCCGGAGAGATTGACACCGCCCTCTCCGATCACGGTATCATAGCCGTTCGGCATCTCTTCGATATCCTCGTCGATGCAGGCAAGCGCGCAGGCACGCTTCATCTCATCTTCGGTCATGTCGGGTTTCGCCAGACGGAGATTCTCCCGGACAGAAAGGTGAAAGATATAGGGCGCCTGGCTGACAACCGTCACATTGTTACGGATGGCATCCTTGGTAAGCGTCCGGATCTCCTGTCCGTCCAGGAAAATCCTGCCCCGCTGGGGATCGTACAGACGGCAGATCAGATTGAATACCGTCGATTTGCCGCAGCCGCTCCGGCCGACTAGGGCCACCATCTCTCCTGCACGGATGGCAAAGCTCATGTCGCGGAGAACCGGCTTCAGCGGGATCTGCGGATCATCGGAAGCATAGCCGAAATTGACCTTTTCGAATCTGATCTCGCCCTGCGGCTCTTTCAGCTCGACCGAGCCGAAACGCTCTTTGGGGAATTCAGGGCTGTTGACCAGGGCACAGACGCGCTCGACCGAGAGGTTGAAGTCCTTGATAAACTCCAGGAACTCTCCCGCGAGCGTCACCGCTCTGACATCCAGACTGGTGTAATAGTTATAGATGACGATGACCGTTGCCGCTTCCTGGAAACCGTATTTGATCGCCAGTGCCAGCAGGACGATGAAGATAAAGGTGCCGAACTCGCTGAGCTCCCATCGGGCCAGCTTCATTGCCCAGGAGCGCCCCTGCATGATCAGGCGTTTGTCATTGGCGTTTCTTACGCGCTTTTCTGCCTCCTCACAGAAGGCGTCCTCGCTGTTGAGAAGCTTGACATCTTTCGCCCCCCGGACCGTCTCGCCGACGAAGCCGGAGAAGCTCTCATTGGCCGTGCGGTAGATGCGGTCGTCCGCGCAGAGGCGGCGCGTCCGGGTGATCTCCATCACGGATTCCGCCGTCAGCAGAACCAGCGTCAGCAGGAAACCGTAGGGGCTGATCACCAGCATGGCCAGCAGAATGCCGATATAGTTGACCGCCTGCGCGATCATGTCGGCGATCCGGTTGAAGCCGGTGGCCATCCGGGAGGTGTCGTTGGTAAGGCGCTGAATGAACAGGCCGCTTCCCTTTTCATCCAGGCAGCTGTTTTTGATGCGCAGCGTGCTCCGGATCAGATCGTTTTCCAGCAGGGACAGGGTACGGCAGTAGACCTTGTTGTACCCCCGGTTGCTTCCTACCAGAAACAGGTTTTTCAGCAGCTGCACCGCCAGCAGCACTGCCGCGATGGCGATGACCTGCCCGACCTGACTCTCCATGTAATTCACGATCACGCGGGCGCTGAGTACCGGCGCCACGATGCCGAGAATCACGCTGAGAAACTGCTGGAAAATTGCGAAGAACAGGATGCCTTTCTGGCTGCCGACATACTTCCATGCAAAGCGATAGTTCTTCCATGTCGAGTTGTGCAGCGGAAAGCAGTAGAGGATTCGGTTTTCCTGTGCCTCCCGGCTCCACACGGGCAGTTCGTCCAGGTTTTCTGCAATCCGGTCATGCATCGGGTTTTTCTCGGTGAGAGGGTTGCACTCCGCACCGGTGACTGTCAGGGTCGCTTCCATGTCTCCATGGCGTTTACGGCACTTCAGAGAAAACGGAGTCTCCTCGCCGAGCTTTTCCCGGTAGATGAGCAGGTTTTCTTCCAGAGAAAGACGGAAGCGCAGCCGCTGCTCCGGTGCCACCCCTTCGCGCTCCAGCTCCAGAGAGGCCTTTTCGATTGCCGATGATATTTCTTCCGGATGAAGAGTTCCGTTCAGTGTCATACTCTTATCTCCTGTATGCGTATCGGACAGGGCAGTCTGTCAGCAGAGATCCCGCGGCAGACGCAGAACCCGGATCTTCGTACCGGCCGGCAGATGGCCCTGACCCCCCTCGACAATGCCGATCATGCTGCAGTCGGAGTAGGAGGAGATCACACCGTTTCCGCGGCCTTCGTTTTCCTCAAAATACAGAACGCCGTCCTGTACGGTTCCGTGCCCGCGCAGCATGCGCACGGCGGTGCTGAACTTCGGCATGTCCTTTTTGATCGGCAGAAGCAGTTCTTTGTTCCACGTGTTTTCGCCCGTCAGCTTCCTCAGGCAGGGCTGCAGCACGGTCAGCAGGCTCATGATCGCAGCCGCCGGATTTCCGGACAGGCTGAAAACCGGCTTTCCGCCGGCTTTTGCCGCCATCAGCGCGCCGCCGGGTTTGACGTTCACCTTCCAGAAGAGGATCTCCATGCCCAGCGTTTCCGCCGCCCGGACCGCAAAGTCGTAATCCCCTACGGAAGCGCCGCCCGTCGTGATGACCAGATCCGCCTCGCTCTGCAGACCCTCGCGGATTTTCGCCGTGATGAGGTCCAGGTCGTCAGGGACCGTTCCCCCCGAAAGGATCGTAAAGCCCATTCTGTGCAGGTAGCCGCTCAGGGAATAGAAGCTGCTGTTGTAGATGCCGTAGCGGCTTCTCTCTTCCCCGGGCAGAGAAAGCTCGGTTCCGGTGGAAAGAAACAGTACCTTCGGTTTTTGAAAGACCGGTATTGCGGCCAGGCCCTGCGAGGCCAGAATGCCCATTTCCGCCGGGCCGATGCGCCTGCCTGCTTTCAGCAGGGTGATTCCGGACGGATATTCCTCACCGATGCGGATGATGTTGCTGTCCGGCCGGACAACCGTCGGGATGAAGACGCTTCCGCCTTTCACCTCGGTGTCCTCCGCTTTCAAAACGGCATTTGCCCCTTCCGGCACCGGCGCCCCGGTAAAAATGCGCATGGCCGTCCCGGGCAGCAGCGGCTCCAGACATCTGCAGCCTGCCGCTGACTCGCCGTGGATGGTCAGCTCTCCCGGGGCGTCTTCCGCGCGGAAGGCGAAGCCGTCAAAAGGACTTTTGTCAAAGGGCGGCATCGGGAATGCCGCCCGGATTTCTTCCGCAAGGATACGGTCCTCCGCCTCTTCCAGCGGGACCGTCTCCTTTTTTGCGGAAAGCGGCTGGGATTCGAGCAGCATGGCTGCCTGCTCCCAGGGGATCAGTTTCAGCATTTCAGCACCTCATTCCACCCCTCGACGATGGGGTAAAGCCGGTTATACAGGTCGTCAGCCCGTTCGGGGCTGACATTGTAAAGTTCCGCCTTCGGATGGGTACGCACCCGGTCAAGAAAGCTGCTTCCCAGATCCCCGGCCCGCACCGTCGCCAGCACCGGAATATCCCCGTCCAGGCAGTGGAGCACAGCCTTACAGAAGGCCTTCGCCTCCGCCTCCATAAAGCCCAGTTCGTCCATCACCAGGATGCCGTCGGGCCTGGCCTCCAGCAGCCGGACGCCGAGGGTTTCAAAGACCCGGAGGTTGATCTCCCGCTCGCTCCGGTTGCAGATGCCGATCCGGTTTTCGTCCGTGGGACGGCGCTCGGTATCGCAGATCGGGAACATATGGATCTCGTGAAAGCCGTCCTCCCGCGTCGCGGTGATGCAGCTCCGGAAGCCGTACAGCGGCATCCGGCAGGACGCCAGAAGGCGGTCCAGCAGCTCCGTCTTTCCCGCGTTCCGCTTTCCGCAGATCAGGATATGCTTCATTTCCAGAGGGCTTTTGCCTTTTCAAAGTCCTCGGGTGTATTGCAGTTGAGCAGCAGTTCGGGATCGCCGGTGTATTCGACCTTCTTTACCTCCGGGTTGGCCGCCATTTTCCGCACGGCAAAGTCATCGTTCTGGATCTTCTCCTCTGCACGCGGGGCAAGGGCCGCATCGTATACGGCGATCAGCGGTTCGATCATTCCGTCGTGGCTGAGCACCGTGGCCGGGCCTTCATGCGCCTCCACGAGGGCCTTCAGCGTCTCCTCCGACACCAGAGGGGCATCAACGGACAGGACCAGGCAGGCGGTCTTTTTCGCCGCTTTCAGGCAGGCATCCACGCCGCCGAGAGGGCCCTTTCCGATGTAGATGTCTTCTACCGTGCGGGTACCCTCCAGGTCGCTCTGATGACCGGAGACCATGATATCGTCGATGCCGAGGTTCTTGAGCTTCTGTACCTGGATTTCCAGCAGGGTCTGATCGCCGAGCTTCATCTCGGCCTTATTCGTGCCCATTCTCTTATTGCGGCCGCCGGCCAGCACAACACCGGATACATCTGTCATATTCATTGTTCAAAACTTCCTTTCTTTGTTTGTACTCTGTTTTCTGCTGGGTGTTATTTTTTATGAAAAACGATCACGCGGTCGTTGATCAGTTCGTAATAGGACGCGCCGATGCCCGTCTCGTCCAGATACAGACGGAAAAGCACAAACACCGTGCTTCCGTTGTCCACGCCGTAGAACTTCCCCTGCTCATTGCCCGTGGAAAACGGAATGATCGCCGTGTGTTCGTCCATCTGCGTACGGGCCATCTTATAGACATAATAGCCGTCCGCCCCGTCCGCATCGTCGCCGAGATACTCTGCCGCGCTTCCGGGCAGCATCGAGTTATAGACGCTGCACACCCCGTTGATGAGAGGCCGCTCGTGCAGAACGGCGTTGAAATAATGCGCTTTGCCGGTGACGTTGTGGTTGACGCCGTAAACCACGACGAAGTCCTCATCGCTCTGCAGCGTAAAGTCGCCGCAGTTGAGATAGGCCGCATCCAGCACATCGCCCTGCGCATCCGCGTCCTTCATATAGGCGGTCAGCCCGTCGGTGATGCCGATATCGGTGGAGAGCTCTTCATAGTCATAGTCCTCCGCATACCGGGCAAGGATCGCCTCGCGGATCCGGTCGAGCTTTTCGGTGCAGCCGGGAAGCCGGGCGGCTTCGTGAACCCCCGAGCCGCGGGGCTTCAGCTCCTGAATGGGGAAAGGATCCGCAGGGATCTCGTCCTTCGGGCTCACGCGCAGCACCGTGGCCGTCTCGGGGAGAGCGTCAAGATACGCCCGGAAGGCATCCCGATCCTCCGGCTGCGAGACGCGGCCGAAAACGCTGAAGGTGTCCTTCCCGCGCTCCAGGCCCATGCGATAGGTGTCCGCCGGGATCGGCATCACGTTCACCATGCCCTCGGGATAGCCCGCGGCTGTCAGGCAGCGGGAGACGGAATCCCGGACCGTTTTGTTGGCACAGAGCACGATGACGGTTTTGGTGCCGAAAGCGCTGTCGCCGTCATGATGCGCATTCAGCAGGTTCACCGGCCAGCCGATGGAGGCAAAAACCGTATGATAATAGCCGGATTCGTCGTTTCCGAAACCGAAATAGGCCTTCTCGTTGGCATAGTCCTTTCCCTCCATCTGTCTGGCAAACATGTCATAGGCGATGAAGGACCAGTACTTGCAGGCCTCCGGCAGGGTGGTGATGATCACGACGGCCTCGTCCTGGCGCATCTTGAAGGCCATGCCGGCCGGTGAAAAGTACGGATTCTCGGGGGCATTTTCCACATCCGGATCGTCATAGGCGCTCTCGGTCTCGCCCTCCCAGCCGCGCTCGGGGTTCCCCGGGGCGGCATTCTGGTTCGGGGCGGGCGGCAGATTGAGGATCAGGTAGGTTGAGCCCGCGTTGTTGCCGAAGCAGGTGAGAAGCTTGCCCTCCGAGGCCAGGCGCAGCGTGTCAAACTCATAGAGCTTGCCTTTCTGAACGCGGAAGTCCGCGTCTTCCAGCTGCTTCCTGAGTTCCTCGGGCGAGCCGTCGGAGACGAAGCTCTCCGTCTGCGGTGCCGCTGCGGGCGCTGCCTCCTCCGCAAAAGCCGCGGTCGGCGCCGCAGCAGCGGGAAGGACGGACATGGCGCCGAGGCTGATTGCCCCGGCTGCCATGCCTTTCAGAAAATCTCTGCGTGACAGATCTGTCGTTCTGAACACCTTCTTAACGTTTTTTGATAAAAGATCAGGGCTCGACGATGTTGAAGTACATATCCTTCTCTGCCGCGGTGTTGGCCGTCAGCAGCTGGTCCAGAAGCGTGGTGTCGCCGTCCTGCGTGACCAGCTTCTCGACGCCCTCGCGGTCATTCTGTGCGATGGCGAACAGGCCCTGTCTGGTCGTGGTCCAGGTGGTATCCGCCTCATCGTGCAGCGAGCCCTCTTCGTACAGGATGACGCCGTTCTTCACGACAAGGACATACGAGACCTCGGGAAGCACGATATTCGCCGTGAAGCTCAGATCCTCGATCTTCTTGGAGTCGGTAAAGATGCCGAGATACTGCATGATCATCTCCGGCGTCATATGCGTGATCAGCGAGCCGCCGGACGAGTTGGACGCTCTGGTGGCATCATCCTTGTTGGTGCCGAAGCGCAGCTCCTGCGCCGCACAGAGGTAGGCGTTGCGCCAGGTGCCGCTCTCTGCCTGATAGGCCAGCTGCTCCAGCGCGTCGGCGCACAGATAACGGGCATCCTTGTTTTCGGGATCCGCGAAGACCAGCATGTTGGTCAGCTCTGCCACCCACTGATATTCGCCCTTGTCAAAGTCTTCCTTCGCGCGGCGCAGAACCTCGTTCACATCGCCCAGATACTCGACAAACTTCTGTGCACGCACGCTCGGCTCCAGCTCGCCCAGGTGGATGGGGTTGGCGTCATACCAGCCCATGTACTTCTGGTAAACCGCCTTGGCATTGTGGGCGACCGTGCCGTAGTACTGTCTGGTGTACCAGTTCCTTGCCAGCTCTGCCGGAAGCTCGATCATGTTGGCGATCTCGGTGCTGGTATAGCCCTGGTTCAGGTACAGCAGGGTCTGGTCGTTGATATACTTGTATGCCGCGGCCGTATTGACGATATACTCCACGATGTTGTCGTTGTCCCAGTGCGGCCAGTTGTGCGCCTGGAAGACCACCTCGGCGTCCTTGCCGTAGAGCTTCAGGGTTTCCATGAGGAAGTTTGCCCAGGCCTGGCCGTCGCGGACCTCGGCCCCGCGCAGGGTGTAGAGGTTGTGCAGGGTCCCGGTGCAGTTTTCCGCCAGCCACAGGGCATTCTTCTGCGGGAACCAGGTGTTCATCTCAGCCGGTGCTTCCGTTCCCGGGGTGAGCTGGAACTCCATGATCACGCCGTCAACGACCATCGTCTCACCGGTGCGGGTGATGGTCACGTTCGGCGAGATGTACGAGGTTGTCCCGTGGGACTGTCCCATGCCGATGCCGATGCAGAGGGCGCCGGTCACACCGGGCTCCAGGAGCGTGCCGTACTGATAGCTGGCTCTTCTTGCCATGGCGTTGCCGGCATAGACGTTCTCGCTCACGGCATGCTCTTCAAAGCCCTCCGGGGCGATGACCAGCACGTCGCCGTTGAGCGCCTGCTCATCCGTGATCAGCGCCGCCACACCGCCGTAGTGGTCCACGTGAGAGTGGGAATACAGCACAGCCTTGATCGGGTAATCCCCGATGTTTTCCTTTACCAGCTCATACGCCGCCTGGGCGCACTCCACCGTCATCAGGGGGTCATAGACGATCCAGCCCGTTTCGCCCTTGATAAAGGTGATGTTGGACATGTCGTAGCCGCGGACCTGATAAATCCCGTCCATGACCTCAAACAGGCCGTAGATGTGGTTCAGCTGGGTGTTTCTCCACAGGCTGGGATTGGCGGTGTCCGGGGCATCCTCATCCAGGAAGGCATAGGCATCCTGGCTCCATGCCACCTTGCCGCTGTCGGTTTTGATCACCAGGCTGTCCGGTGCGACGATCAGGCCGCGCTCGGCGTTTTCAAGCTCGCGCTCGTCGTCAAAGTCCAGCAGCGCATAGACCTGTTCGTTGGCATCGATGGTATACTGGCTGGCCGGCTTCGTGTCCGTGTTCAGGCCGAGACCGTCCGCAAACGCGGGCATGCTCAGCACCGGGATCAGAAGCAGCACCGCCAGTGCCAGCGCGCATGAGCCCTTCAGGATTCTGTGTTTTTTCATGTTGTCTTCCCCTTTCATTTTTTATGAAACACGATCGTCCGATCGTAAATCACCTCGTAGTAGGAGGCGCCGGTACCGGTGCCGTCCAGATAGGCCCGGAAGGCCATCAGAACGGGATTGCCGTTATCCACGCCGTAGTACTTTCCCTGCTCGTTGCCGTTGGAGTAGGGGATGGCCGCCGTATAGTCCTCATCCGCCGTCCGGGCCAGCCTGTACACATAGTAGCTGTCCGCGTCCTGCACGTCTTCGCCGAGCCAGGCCTGCGCACTGCCGTCAAACAGCGAATCGTAGATGCTGGTCACGCCGTTGAGCATGGGTTTGGCATACAGCACGGCGTTGGCATACAGGGCCTTGCCGGTTTTGGCATGATTGACGCCGTATACGACAATGAAGTCCTCATCGCTGTCCAGCGTGAATTCCGGCGTCATCAGATACATGGCGTCCCGGTTGTCGCCCTTTGCGTTGAAGTCGGTGAAGTAGGCCGTCAGGCCCTCCGGCACTGCGATCTCGCCCGCCGGCTCCTCATAATCGTACTCATCTGCATATTTCGCGATCAGTGCTTCCCGGATGGCCTCGAGATGTGCCTCGGCGTCGGGCAGCACGGCCGCTTCGTGGGTGCCGTCGCCGCGGGGGATCACGGTTTCATTGGGATAGGGCTTCGCCTCCGTCTCCGAAACGGGCGTCACGCGGTACAGCGTCGCGCGCTCGGAGATATGATCCAGATAATCCCGGTAGGCGTCCGGATCCTTTGCCTGAGAGACCCGCTGCAGGAACGAGAAGGTGTCTGCGCCCTTCCCCAGGCCCATCCGGTAGGTCTCCTCGGGGATCGGCATGACGTTAATCATGCTGTCCTCATATCCGGCACTGTTCAGTGCCTGCAGGACCCTGTCTACGGAATCCTGATTCGCGCCGATCACGATGACCGCCTCGGTGTCGAAGACCTCTTCGCCGCTGTGGCGGATATTGGTCATGTTGACCGAATTGCCGATGGAGCCGAAGATCGGATGATACAGCCCCGACTCCTCATTGCCGACACTGAACATGCCCGGGATATTGTCGTAGCTTTTGCCCGGCTTATCCTCGGCAAACATGATGTAGTTGATGAAGGAATAGTATTTGCACTCGCCCGGAAGCGGTGTGATCAGGACGATCACCTCGTCCTGGCGCAGCTTGTATTCCCACCCGCCCGGGGCGAAGTAGGGATTGGCCGGTGCGTTTTCCACCGCCGGGTCGTCATAGGCCGAGGCGATCTCATCCGGCCAGCCGAGACCGGCATTGCCCAGCGAGGTGTCCTGCTCCGGCGCGGCGGGAAGGCTGAACACCACATAGGCCGAGCCCGCGTTGTTGCCGAAGCAGCTCAGCAGCCTGCCCTCTGATGCTTCCTTTACGGTGTCCAGCTCGCGGTAAACGCCCTCCTGGACATAAAACGCGTCCTCCTCCAGCAGCGTCTTCAGCGCCTCCGGATCTCTTTCTCCCTCTGCGAAGGCCATCGCCATAAGCCCGATCACCAGCAGCAAAGCGAGGATAAATGCGATTTGCTTTCTCATGCTTTCACGCTCTTCCTTAACCGTATATCGCGCCGCCGCAGTATTCGCAGCAGCCGAA
>ONGJ01000052.1 GCA_900317375.1 uncultured Eubacteriales bacterium
CGGTCCTGTTCAGATTGCCGATCTCGGTGTTGGTGACGTCGCGGATGTATTTCCACGCTTTCTGCCTCACCGGGATCCTTTTTCTCAGCGCTGTCTGTGTGGTGATACGGTCCATACTGATGTCGGGCGCCTCCTCTGAAAGAGTCTTCTGGTATTTTACAACAAGGGGAACGGCGCTGTCAATCGGCGCAGCAGAGAAATCTGTCGCCTCCCGTCTTACCGCCGCTCCTGCCCGCTGCAGTCCCGGGCAGCATCTCTCTCGACACAGTGAAGTTTCGACTACCAATTCGAATCGTTTTATGCTATACTGGGAAAAAGTCGGCATATCCGCCCAAAAAAGAGATGATGACCGTGAAAAAGGAAAAGAAACGCTTCTCCATCAGAAGCAAGATGTACATCTTCGTCATCCTGACCGTGCTCTCTGTGGCCCTCGGCACCTCCGCCATCGCGTTCAACGCGAGCGCGGATCAGATCGACCGCTACTATAAGCAGAACACGGCGGACAACGCGCGCAACTTTGCCTCCATGGTCGACGGCGACTTTCTGGCGGAGCTTCGGCGTGTGGCCGAGACGGATGAGTTTCAGGCGCTACGCGACCGGGCCGAGGAAGAGGAAAACGAGGCCCCGATCGAGGAATTCCTGCGGGAGAAAGGCCTTTGGGAGAAGTACAGCGCTACGCGCGACCAGATCACCGAGTATCTGGGGAACATGAGCGGCATCAAGTATCTGTATATCATCGCCCACGGCGATGAGAACGCGGACCATGACATGTACCTGGTGGACGACGCGGAAAACCCGATCTATGAGACAGGGTATTATGAGGAAAGAGAAGCCGAGCTGATGGGCATGGATGTCACAAACCTGCCCGAGCCGACCATTTCCCACGGGGACTGGGGCTGGCTGTGTACCGACTTCAAGCCCGTCTATACCTCGGACGGCAAATGCGTCTGCATCGTGGGCTGTGACATCGGGATGGACGAGGTGATGGCGGAACGCCGGAACCTGCTGTACCTTCTGGCCGCCGGTACGATCATTCTGACATCCGTGATCCTGACCGCGGCCGTTCTGTTCATCAACAGGGCCGTCGTAAAGCCCCTGCGCACCATGACCGAAGAGATGAAAAAGTTTACGCCCTCCGAAAAGCTCACCTATCAGGAGGCAGGCGTCATGGACATCGACATCCGCAGCAACGATGAGATCGGCGAGATCTACGAGGGTATCCGGAATCTGGAGATCAACACGATCGACTATCTGCATGACATGGCCGTTCTACAGGAGGAAAACAGGAAGGCTGAGAACGACCTGAGAGACAAGGAGGAGCAGATCGATCAGCTCAGCATCGAGAGCAGTACGGACGCCCTGACGGGGGTCGGAAACAAGACCGCCTATATCAGAAAGACCGACGAGCTGAACACGCAGATGAACGATCCCTCTCTGGAATTTGCGATGGTCATGGTCGACATGAACAATCTGAAGCAGATCAACGACGAGCACGGGCACCGGGCCGGGGATCTGTATATTCAGGGCTGCTGCCGCATGGTGTGCGAAACCTTCAAGCATTCCCCCGTGTATCGCATCGGCGGGGACGAATTTGTCGCCATCCTCATGGGGACGGACTACAAAGGGCGAAAGGCAGCCTGTGAGCGGCTGAGGGCAGCCTTTGAGAAGAGCTGCGGACAGAAGGATGCTTCCCCGTGGCTGCGGTATTCCGCGGCGGTCGGCATGGCGGAAAGAGCTGCCGACGACAACACGGCCGAGTTCGTTTTCCGGCGTGCGGACAAAGCAATGTATCTTGACAAAGAGCGCTTCAAGAAGGAGCACGGGATCGAAACCCGCTGAGGGGTGTGAAGCATTTCCCGGCGTAAGGAGAAAACGAAATGAAACAGACAAGCCTTTCAAACACCGGGCACAGCCTGCACTGCAGCATTCTGGCGGCTGTGAACGACCCCGGCGTCCGGTCTCTGATCAGCCGGGAGCTGGAGGAGGATGCGCTTCTCTTCGTTGACGACACGTCCTGCCTGACCGCTGCGCTGGATGAGGGGGAGGGTTCCTATGACCTGCTTCTCCTCTCGTCTGCGCTGCCGGGCCTCACGGCGGAAACCGCCGATCGGATCATCGGGGGCAGCGCGGCGCGTCCGTCGCTTCCCGTCATCGTGCTGGGGACCGACAGAGCGCAGGAGGGCATCTTCCTCTCTGCCGGCGCGATGGATTTCATGCTTCCCGACTCCTGCACGGGCGGGGTGCTGAAAACAAGGATCCGGCTGGCTCTGGAGCTGTTTGAGAATCAGCACTTGCTTCAGTCCGCCGAGCGCGATCCGCTCACAGGGCTGTACAGCAAGGAATTCTTCTTTCACTGCGCCGGTCTGGCGGATGCGGAAAACCCCGACCGCGAGATGGACGCCGCCGCCCTGGATATCAGTCATTTCCATGTGGTCAACGAGCGCTATGGCAGGCTGTACGGCGACCGCGTCCTGCGGCAGATGGGAGAAAACATCAGCAGGGCCGCGGAACGGTTGAAAGGGATCGCCTGTCGGCGCGACGGCGACATCTTTCTCCTGTATTTCCCGCATACGGATGAATACGAGGGGATCCTCGCTTCCGTCTCCGAGGGGCTGGACAGGCAGATCCGTCTGCGCATGGGCGTCTATCCGCACTCAGACAAAAGCCTCGACATCGACCGGCGTTTTGACCGGGCGAAGCTGGCGCTGGACTCGATCCGCCACAGCTTCACAAAGACGGTGGCCGTGTATGACGACAGTCTCTTCCAGTCGGAGCTGCATCTGGAACGCCTTTTGGACGACTTTCCTGCGGCAATTGCGGAAAAGCAGTTTGTCGTCTATTACCAGCCTCAGTTTATCATCCAGGACATTTCGCCGGTGCTTCGCGGCGCCGAGGCGCTGGTCCGCTGGATGCATCCGCAGCTGGGGCTTATCAACCCGGGGGAATTCATCTCGCTGTTCGAGCTCAACGGTCTCATCCGGCAGCTGGATCAATATGTGTGGCGGGAAGTGGCCGCACAGATGCGCGACTGGAAGCAGCGTCTGGACTTCTGCCTTCCCGTCTCGGTGAACGTCTCGCGCATCGACCTTTTCGACCGTGGCCTTCTGGGGCTGCTGAAGGGCCTTCTCGCGGAATACGGCCTGAGCCCGGAGGAGTTCCATCTGGAGATCACGGAGTCGGCCTATACGCAGGATTCCGAGCAGATCATCAGTATGGTCGCGGCTCTCAGGGCGGAGGGATTTCATGTGGAGATCGACGATTTCGGCAGCGGCTATTCCTCGCTGAATATGATCTCCAACGTGCCGCTGGACGCGCTCAAGCTGGACATGGGCTTTATGCATAACGCTTTTAAGGACCGGCGAAACGCCAAGATGCTGGACGCGGTAATCGGCATCGCAGGCTCGCTGGAAGTTCCCAGCATCGCCGAGGGCGTGGAGACCGCAGAGCAGATGTTTGTTCTGAAAGAGATGGGCTGCGACATGGTACAGGGGTATTATTTCTCCCGGCCTGTTCCGCCGGAGATCTACGAACAGTTTCTGCTGGACAGAAAATACGCCCTGCTCACCGGCGGGGCCGGAAGCAGCAGGGGCGATTTCGTCAAAGCGCCGGAGCAGTTCGCGTATGAGGCGCTGCACGATCCGGTGACCGGCCTGTATAACCGCAGCGCCTACAAAATCCTGCTCAAGGACGCCGACCAGCGCAACATTGCCCTTCTGCTCGCCGAGGTGGACGACTATGAAGAGATCAGAAGTCTCCGCGGAGACGAGGCGGCGAACAGAATCATGCTCCGGCTTGCCAATGTGCTGCGGCACAGTTTCCGTTCGGTAGACTTTGTGTGCAGGATTGAGGAAGCCGTCTTCGCGGTGATCATGACCCGCGTCAACAGCAGCATGCATGCGTCTCTGGTCGCCAGAAAGGTGCAGGATATCCGCCGGATGCTGCGCGAGGATGCGGAGGCGCTGCCGCCGTTCACGCTCAGCATCGGCGCCGCTTTCGCCGACAGGAAGGAATCCGACGGGGATCTCTATCAGAACGCGAATCTCGCGCTGGAGCGGGCGAAGGATGCGGCGGACCACTGGTCAACCTGTTAACTGCCGTATGCGGTGGACAGGAAAAGCGGAAGAGCAATGGATGCTCTTCCGCGCTGAGATCCTCTGCGCAGTCATCCGTTTCCCTCACCGGCAGGAAAAACCGCTGCCCCGAAAAGCATCGGAGCAGCGGTCATTTTTGTTTGCAGTTTCTTTCTTTACCAGATGTCGACAGAGCCGGTTTCGTCACCGTTGACCCAGTAGACCTTGTTGACATCGACGCGGACATAGACCTTGTCGGCTTTGCCGATCTTCTTGATGATGTCTTCCGGCGTAATCTCGCCGCCCATCGGGGACTGGATGATGATCTCTGTCTCTTTCGCAGGCGCAGCCTTCTTCTCAGGCGCGGCCTTCTTGGCAGGGGCAGCTTTCTTGGCAGGTGCTTTCTTGGCCGGCTCTTTCTTCGCAGGGGCCGCCTTCACTTCCGCTGCCTTCTTCGCAGGGGCGGCTTTCTTGGCAGGCGCCTTCTTGGCCGGCTCTTTCTTCGCGGGAGCAGCTTTCACTTCCTGCTCTTTCTTCACCGGAGCGGCTTTTGCTTCAGCAGCCGGTTTCTCTGCGCTTACGGTTTTTTCTTTGAGTTCATTATTTGCCATTTGTTTATTACCTCCTTAGGTGTGTACAAGGACAATATACCATCAGTTTGGCACTTCGTCATTGGATAACATGTACAAAAATCGGCAGAATTCGGGCAAAAACGGCAAAAAAAGGAAACTGTCCTACGGATTGCCTGCTTTTCCGTCACGGAGGCACTGCCGTTTTACAAAAAATACCCCGTACCCTTCTTCCGGATACGAGGTATTCTTTTCGGTCATCCGAACGGCATAACAGTGTCCGTCATGCTTCTTCCGTTTTCTTCCCTTATGCCCGTTTCAGCTCAAAGTCCTTTTCCAGTCCGGCCTTGCTCGGCTTGATCAGGAAGTTCGGACCCGTTCCGCCGTCCGGGAAGCAAGGCAGCTCGGTCACCGCATCCTCGCCGTACAGCTCCTTCAGCTCGTCCATCGGGCCGAACTTCAGCGCGCGCATCATGCAGCTTTCGACGCAGGCGGGCGCCTGGCCTTTTCTCACGAGCTCGATGCAGCCGTTGCACTTGCCGACGGCATCCTGATCCTTGATATAGACCGGGTGTCCGTACGGGCAGGCCTTGACGCACATCTGGCAGACTTCGCCGAGGCATTTCACGTTGTCGTCATGACAGACCAGTCCGGTGGCCTCGTCCTTCACGGTTCTGCCGGTCGGACAGGCCGCGACGCAGGCGGGGTTGTCGCAGTGGTTGCAGGCGGTTGCCAGATGGAAGATTCCCGGGTTGGGGTACTCTCCCACTTCCCCGGTGAGTACCTTGCGGTAAAGCGTTCCGATTTTCAGACGGTTCTTGTCCTTGCAGGCGATCTGACAGGTGTGGCAGCCGGCGCAGACGGTCTGGTCAAAATAGAATCCATATTGTGCCATGTCTTTCCCTCCTCAATCAGTCGAACAGAATGGTCTGAGGAATTTCGACGTCATCGGGAATTTCCTCGAGAGTGAATTTCGTTACTTCCACGTTCAGGGTGTTATAGCCGCTGCAGCCCAGACCTCTCGCGACGTTGCCGGTGAGGTAGTTCTCCGAGCCGGACCGGTCGATGCCGGTCTTCTCGTTGATGCGGATCCACGCACCGTGCGGCAGGCCGACGACGCCGGGCATCAGGCGGCTTGTCACGTAGGCACGGCGGAGCGTCTCGCCGTACTGGGAGGAAATCTTGACGGTGTCGCCTTCCTCGATGCCGCGCTCTTCCGCGTCCTTCTTCGAGATGTACAGCGGGTTGCGAAGCGCCTCACGCAGCCAGGGGATGTTGTCGAAGATGGAGTGCGAGCGTCTCTGATAGTGCGGGTTGATGCACTGCAGCGGGTACTCGGTCTTCTCGCCGCCGATCTTCCCGTCCACAAAGGTCGCCTCGTAGCCCTGCGTGGGAACGCGGTACTTCGGGATCGCGCTGTACGGCTCTTCGGAGAAGCCCTGGCTGTTAAGGATGTCCGCCCAGCTCTGGCAGGCGAATTCGATCTTGCCGGACTTTGTCCCGATCGGGTTGGCTTCCGGATCCTCGCGGAATTCCTTCTTGTCGATGTACCCGAAGTTGTCGCCGATGTGGCGGTCGACGCGGTACATGCCGTCCTCCATATACTTGCTGATGGGGATGCGGCCTTCCTGCGGCTCGCCCTCGACGCCCCAGGCCTTGATGTCGTCCTCGGTGATCGAGACCAGGTTCTCCCAGGTCTTGCCGTCTTCCTTGATGACGGTGGAGGTCGCGATCGAGTTGAACAGCAGCTGGGCCGCGGGTACGGTGCCCCACATGTCGGGGCTGAGCCCGAACTTCTCGCCGATGGTCATCATGGCCTCGGCGTCGCTCTTTGCCTCATAGAACGGCTCGACGACCTTGCAGCTGATGAGCAGGATGTCGCGGTTGATGTAGCCTTCCCAGACATACGCGCCCTCGCGCTCCCAGTTGGTCGTGATCGGCAGCACGATGTCGGCGTACTTGTTGGATGCGGTCAGGAAGTGGCCCTGGCCCACGACGAACTCGACCGAGCGGAAGGCCTCGATGCCCTTCTTCACGCCTTCGCAGGTGGTCAGCTTGGCCTTGTTCGTGGTCCAGATCATCTTGATCGGCGCGGTGATGTATTCCACGCGCTTGGACAGGTCGTAATCGGCGACGGCATCTTTCCAGCCGTTGGGTCCCGCGCCGTTGAGGGCGTTGAAGATATTGGTCGGGTTGAAGGGCTCGCCGAGGACCGCATTCCACATCTGCGTGTCGCAGACCATCGTCGCGGTGCCGGTGCCGCCGGTCGCGCCGTTCGGTCCGGACGAGCCGACCTTGACCAGACGCGGGCCGAAGTTGTTGGTGTGGTTCCAGGCCGTGGGTCCGACGCAGTTTCCGCTCTTTCCGATGTGGCCGCCCATCGCCCCGAGGCAGATCGCCGTCTGGGGAAGCTGGTCGGTGTCATAGGTACGGGCGCTGGCCCAGGAGGAGAGAATGGCGACGTTGTTGTCCTTGCCGAGGATCCGCGCGACCTCGCGCAGGGTGTCCGCCGGAACGCCGGTGATCTCTTCGGCCCATTCGGGCGTCTTGGGAACGCCGTCGTACTCGCCGCGCAGGTAATCGAAGAAGTTCTCATCCTCTTTCACGTCTGCGGGCATATGATCCTTGTCCTGGCCGAGGCAGCAGCGATCCAGGAAGTCCCAGTCGATGAGCGAGCCGTCCTTGTCCTCCTCGAGCATGACATAGGCCATCGCCATCATGGCCGCCATGTCGGTGCCCGGGCGGATCGGGATCCACTTCGCGTCCAGGATGGAGGCGGAATCCGTGTAAATCGGGTCGAAGATGATGAACTTGACGCCGGCGTTCTTCCACTCGACGGCATAGTTCGTCGCGTTGCCGAGGGCGGCCCAGGCCGGGTTGTAGCCGAAGGCCACGACATAGTCGCAGTTCAGGAAGTCCAGGCGGTCGTTGTTGCAGTCGTAGTAGTTGCAGCCGTCGCCCCAGCCGAGCACGCCGGGTGCGTACCAGCTGCCCCAGGAGCTGGTCGTCCACGAGTTCAGATAGTTGATGTTCAGCTTGTTCAGCAGGCTGTTCGCCTCGCCGCCCAGCGTGAGGATCGCGTTGTCGCCGTAGGTGCTGTTGATGCGCTCGACCTCATCGTGGATATACTGTGCCGCCTCGTCCCAGGTGATGCGCTCCCACTCGTCCTTGCCTCTGAGCTCGGGGTTGGGGTTGTCCGGACTCCAGTTCTTGCGCTTCATGGGGTATTTCAGACGGTCCAGACCTCTCGCCTGATACTGCTGCGAATAGCCTCTCAGGCAGGCTCTCTGCTGACGGTTCACGCCGTCGTCGGTGTTGAAGTTGTCAGTGCCCTGGCGGACAATGACACCGTCCTTGACACAGGCGCGGACCAGACACTTGCCGCCGCAGTTGTGCCAGCAGGGCGCCGCGACCCACTTGCCGCCTTCAGCGGCGTCTGCGACCGCCGCCTCGCCGGCCGGGGCCACACTCTCTCCTGCAGCCATCGCGTTTTCCCGTGAGACCATCCCAAGGCCTGCCAGCGCGGCTGTCGCCGCGGCAGTCCCCTTCAGAAAGTCTCTCCTGCTGATTTGTGCGTTCAGGACTTCATCAATCATAGGGGGTGTGCTCCTTTCGTGTATAAAATCTCCTGTTTTCCTTCCGTTCAAAAAAGAAGAAACGCCAAATCTGCCGCATCCCTGTCCGCGGCTTCTTCGGTGTTCCTTCGCCAAATCGGGCAAGCGGCAGGATTGCTCCTCGCCGCTCTGTCGGGCGAACCTCCCCGGTGGGCAGATCCGTCTCGGAACCTTCTGTTTACCTGTATTTGTACTATAGCAGGCCGGCTTCCGGTTAGTCAACCGAAACCGTTCTGCCTTACCCGCCGTTTTGGAGCTCCTTCAGCAGCTCTTCCGCCGTTTCCGCGTCTTTCTTCAGAAAGCTGTCGAGAATCAGGCACAGCTGCGGATACAGACAGTCCGTCGGTGACGCCGCCATCCGCTCAAGAAACTTCGGGATCCACACGAGCAGGTGCTTTTTCAGAAAGTCCGCCGACCCGGTCAGGCATCTTTCGGCCTCCGCCCGGTTATCGCCGCGGAAGGCATTCAGCGCTCTCTCCGCAAGGGCGCTCATGAAGGCCAGTTCCAGCGCGAGGCTGTCGTCCGGCACCCGCTGATAGGCCTCCGCCTGCATGCCGAAAGCCCGGTACGCCTGCCGCACCTCCAGCGTTGCCTCCTGAAACAGCGCCGCTTCCTCGCTCATATAGACCGACTCCCACGGCGGGGCAGGCAGCTCCTCCGGTCCGATAAACAGCATCCGGTATTCCCGCTTCACCTGCTCCGGGAAGTCCGGGTCCTTCAGGTCCTCCCGCAGCTGCTCCAGGAAAGCCGGGACCTTCTCCAGCACCTCGCCGCCCAGCAGCGCGAAGCACTCCCCGGTCTGTTCGCCGGTCAGCAGCTCCAGCTGCTGACGGTCGGGTTCCCTTCCGAAGCATTTGTGCAGCAGGCTGTACAGATAGAATCTGTTCGCCAGCAGCAGTTCCATGGCCTCTCGTTTTTCCCCGTTCATGCGTTATCTCCCTCTCTCCGTTTCACCCTTACCAGCGCCAGCTCCGTCATCCGCGGCACCGCCACCGGATGCATCCCCGAAAGGCCTCCCGCGAAGCAGAGCCTTGCGCACAGCCCGCAGGCCGTGCATTTCCACGGCGTCAGGCAGATCAGCCTGTTTCCGTCCTCCTCCGGTACGATCCGTATGGCCTCCTGCGGGCAGAGCTTCTCACAGATCCCGCAGCCGGTGCAGCGGGTGTTGAACTGCGGCAGGGACACGGTCCGCCGCCGTTCCGCCCCCTCCGCGTTCTCCTTCTTCATCAGCGCTGCCAGCATCCGCCGGTACCGCATCCCGTCCTCTTCCGTCTCCTGCGGAAAAGGCAGGCGCTCCGCCGCAGCCCTCAGGGCGGTTCTTGCCGCCGTCTGTCCGGCCCGTGCAAAGAGGCCTCTCCGGGTAAAGCGCTCCTCTTCCGCCTGTCCGGCCTCTCCGTCGGCTGCTTCCGGCGCTTCCCCGCCCTGCAGGATCTGGACCCGCTCGGCGTACTGCTCACCGAGGAAGGCGCGCAGTGCGTCCAGATTCTGCTCCAGGCAGCTTTTCCACGCCGTCTTTTCGCAGGTTTCGCAGGCTTCCGTCCGCAGGGCGATCCGCCCGTTCATCGCGTACACCGCCAGCAGCTCCCAGGGCAGGCCCGCAAGGCAGCGCACCGGCACATCGGCGCCGTTCTCATCCGTCCGGCAGGCAAATACCAGGGTTTTCCCGGGGGCGCTTTCCTCCTCGATCAGCTCCCGCGCCGACTTTGAGAGTGAGAAGCAGCGTGTAGGGCAGTTCGCCGCGCACAGGCCGCAGTCGACGCAGCGGTCCCAGCTGAGCTTCTCTCCGCTCTTCAGGCTGAAAACGCCCACCGGGCACAGATCGCTGCAGCGCGTGCAGACCACCCTCCTCTGCTTCCGGTTGATGCACCTCTCGGGCGTGAAAGACGGATGCTCCCCCATCAGCAGTGCGGCAGGCCCGGCCTTCACAGCAGCTCCTCCCCGAATTCCGACGCATGTACCGGATCGATCCGCAGTTCGCGGATGACCGGCTCACCGTCCCGGAACTCCCGGATGTTGTACGAGATGCCGAGCTCCATGTCCTTTTTCCTCAGCAGCGCCGCGCAGGCGGGCGAACACTGCAGATAGTCCCGCTCCGACCGCCAGTCCGTCCGCTGCCTGGCCCGGAACAGGCGCTCCGCCTCCCGCACATCGCGTCCGAAAACCTTGACGGTCTTCAGGTAAAAGTCCTTCTCCGACATCACATAGGTCGGGTCCGTGCGCGCCGCGCCCAGATTCTGCTGGTACACCTGTCCGAAATGCTTGTTCTCCAGCGAGCAGTAGTGCACGTTCAGCCGGTATCCGTTCCGCGCCGCGCTTTCCAGCAGCTTCAGCGCCAGCAGCTCGCTCCCGTCCACCGGCAGTCCCCCCGCGTACCAGAAGTTGTAGAGCGTCCGGTAAGGGGGCCAGCGCAGGGCATAGCCGCGCTGCCGGAAGGCCTCGGCATGGTGGTAGGGGAAGCAGAGCTCCAGCAGGTTGATCCCGAAGATCCCCATCGCGTCCAGCCGGGCGAGCAGGGCCGTCATCTCTTCCCCGGCGTCCGGCATCACCGGCATCTCCACCAGCACCCGGGGGAGCCGGTCCCGTGCCAGCGCCATATTCCGCCAGACCTTCTCACTCCGCTCGGGGGTGTCGTCCGGCTTGATGCTGAAGCGGATCTCCTCCAGCCCCGCCTCCCGCAGCTGTTCCAGCATGCTTTCATCCAGCAGGTCTCCCGAGGTGTACAGCCGCAGCGAGGCTTCCGGCCAGAGCATGCGCGCCGTCCGGAAGTATTCCGCACAGTCCACCCTGTGCAGCAGCGGTTCGCCCCCCGTCAGGGCGATATACCGCATGTCGGGGCTGCGGCGGTGCAGGCGCTGCAGCTCGCCGCGCCAGTCCTTCATCGCATCGGCGTATTCGCCGAACTCTTCCTGGTTGGGGTTGAAGCAGAAGAAGCAGTTTCTGTGGCACATCAGCGACAGGATCCCCGTATAGCTTCCCATTCCCGTCCTGCAGGCATCGCAGGCGCCGCAGAGTTCGCCGTATACGAGGCTCGCCCCCCGGTTTCGCTCCCGGATGCCGCAGCGCTTCAGTTCTGCCCGCAGTGCCGCGATCTCGTCCTCCCTGTCCGGTGCGAAGGGCAGGCCGAACAGCTCCACCTGTCCGGTGAAGCTGTCATAGATTTCCCGATATTGCCGAAGATAGTCCCGCAGCACCGGGTTTCGTACTTTGCTCAGCATTCTGACCTCCCCCGCCGGGCGCGCGGCGGAATTCCTGTCACGCCCGTTTCTCCGCTGTGCTGCGTCCCCGGTGCTTTATGCCGCCGGAAGCTGTGCTTCCTGCTCTTCCAGCCATACGCTCCAGGGCACCTCATAGCTGCTTTCGTGGTTTTGCTGAACGTATTCATAAAACAGCGTCGTCATCCCGGCTTTCTCTTCATAGAGCGGTACCTTGTAGCTGTCAGAATCCTCTGTGTAAAGAGCATATCCGCTCCCCGTCATCGCCTGGCGGACAACGATGTCCATCATCGGCACGTCCGGATTCCTCATCATATCGTAAAGCATCATCATGACGCCCGTGCGTCCTCTGCCGGCCATGCAGTGGAAATGCAGCCAGGCCTTGTCCGGATCGATGCTCTTAACGAAAGAAACAAAGGCGTCGATCGTTTCCGTCGAGGGCCAGCTGTGATCCGGGATCGGGAGCCGGATTCCGCGTCCATCTCCTGAAGCTCATACAGCTGCCCCGCAAGCAGCCTCACATTGCTCAGTTCGCCCTGCCAGTAATCCGGATCATCCTTGTCCAATCTGATGAACGGCACGCCGGCTTCGCCGTAGGCAGCACACGGCATCGAGAGCAGCATCGCCGCGAGCAGGCATACAAGCGCAGACCGGATCAGGCAGTTTCTTTTTCCCTTCAGCACAGGGCATCCACCTGTCCTTTTTTAACTTATACAGATTTTTGGATGTGTATAATATTATACACGTATTCTTTCGATCATGCAATCCTCTGTTCGCCTTTCTCAGCGCTGTGAAAACATGATGTGGTGCTGCAGCAGGAAGCCGGGACAGCCCAAAAGGCCCGCCCCGGCTTCCTGTTTGTGTCATATCCGATTTGACGATCCGCCTGAAGCGGCTGCTCAGTCATGACCTTCCGTTCATTTCTCCCACAGGAACACGGGCATGGATGTGGAGATATCCTGGCAGACCACGGTGATGTCATTTCTCCCTGTGGCTTTCTTCGCTGTGATGGTGCAGGTTCTGCCGTCGCTGCTGACATCCAGGGATGCCGCTTCCTGATCGCTGAAGGTCCAGCCGACCGGAACATTCGGCACATCCGGCTCCAGAACGGCTGTGATCTCAACAGGCTTGTCCCCCACGTACAGCGTGAATCCGTCGGCGACCATCAGTTCCCGTCCGTAAGCATAAAGCCGTATGGCCGTGACACCGGGGGTCGGGGTCTTGACCGGAGACGCTGTTACAGCCGCGGCAGGCGTCGGCTGCACCGCCTGTGTCGGTGCCGGTGTCGGCGTCGGCTCCGGCTCTGCTTTTCTCCGGGACGTCAGCACCATCACCAGAAAGCCGGCGACAACGGCAAGGAGGAGAATCCCTGCAGCGATCTTTGTGAAGCGATTTACCTTTTTCTCAAGCTCTTCCTGCTTCTTCATCTTTCAAGTCCTCAATTCTTCGGAAACTGGCTCTCCCGCAGCGCGTTGTCCGGATGGAACGCTGTGCCGGTCTCTCCCCGGCTGATATCGGGTCTTTCTGATAGTTTACCATGTTTTTCTCTGATTGCAAGCAGAATCTTGCAGACCGCGGATCTTTCTGCATTCTTGATTCCGGTCCCATGGCATAGGGCTGATTATTATAGTCCGTGAGCTGTCTGATTGCAAGCCGGAACGCATCCCCCGCCGGTTTGTCGGGTGCAGGCAGAACACACAAGCAGTTGATTTTCTGCGTGGGATGCGCTATGCTGTCATCGGAGAATACAAACGGAAAGGAAAGTGATTTATGAGGCGGAGATTGCTGCTCATCGCTGTTCTGAGTGCGATGCTTCTGTTCTGTGCGGGATGCGGGAAGGCTTCCCGGACCCAAAGCAGAACGGTTACGGATATGACAGGGCGCGAGATTGCGCTGAACGGAGACGTCACGCGGGTGGTGGCGCTCACGGCGGCGGACTGTGAAATCCTCTATGCCGTCGGCGCCGGGGACGCCCTTGTCGGACGCGGTGAATACTGCGACTATCCCGAGGCCGCGCTGTCGCTGCCCGCGGTGCAGTCCGGCGCCGCGACCAATGTCGAGCAGATCGTTGCGCTGTCGCCCCAGGTGGTTTTCATGGATACGATGGCCCAGAGCGTGGAGCAGATTGCCGCTCTCGAGGCGGCAGGCATCCAGGTGGTGGTATCGGAGGCCACCGATCTGGAAGGCGTGTACGAATCCATCTCTGTCATCGGCAGGGTCATGAACCGCGAGAGCGAGGCGGCCGACGTGATCGCCGGGATGAAGCAGACCTTTCAGCAGCTGTCCGACAAGGCTGCCGCCTTTTCAGACAAACCCACGGTTTATTTTGAGATCTCGCCCCTGAAGGCCGGTCTCTGGACCGCGGGCAAGGGCACCTTCATGGATGAGGCGGCGTCCCTTCTCGGCGCGCAGAATGTATTCGGCGATGTCACGGGCTGGGCCGGCATCTCGGAGGAGCAGGTCATTCAGCGTAATCCCGGCTATATTGTCACCACGGACAGGTATGTCGGCACCGGGCCGATGCCCGAGCAGGAGATCGCCGGAAGACCCGGGTGGGAACACCTGAGTGCGGTGAAAGACGGCCATATCCTGAATCTGGCCGACGATTCGCTGGTCCGCCCCGGCCCGAGGCTCGCAGACGGCGTGAAACAGCTGTACGACTTTTTGTATGCGGGGAAATAAATATGGCAGATAACAGACAGCATGAAAACTACGGGCTCTGGACGTGGATCGGCCTTGCCGGGCTGACCCTTGCGGCGATGCTGACCGCCGTCTGTGTGGGCAGCGTCAGCATTTCCATCCGGGCAGCCTGCGGTTTCCGGAGGAAGGAAGAAACCATGACAGGAAGGTGTTTCCATGCAGTACAGAAAAGACCGAAAAGGAAACGAGCTGAGCATTCTGGGCTACGGCTGTATGCGCTTCACCAAAAAGGGCACGGGGATCGACATCGACAAGGCCGAGAAGGAGCTGATGACCGCGTACAAGGCCGGCGTCAACTACTATGACACGGCTTACATCTATCCGGGCAGCGAGGCCGCCGTGGGCGAGATTTTCGAGCGCAACCAGATTCGGGACAAGGTGAACATCGCGACGAAGCTGCCCCAGTATCTGATTGGGAACCGGGCGGCGCTGGACCGGTACTTCGACGAGGAGCTGAAGCGGCTGCGCACGGACCACGTGGACTATTATCTGATGCACCATCTGACCGACGTGGCCATGTGGGAGAAGCTCAAGAAGGTCGGGATCCTGGACTGGATTCAGGAAAAGAAGCAGAGCGGGGCCATCCGGAACATCGGCTTTTCGTATCACGGGAACACCGAGAACTTTCTGAAGATCGTGGACGACTATGACTGGGACTTCTGCCAGATCCAGTACAACTATCTCGACGAGGTGGCCCAGGCGGGCAAGGCCGGTCTGCAGGCCGCGGCGGCCAAGGGTCTGGCCGTGATGATCATGGAACCGCTACGTGGCGGCAAGCTGGTCAACATGCTGCCGGAGGCGGCGAAGAAGGCCATGCAGGACAGCCACCGGGACTGGAGCCCGGCGGAATGGGGCCTCCGGTGGCTGTACAACCAGCCCGAGGTCACGGTGGTGCTGTCGGGCATGAACTCGGTCGAGATGGTGGAGGCCAACTGCCGCACCGCCTCGGAGGCACAGGCG
>ONGJ01000083.1 GCA_900317375.1 uncultured Eubacteriales bacterium
GGCGCTGATCGCCACAGCGGTTGTGCCGCTGCTGAAGAGCACCGGTCTTCTGAAACCGGCAGATACCACAAAGGACGCATCCTGAATGCCCGCTTTCGCTCGGCCCTGCGGCCGGGCGTTTTTTTGTTGATTGTAAACCAAAGGGTCGGATTGATGATATCCCCTTGTTTGCTGTCAAAGCTGGTTCTGGCTTTGACATTCACAACAGTTATTTCAGTTCCATTTCGCTGTAGGTCACTGCTTTTTTCTTGAATTTTATAAGCAGCACAAACTCCAGCACCGTCGAGACGATGATTGAGAGCACGCCAATGATCAGCCCTGCCGACTGGGCGTTCTCGTCTGCGGCATCCAGCCCCGCGTTGAAAGCCGTCCCCGCATCATAAAGCGTATGCCACAGCACCGGCACGAGCAGGCCGCAGAGGATATATTTCCCCGGTCTGCCGCCCTGCTGTTTTTCATAACGCGCAAGACCGAGGTTGACGCCCATGATGATGCCGAAGACCATGTGCATGGCAAAGCCGGGCAGGCGGATGAGAGATCTGACTCCGCCGCCGTAGAGGATTTCCTCCAGCGCCGTGAAGCCGAATCCGATGCCGATGAAGGCCAGGGCATATTCATAGACGTTCTTCGGCTTAAAGATCTTCACCATCAGCAGCGCCAGCAGCAGCTTGACCAGCTCCTCCGTAAAGCCGGCGTTGCGGAACGCCCGCAGCAGGGAAGCGGCCACCAGGTTCATATCCTCCGGCTGTGTCGGCTGCACGCTGATGCCTGCCTGTGTAAGCTCACCCCCGCGCAGTTTGAAGATCAGCATGCCGAGTCCGACAGCGACGAGAGTGGAGATGATCGGCCCGATGACGCCGACCGCGACCGGAACCCAGGCCTGCTTTTTGCTCATCGGCTCGGGGACCTCCCGCTTGAGCATCCTGACATAGACGAAGGCGCAAAGCGCAAAGCTGATAACAGATGAAAGCATACCCATTTTGTTTCCTCCTTCAGAAAAGTTCGTATCAGTGTATCAGTCGAAACCCCTGGACCGGCCCGGTTCATCCCGGACAATTTGGGGCAAGCGGATGGATCGCAGGGGTCATTCGCCCGCCAAAGCGCACTCGACCGTCAGCACGGCAAAGGCAGAGATCCCGCGCCGAGAATCGGACAGCCCTCCGTGGAGACGCATCGAAGATGCTTTTCCGCTTGCGGCAGTTCGGTGTCCCCTGTCGTTTTCAGGGTCGAACAGTCCTCGATCGCAAATCTTTGCTCCATCCGCCTTCTTTCCTTTCCCGCGGTCGCTGTTATCTCTCATCTTACCACAAAGGCTCTCAGAAAGCAAAGACAAAAGCCGGCCTCCCTCTCCGAGGGAAGCAGCCCGTGACTCAGAGGACAGTTCTCCGTGTTCAGCAAACAGCCTCGGGTTGCTCCGAGGCTGTTCATGATTCCATGGCAAATGCCTGTCAGCTGATCAGGCCGCGCTGAAGTCCAGTTTCAGCTTGTACGGCAGCGCGGCTCATGAATCAAGCCGCGGAACAGGATGATTTGCTGCAGTTTTCATATCAGGTTGCAAACTTCATATTCCTCTGATACAATACGTTTCCAACCATACATGAAAGAAGAGGTATATTTACTCATGAGTAAGATATCCGATTTCAGAAAGAAACTGAAAAGCAATCCCGAGACGGCAAAGCTGCTGATGCCCGGCACGAAGTATGAGGCGCTGCTGGACCTCGACGGGGACGGGAAGATGGACTTTGCGCTGATGGATACCACCGGCGACGGGAATCCCGATACCTTTGCGGCCGACATGACGGGCAGCGGCAGCCTGAACATTTATTTCTTTGACGCGGACGGCGACTCGGTTGCGGACACGGTGCAGTTTTACCGCGACGGCACGGACAAGCCCTCGTATATCAAAAACGCCCGGGACGATGATGAAAAACTGCTTGCCCTCGGGCGGAGCCTGAAGGAAGGGATGGAAAAGGCGGATGCCGGGGATCTGATCGCGCGTTTCAACAGGATCAAAAACGTCATCGCCGAGGGGGTAAAGGCCTATCACACGCCCGGTACGCTCGGAAGAATGCGCGCCGCCATGAAGGCTGACCCCAAGATGGCCGGGCTGCTCTGCGACTCGCCGATCAATGAGCTCTTCTTCGACCTGAACGGCGACGGCATCGCCGACTTTGCCCTGATCGACACGGACCACACGGGCGAAATTGACACCTTTGCCATCGACTTTCAGAATGACGGTGAGTTCGACCTGTACCTCACGGACACGGACAGAACCGGCGTCCCGGACAAGGTGAGCTACTATCTCGCCGACGGTGACGAGCCCGTGAAGGGCGGCGCCGCCGGCCCCAGGCTGGAAGAGCTTCTCCGGCCCGCGGCCATGAAATTCATGATCACCCTGCGCTCGAACTTCAATGCGGAGAACCTGGTCGAGGCGATGAAGATCTACAAGGACGAGGTGGTCGTCACCATGCACGCCTACAAAGACGAGGTTAACGCCTGATTCTCACGGCAATACTTCCAGCAGGCAGCCAGAAATGGCTGCCTGCTTTTTGATGAATATAATGAAAAGGCGTTGCCTTTCAGGATGGCACCAGGCCGAGCTCAATATAAAGCGGGTAGTATTCATCGTAAAGGCCGCAGCAGGCGTCCATGCCCAAATTGGCGCTGAAGGCCTTCTGGATTACCGTCTCCCAGGAGCCGTATTTTTCATACATCTCATCGGGCGTGGGGCCGTCTTCGTGCCCATAGGTCTCAAGATTGCTTTTTTTGACCTTGACAAGCCCCTCCGGGTCATCCTGATAAGCAGCAAGACGCAGACGGTTTCTCTCAGCGGAAACCGCCCTCGCCATCTCTTCCGTCGACGCGCCTTCGTCACGCATTTTGTATAGAATATCCGTCATGGAATCGAGAGACTTGTGATAGGCGATGCGGTCTTCCTTTGCCTTCGCCACGGCATTTGGATCTGTCCAGTCATACTGTGCGTAAGTGCCCAGGCGCGTGGAGTTCGGATCCGGTGAGAAGCCGTATACAGCCTCCGGATTGACAATAATATCCTTCATCGCCTCGGGATTCTCGCGCGGGTCATGCTCATAGGCAAATCCGCTTTCCTGCGCTGTCGGCATTTCGGACGGCTCAGCCGGAGCGGGGCTCATCGATTCCGCGGCAGGAGTCGGGGCCCCGGTCCCGGCCGGCTGACTTCCCTGTCCGCAGCCCGCAAGAGCCAGCAGAACAAGCATCAGGATAACGGAAAAACTCTTTTTCATCATAATGTTTTCCTTCATAACGTCGTGTTTTTTAATCCGAAGTGTACTTTGCCATATCCAATTCACCGACTCGCTTTGCAACGATCAGCGCGATCGCACCGTCACTTGTGGTGTTGCACATTGCCTGCATCATGTCAAGCAAAGTGTCGACGCCCATGATCAGGGCAATGGCTGTGAAAGGAATCCCGATCTGTTTCAGCAGCACCACAATGATCGCAAGGTCTGCACCGGCTATGCTCGGGGCTCCCATCGACAGAAGGACGATCGAAATCAGGATTGTGAACAGGAGCGACGGAGTAATCTCTATTCTGTATATTTGGGCCATAAACATGCAGATGATACTTATCACCAGACTGCTGCCGTCCATGTTTATCGTTGAGCCCAAAGGAATGGAGAATGAGACGATCTTATTGGAAATACCCATTTTTCTGCACTCCTCCATACTGACAGGCATGGCTGCCGTGCTGGAGCTGAGCGTCAGCGCTGTGAGCATGACCTTGAAGTAACGTTTCATGAACAGAAGCGGGTTAAGTCCCCCAAGCACCAGGATCAGAACATTATATATGACAATCATGCAGAAGATTCCGAACATGCACAGAAGAACATAACTCAGGATAGACTTGAGCACATCTGTGCCTGTTTCATATACAAGACACGCCATATTGCAGAAGACAGCGACAGGGATCAGCTTACACAGCATATCCAGCATTGTCATGAACAGGGCGTTGAACCTTACAAAAAACGGCCTGAGCTGAGGATGCTCATCCTGTAATGCGGATACACCGGCACCCATAAAGATGCTGAGGAAAAGCAGCTGAAGGAGATTGTTATCCAGAAACGGAGATATGATATTATTGGAAATGATGTTGACGATCGTATCTTTCACAGATATTCCGCCATCCGCCATTTCAGCGGCCTCATTCATCTCCTCGATTTCGTCTGCATTCATAGATGTCAGCATGCTGTCGGATTTTTCCAGCAGAGACGGATCTCCGACAGGGAAAAGATGATACAGCGTAAATCCGAGGCTTACCGCAATCACTGTGGTCAGCAGATACATGGACAGAACTTTTGCCCCGATCTTTCCTATATCCGTCAATCTTCCGAAATTAGAGATACAGCATACCATGGAAAAGAACACGACCGGACCTACCAAAATGCCGAGGGCGTTGAGGAACATCGTACGGACCGGCTCCAGAACGTATGACTGAAGGCCTGCAGAAAAAGCATCTCCCAGCACGTACTTCATCAGAAAACCAAATGCGATGCCGGCTGCCAGACAGATCAGCGTCATATATATCATGAAATACTCATTTTGCTTTCCTTTTACAATTACGGTATTTACATGATTTCTGTGACGGTATACCAGATTCTCGGAGAATCGGTTGATCAGTATTTCCCGTATGATGTTCTGGGAGTTTTCTCCCATTTCCTCTTCCGAATCATCCCAGGAGATATCCTTGTCTGTGATCAGTTCGAATTTTTCCCCGGCGCAGGAGAGCCTTACTTTTATGTTTCCGAGTATTCTCGATATAACAAGCTTGACGCTGCCATCCTGCCCATCGCTGTTTTCAACCATTTTTCCGAGAACATCTTCCGCGGACACCATGATCTGAAGGATATTCTTCCTGTCTTTTTCATTTTTGGTGAGTGTCTTCTGGATTGCGGTTGTTACGTTTTCATAGATTTCATGATTGATTGGAAAAACAAATTTCTTGACCATACTTCCTCCTCAGCTTCTGCCATAAACCGCTGCCATCTGGAAACCTTCTTTATGGTATGCTTTCTTCAGAGCATTCAGTTCTTCTTCCCGTCCAATGAATCCGGCCATGATCTGCCCTCCGGTTTTTACAAATCATTATTACCACTCTGCCCTGCATCTGTCAACTGGAGAATGGCGGAAAAGACTGGTGATACGCGATAACCGAAAAAGCAGACAGCAAAAACGAATCGGGGACGGTTCTTGTGTAACCGTCCCCATTGTCACATGCTTTTGCAGCAGCGAGGCATCCCCTGATGCCTCCGCTGCCCCGCCTCTGCCCGTATCCTCATGCTTCCCGGTCTTCAGGTTCTTCTCTTCCTGTTTCTTGAATAATGATATTGTCCGATATCCTGGGTTTTGTCCGGTCAGGATCAGCCTGGCGGACGGCTGCAGAGTCATCCTGGCGGGCATCGCGAAGCCGAAGAGCAAAAGCTGCTCAGGAATCACGTCCAATGGCAAGACGGGTCAGATTATTATGAGCGTATCGTCCCTTCCACAGTACGGGCATACGTCCGGCACTGTCTCGGATTTGAATGTATTGCCGCATCCATCATTCTGCGGATTACATAAGAAAGTATAGCAAGTATAGTTCTGCTGCATATTGGGGCTGATTCCGCCTGCCACGTTATTCAGCAGTTCGTCGTTCAGTTTCTGTTTATCTTTGTTCTGATCCATGACGTACCTCTGACAATCAACAGAGAACTCCTTTTTGACATTGCGGGCATACCGTTCCGACAGGATACCTGTCACCCACATAGCTGCAATTTGAACAGTGAGGCAAGGGAATGAAACCCCACTCCCCGCCATTGACCTTCTCCAGCAGTTCGTCGTTGAGTTTCGTCTTACTCTTGTTTTCTTTATTCTTTTCCATTTCAGCAGCCTCCTGAAAAAAATTTTTCCAATTTATGTCTGTACTATATCACATATAATGCACACATTTGGAATCTACCCAGCCTACAGCTCCATCGTTAGCCTTGGCCATGATCCAATTGCCTTCTATTCTGGATGAGCTGACATAGATGGGATCACCGTTCTTCCAGCATTGAGCCCCCATTGGTGGTCCGTTCGGCGTTTGTCTCAAAAAGAGAGTCGAACAACCAATGTCAGGGCCTATGATGCGAACAATTGCTCTCCTCCAGTCGGTAATATCCCGATCTGAGGCATTTACTCCGCCGACAACCTGATCCAGAAAATTGTTGCTGAGTCTCTCGATCCCCTTGTTCTTTTCCATTTCAGCAGCCTCCTGAAACCATTTTTCCAATTTATGTTTGTACTATACCACAGGTTTTGTCACAAAACAATCACACGGCCAGACACGGAGGACGGCTCTCCGTGTTCAGCAAACAGCCTCGGGTTGCTCCGAGGCTGTTCATGATTCTCTGGCAGATGCCGGTCAGCTGATCAGGCGGCGCTGAAATCCAGCTTCAGATTGTACAGTTCGGCGAACAGATCGGAAAGATGCTTCTGGTCCTCTTCATCGGGTGCATATCCGGCACGGAGGGCTTTCAGGTACCACTCGGCCGCCTGATCCGGATCTTTTTCCGATCCTTTCCCCTCATAACAGCTTTCCCCGATCACGAACATGGCATTCGGATTGCCCAGCTCGGCAGCGGTCCTGAAGTATTCCAGTGCCGTGTCAGCGTCCTGCTTCACGCCTTCGCCGAAATAATAGCTGTACCCGAGATTGTAAATGGCATCGGCATTTCCCTGTTCCGCTGCCGCCTGGAAGTACTGCATCGCTTTCCCGTAATCCTGTTCGACACCCTCGCCGCCGGAATAGCAGCAGCCCATGTTGTTCAAAGCATACGGTTCCCCCTGCTCCGCGGCAAGCTGATAATACTGAACGGCTTTTTCGATATCCTTCTCCACTCCCCGGCCGTAAAAGTAACAGTTTCCGAGGTTGTTCTGCGCGTACGCGTCTCCCTGGTCTGCGGCGGCCTGATAGTATTCCACCGCCTTTTCGGGGTCTGCCTCTACACCGAACCCGTTTTCATACATATAGCCGAGCTGACTCTGGGCCTGGGGCAGTCCCTGCTCTGCGGCAGACAGAAAGTATTCCAGTGCCTTTTCCGTGTCCTGTTCCACGCCGACGCCGTAAAGATAGTCGTTTCCGAGGTTAAACTGGCTTTTTGCCAATCCCTGATCCGCGGCCATGCGGAAATACCTGACCGCCTCTTTGTCATCCTGTACAACACCGATCCCCATGGCATAGCATTTGCCAAGTTCGTTCTGCGCCTCCGCGTTCCCGTCATCGGCACAGCTTTTCAGATGTTCGATATCTGTCTCATCCGGTTCATACCCGGCCTCCAAAGCCTTGTGATACCATTCCACCGCGGTGTCCGTGTCCTTTTTCACGCCGTTACCCAGGAAGTAACAATCGCCAAGCGCGAACATGGCAGGCGGTAAGCCCTGATCCGCTGCCTGCTGATAGAGTGAAAACGCCCTGTCATAATCCTGATTCAAGCCATTTCCCATATAATAGCAATAGCCGAGATTGTACAGCGCTTCTGCGTTTCCCATGTCGGCGGCGCGCTCGAAGAACCGGATCATTTCTTCATCATTCTGCTCAACGCCCTGCCCGTCCCGGTAGCAGCATCCGAGATTGAATATTGCCATGGGTTCCCCGAGCTCGGCAGCCATGCGGTAGTATTTCAGCATTTCTTCATCATTCTGCTCTGTTCCGAGGCCCATACCATACAGATAACCCAGCATTGTCATTGCTTCCGGAATGCCCTCTTCCGTCAATTCCTCGACGAGCGGGAGGACAGCTTCATAATCCTCCGCGTAATACAGGGCCAAGGCCTGTTCGTAACGGCTGGCCGGGTCCGTCGCTTCCTCTGCCGCATCTGACAGCCCCGAGCTCTGATTGCCGTAGTACTCGTCGATCAGACGGCTGATCTCCGCGAAGTCAAAGAAGCGGGAATAGTCGTACGCACCGTCTTTTTCTTCCGTCAGCACATAGTCCGGCTCGACGCCGAAGTCGACCGTCTCGTTGTTTTTGTCCATCAGCTTATAGCGTCCGGAGAGCTGGAACCAGAGGCCTTCTGACTCCGGTGTCATCTGCGGGCTGTTCGCGCCGCCGCCGGACCTTTCGCCCAGAACGCAGACGCCGTTGTCCTTCGCCATATTCGCCAGATAGTTTGCCGCCGAATACGTCCGCGCGCCCTCGATGACCGCAAAGCGGAAGGGATACGAAACTTTCCTGTCCTCTTCGTCAAAGTCGCCGTCAAAGTCCAGGTCGATGTCATACCAGATGGTCTCATCCTGGCCGGTGTAGATATCCAGCTGATGCCGGTAGGCCTGCCCGCAGATCAGTTTGGCGATCGTTGTGGCGATGCCGCTCTCTCCGCCGGCGTTCATCGCGATATTCACGACAAAGTTTTTGATGTTCGGGTTGGCTTTGGCCATCTCCAGCGCCTTCATAAAGCTGCCCATCGAGTCTTCCGGCATCCCGCTCAGCACCCCGTCCTCATAAGCCGCCCAGGCCGCACGGTTGCAGTAGAAGTGATCGAACACAAACATGGCGGTATCGCCCTGCTCCAGATAAACCGCCTGCTCTTTGGCGTTGTCATAAGTGAAGACTTCTGCACGGTCAAAGCCGTTCTGCATCGCTGTTTCGAATGCGGCGCTCAGGCCCTGGCTGGAGGCCCCGGCATAATTGGTTCTGTCCGTTCTGCTGATCCCGAGTTCTGCTATGATACCCGGCCACGCTGTCAGGTTCTCCTCCGGGACCCATCCGAAATCCACAAACGCGGTGTGGCCCCCGTCGTCAAGGGCCGTGAGCAGCAGGAACAGCCCGCAGGTATACTCCTTCATGTCGGGCGACAGCAGCAGCTTCTTGACCCCGGGCAGGTTCATCCCGTCGATCGTCCTGTCCAGCGTCCCGTCCAGGCCGACCTCGGCAAGGCTCTCGGACAGTCTGCTTCTCTCCGGATAGCCGTAGCAGGTATCCACGTAGAAGCACAGGCTGCCGTAGTCAAAGCGGATCTTCTCCTCCGAGCGCTCTGTCCCGCCGAAGGCATAATAGTCCCCGTCCGTGTCCTTGGCGTCTGCGGCCTGCAGCAGCTGCATGCCGTCTGAGAGATAGATGGCCTTCCCGTTATAAAACACGTTGTAGGCATAGGGGCTGCAGAACAGACCCTGCAGCACGGCCAGAGGCACCCACAGCTCGTCCCCCTCGCCCAGGATGTCGATCCCATACTTTTTAAAGTCCACGTTCACGCTCTTCCGCTCGCCTTTATAGTCCGTATGCGAAACGCTGACGAACGGGGCGCTGGGGTCCCGTTCGGAGGCAAGCAGCAGGGCGTAATACGGCGGCGTGGAATACACGTCCAGGTTCTCGCAGGCAAAGCTGTCCTCTTCCGCGTCGAAGATGCCCTTCGTGCCGTCGTAGGCGGTGGTCTCGTAAACGCTTCCGCTGTGCGTGACCGTCATGGGCGATGCCTGCTGCGGATACTTCTCCGCCCCGGTGAAAATAAGCCGGTTATAATAGTCGTCGATCCGCATATAGGGGATGTCGCCGACCATGCGCAGTGTGACCGTCTCGTCGCCTGTCATGCTCTCTCTGTACACGGGCACCGTTTTCTCCGTACTGCTCCCCTCCGCGAAGGCGGCGGCGCTGAGGGAGAGCGCCATTGCCAGGATCAAAAGGATGCTGAGTGTTTTTTTCATCGTCTGTTTTGTCCTTTCCTCGTCTGATTGCTGCGGATTCTTCCGTCGTTTCACAGATCCATATACTTCTCAAGTATTTTCCAAACTGCTTCCTGCTCACTCTGATCGGCTGCATGAAACGCCCCGAGAAATTTATCTTCAAGTGTTGTCAGCCTCGGATACGGAAACCTTGTGCGGCCCAGCAGATAATCCGTCGTGCAGCCAAGAACATCACTTAGCTTCATGATCATGTCCATATTCGGTGTCCTCAGGCCCGCTTCATACTTTGAAACCGTTGCCCGGGAAATGCCCAGCGCTTGTGCCAGTTCTTTCTGGGTCATGGATTTGCTTTTCCTTAATGCTTTTATACTGACCATACTTTTCTCCAT
>ONGJ01000154.1 GCA_900317375.1 uncultured Eubacteriales bacterium
ACGGCTCTGCCCTTTCGGTGACGGAATGCACGGACATCTTCTGGAACGACATCATCCTCTCCGACGGCTGGTACGAGCTCGAGAATCAGATCCCCGTCTCCGTCCCCGCCTGGTGGTAAACGAAAAGCAGCCCGAAAAACGGGCTGCTTTTCGTTTTGGAGGGCTGAGCAAGTGCTCAGCCTTCTTCAATCATCGCGAGGTCGCCGTACAGGACCGAATCATCGCCCAGAGCGGCGATCTTGACATCCACGCTGTCACGGATGGTCGGCCAGCAGTAGCGGTCCAGCTCGGTAAGAATCTTGCCGAGGAACAGGTCGCCGCAGGCCTCGATCATGCCGCCGCCGTAGACGACCAGATCCGGGCTGAAGGTGTTGATGAGGTTGCCCGTCGCCACCGCCAGATAGTGGCAGGCCCGGTCCACGGCCTCCATGGCCACGACATCACCGGCTTCCAGCGCCTTCTTCATCCTCTTGCTGCGGAAGGTGCCGTTCTCCACGGCCACGGCCATCTCGCTCTGTCTGCCGCGGGCAAGCTGTTCGCGGATATAGTTGCTCATGCCCGTCTTGCTGGAGAAGGCCTCGAGGCAGCCGCGCTGGCCGCAGTTGCAGAGCGGCCCCTCCGGGTCCAGAATGATATGGCCCAGCTCGGCACCCTTGAAGAGGTTGCCGGTATACATTTTGCCGTCCAAAATCAGGCCGCCGCCCATGCCGGTGCCGACAAAGAGGCCGACGATGTTCTTATACCCCCGGCCGCAGCCGTATTTGTACTCGCCCAGAACCCCGAGGTTCACATCGTTGCCCACAAAGAAGGGCACGCCGAACTTGTCCTCCATCACGGCGCGCATGTTGTAGTTGCGCATCGGCAGATTCGGCGCAAACAGCACGATGCCCGTCTGCTGGTTGATCACGCCCGGCGCACAGGAGGCGATGGCGTTGATCTCACTGCGCTTGATGCCGGACTCCTTGATCATCTCCTCGACGATGCTGACGATCACATCCTCGACACTCTTGGTGCTGGCCTCGCCGGTCTTGGAACGCTTTTTCAGACGATAGATGATCTCGCGCTTCTCGTTGAAAATCACGCCGAGGACCTTGGTCCCCCCGACATCCAGGCAGATGTTGTACTTTTTCACTCTTTCATCCTCCGTCTTTGAACTTTATTATTGCGTCTGATCTTACCAGAGATCCACGGATCCGTACTCTTTTCCCCTGACCCAGTATGCCTTGTTCTGGTCTACACGGATATAGACGGCATCAACCTCTCCGACCTTTTCCAGAACCTCTTCCGGGGTAATCTCTTTGCCGAACGGTGACTGAATGACGAGCCTGGCGGGTTTCGCCTCCGGCTTTTCCGGCTTCTTCGGCGCTTCCGCCTTCTCCAGCTTCTTCGGCGCTTCTGTCTTCACCGCTTCCTTCGGCTCTTCCGTTTTTTCCGATGCCTTCGGCTTTACCGGCGTCAGTGAGACCTTGCGCCGGCTGAAGTACTGGTAGAGCGCCTCCTGCGACGAGGTCCCTTCGCCGCCCGGCTCGCGCAGATAGCTGCCGTTCGGCTGCATTACGCGCGATTTCTCCTTATCGGCGCGCAGGGCGTTCAGAATCTCGTGGATCTGTTCGCGGGTATCGGCCGTCGTGATCTCGACAAAGGCCTCGACGCGCCGCTCGAGGTTCCGGTTCAGCAGGTCGCCGGAGCCGATAAACACGCGCTCGTCCTCGCCCTCGCCGAAGCTGTAGATGCGCGAATGCTCAAGCCAGCGCCCGACCACGCTTTTAACCACGATGTTCTCGGTCTGGCCCGGAATCCCCGGCCGCAGACAGCAGATGCCGCGGATGAACAGCTCGACCTGCACGCCGGCCTTCGAGCACTCGATGAGCTTTTCCATGACCTCGGGGCTGTTCATGGCGTTGATCTTCATCCGGACCCTTCCCGCCGGCCCCTTGGCGATCTCGCGGTCCAGGTATTCGATCACCCGGCTTTTGAAGCTCAGCGGCGCAATCCAGAGGGTCTTGGCCTCGGGGGGCAGTTCGCCCTGCTGCAGGGCCTCGAAGGTCGCCTCGGCGTCCCTGGCCGCATCCGGGTTTGAGGTGATCAGGGAGAGGTCGGTATACTGCTCGCCGGTGATCTCGTTATAGTTGCCCGTGCCGACCTGGGTGATGTAGCTGAGGTTCCCCTCATGCTGGCGGGTGATGAGGCAGAGCTTGGAGTGCACCTTGTGGTTCGGCAGGCCGTAGATGATGCGGCAGCCGGCGTCCTCGAGCATCTCGGAATAGTCGATGTTGTTCTGCTCGTCAAAGCGCGCACGCAGCTCGAGCAGGCAGAGCACATCCTT
>ONGJ01000077.1 GCA_900317375.1 uncultured Eubacteriales bacterium
CTCTGAAACCAAAATGTCAGAGAATGAAAATGGAAATCAACTTTTATGCCGTAAAAATGCGATTTTTTACGGCATTTTCTCTGAATAATATGATTTTTACGGAAAATTCCTGTGGATATTTCCGGCGCCTTGTGCTATACTTTATTCGTATCACTATCCCCCTTTATCTGAATTTTCTTGCCATCGGGGCATTTCTATGGTAAGATGCTGTGTCAGTGCGGACTTACCGCACAACCAGACAGGAAGGTGTTTCATGGACCGGTATATCATTCACGGCGGAACGACGCTGAACGGCGAGGTCGAAATCAGCGGTGCCAAAAACGCGGCAGTGGCCATTATTCCCGCGGCGCTGCTTGTGCAGGGCGTCTGCCGCATTGAAAATATTCCCCAGATCAGTGACACGGATACCCTGCTGACCATCCTGGCCGAGCTTGGTGCCCGCGTCAGCTATCTGAACAAGAGCACGATTGAGATTGACTGTACGAACGCGCGGTATCAGGACGCGCCTTATGACCTGATGAGAAAGATCCGCGCTTCATATTACCTGATCGGCTCCATGCTTGGCCGCTTCGGCAGTGCCAAGACGACCATGCCCGGCGGCTGCAACTTCGGCGTTCGGCCGATTGACCAGCATATCAAGGGCATGCGTGCCCTCGGTGCCGAGATCAATGTCCGCGGCGGTTATGTCTATGCCGATGCGAAGGACGGCCGGCTTCACGGCGCGCGAATCTATCTGGACAAGGTCTCTGTCGGCGCAACGATGAACATCATGATTGCCGGCGTTCTTGCCGAAGGCCGCACGGTGATCGAAAACGCCGCGCGTGAGCCGCATATCGTGGACCTTGCCAACTTCCTGAACTCCATGGGTGCGGACGTCCGCGGCGCGGGCACGGATACCATCAAGATCAACGGTGTCGACACCCTGCACGGGGGCACCTACACCATCATTCCCGACCAGATCGAGGCCGGCACCTATATGGTCGCTGCGGCCGCCACCGGCGGGGAAGTGCTGGTGACCAACATCATCCCGAAGCATATGGAGGGCATCAGCGCCAAGCTGCGCGAGGCCGGCGCCTTCGTTGAGGAATACGAAGAGGCCATCCTGGTCAAAGGCCCGGCCGTACTTCGCCGCATCAACCTCAAGACCATGCCCTATCCCGGCTTCCCGACGGATATGCAGCCGCAGTTCGGCGTCCTCATGTGCCTCGCGGACGGGACCTCCGTCATCACTGAGGGCATCTATGACAACCGCTTTAAATATGTCAACGAGCTTCGCAAAATGGGTGCCGAGATCCAGGTCGACGGGCGCGTCGCCGTCATCGAGGGCGGGCGCCGGCTCACCGGGGCCATGGTGCATGCCTGCGACCTTCGTGCCGGTGCGGCGATGGTCATCGCCGGCATGGTGGCCAGCGGCGTCACCGAAATTGACGACATCCATTATATCGAGCGCGGTTATGAGCGCTTTGTGGAAAAGCTGAATGCGCTGGGTGCTGAGATCGAGGTCCGATATGACAGCGGCGAGGACGCAAAGACGGGTCTTTATTCCGTTTCCTGATGCTGCACATCCGGGTCGTCTGTGTCGGCAGACTCAAAGAACGCTTCTATGCTGATGCCCTGGCGGAATACGAAAAACGGCTGAGTCCGTTCTGCCGCTTCGAGGTGGTCGAGCTTCCGGAGGAACGCCTCGGCGAAAAACCGAAATCGGCCGAAATTGAAAATGCACTGCTGCGCGAGAGCGAAAGAATCGAAAAACAGCTTCTCCGTGACGCTCTTCTAGTCTGCCTCTGCGTGGAAGGGTCCCAAATGGACAGCCCGGCCTTCTCCGGCCTGCTGAAATCCTGTGAGGCTTCGGGGCGGCCGCGTCTGTGCTTCGTGATCGGCGGCTCCTTCGGTCTTTCCGAAGGGCTGAAGAAAAAGGCGGACAGACGCCTGAGCATGTCTCAAATGACCTTTCCGCACCACCTCGCCCGCGTGATGCTTGTTGAGCAGATCTACCGCGGGTTTCAGATTAAAGAAGGAACCCCTTACCATAAATAAAAAAACGCAAATATTAGATTCCGGGAGGCAGAATTATGCGATCTTTCATGGAAGAGTATCAGCACTGGCTGGACAGCCCCGCTCTCAGCGAGAGCGAGTGGGCCGAGCTCAATGCCATCCGCGAGGATGAGAAGGAAATCCGCGAGCGTTTCTTCGCACCGCTGGAGTTCGGTACCGCCGGGCTGCGCGGCACGATGAAGACCGGCCTGCACAACATGAATGTCCACATCATCCGCCATGCGACCCAGGCCTTTGCCGATGTCATCAGCGCCGAAGGCGAGACCGCCAGGCAGAAGGGCATCGTCATCGCGCATGACTGCCGCCTGAACGGACGCCAGTATGCCGAAGAAGCGGCTGCGGTCATGGCTGCCAACGGCATCTATGTGCGCATTTTTGATGCGCTGCGCCCAACGCCCGAGCTCAGCTTTGCCGTGCGTTACTACGGCGCCACGGCCGGCCTGAACATCACGGCCAGCCACAATCCCAAGGAGTATAACGGCTATAAGGTCTACTGGTCCGACGGCGCCCAGCTGCCGCCCCAGCATGCCGACGCGATCGCCGCGCGGATGGCCGAGACGGATATTTTCACCTGCTACAAGACCTGCGACTATGCCAAAGCCGTCGAGGACGGGAAGATCACCGTCATCGGGGTCGAGACGGACGAGGCCTTCCTTGAGAAGGTCATGGGCCAGGCCATCAATCCTGAGGCAGTCAGGGCGGTTGCGGACGAGTTCCGCATCGTCTACACTCCCTTCCACGGCTGCGGCTATAAACTGGTGCCCGAGGCTCTGAAGCGCCTGGGCATGAAGCATGTCTTCCCTGTGCCCGAACAGATGGTCATCGACGGCAGCTTCCCGACCGTTGTCAGCCCGAACCCCGAGAACCCCGAGGGCTTCTATCTGGCAGTGGATCTTGCCAAAAAGGTCGACAGCGACCTGATCATCGGTACCGACCCTGACTCTGACCGCGTCGGAACCATGGTTCGTGACGAAAACGGCGAGTATGTCACCATCACCGGAAACCAGATGGGCGTCCTCCTTTTGGACTATATCATTCAGGCCCGAAAGACGACCGGCACCATGCCGCCCTCGCCCGGCGCCATGTGCAGTCTGGTCTCGACCCAGATGGCCCGTGCCGTTTCCGAGGCAAACGGCGTGCATTTTGAGGACACCTTCACCGGCTTCAAGTTCATGGCTGAGCGCGTTGCCGCCTGGGAGGCCGCCGGCAGCTATCAGTACATCTTCGCCTTTGAGGAAAGCTACGGCTACATGGTCGGCGACTATGTCCGCGACAAGGACGCGGTGACCGCCTCCATGCTGATTGCCGAGATGGCGGCCTGGTACCATGCCAAAGGCATGACTCTGCTGGAAGCCCTGAACGCCCTGTTTGAGAAATACGGCTACTACGCCGAAAAGACCCTGAATCTGGTCATGCCGGGTGTGGACGGCATCGAGAAGATGGCCCTGCTGATGAAGATGACCCGCGAGGAACCGCCCGAGCAGATCGGCGGCGAGCGCGTTATCCGCATGCGCGACTATCTCGATGGCAGCATCCACGTCATGGGCCTCGGCAAGGTGGATAAAACCCCCTATGCCGGCGCAAACGTGCTCTACTTTGAATTGGCCGACGGCTGCAGCTTTATCGTGCGGCCCTCCGGCACCGAGCCGAAGGTTAAGGTTTACCTGCTGGCCCGCGGCAGCAGCCGGGAAGACTGCGCAGCCAAGCTCGAGCGCTATACCAGCTACGCGGAGGAACTCGGAAAGTGAAGCTCCTTTCGCTCTTTCTCAGCTTTGCCAAGGTCGGTGTCATGACCTTTGGCGGCGGTTATGCGATGATCCCGATTCTGGAACGTGAAATCGTCGAAAACCGCAAATGGGCGAGCAGCGAGGAATTGATGGACTATTACGCCGTGGGTCAGTGTACCCCCGGCGTAATTGCCGTCAATACCGCTACTTTTATCGGCTACAAGGTTGCCGGACCCGCTGGCGGCGTGGCGGCGACGCTGGGTGTGGTCTTCCCCTCCGTGGTGATCATCTGCCTCATCGCTGGCATTCTGACGAACTTTGCCGACATCCCCGCGGTCAAAAGTGCCTTTACGGCCATCCGCGTCTGCGTCTGCGTGCTGATCTTCAACGCTGTTGTGAAGCTGTGGAAGGGCGCCGTCAAAGATAAGGCCGGCCTCGTGCTCTTTCTGATCGTCTTCGTGCTTTCGCTGTTCTTCGATATTTCGCCGGTGGTCTTCGTGCTCTTCTGCGCACTGGCCGGGGTGGTGCTGACCAGAACGGGGGTGAGGGGAAAATGATTCTGCTCCGCCTCTTCTGGGAGTTTTTCAAAACCGGCCTCTTCGCGGTCGGCGGCGGGATGGCGACCCTGCCCTTCCTCTATGACATGAGCGCCCGCACCGGCTGGTTTACCCAGGCCAGGCTTGCCGACATGATCGCCGTCAGCGAGTCGACCCCCGGCCCCATCGGCGTCAACATGGCCACCTACGTCGGCTTTGAAACCGCCGGCATACCCGGCGCGGTGGTGGCGACCCTGGGCCTCATCTGCCCCTCGATCATCATCATTATCCTGATCGCCCGCGTGCTGAAGCAGTTTCGCGAAAGCAAAACCGTCGACGCGGTCTTCTACGGCCTGCGCCCCTGTTCCATCGCCCTGATCGCCGCGGCTGGCCTCCTGGTCGCCCGCGTCACATTCCTGAACCAGGACGCCCCGGCGGCAGGATTCAACCCGGCCGAACTGCTGCGCTGGAAAGAGCTTCTTCTGGCGGCGGTGCTTCTCGTTCTAACGCGCTTTGTCGAGCCGCTGAAAAAGCTGCACCCCGTCGTCTTTATCGCCCTCTCCGCCGCCGTCGGTATCCTGTTTGCCTTCTAGACACGACACAAGGCCCGGATCGGGCTGTTATCTCCACGGAAAGAAAAGGAATTCGAATGATAGACAGAACCATTGAAGTTGAACGCATGGAACACGTGATCAGCGTCTTCGGGTCCTTTGACCAGAACCTGCGCCTGATCGAAACCGAGCTCAACGTCAAAATCCTGGATCGGGACAATCTGATCCATATCACCGGCGAGGCCGAAAACGTCATGCTGGCTGAAAAGGCCATCAACGGCCTTCTGGAGCTTGCGGCCCGCGGCGAGAACATCGACGCCCAGAACGTGCGTTATATCCTGAGTCTGGTGCAGAACGGCCGCGAGGGCGAGATCCAGAAGCTCGCCGGCGACGTCATCTGCATCACGGCGAAGGGCAAGCCCATCAAGCCCAAGACCATCGGCCAGCGGGAATACTGCGAGGCGATTGCGAACAACACCGTGACCCTGGGCATCGGTCCTGCGGGCACCGGCAAGACCTATCTTGCCGTGGCAGCCGCGGTGGCGGCCTTCCGCGCCGAAAAGGTCAACCGCATCATCCTGACCCGCCCCGCCGTCGAGGCGGGCGAGCGCCTGGGCTTTCTGCCGGGCGACCTTCAGAGCAAGGTGGACCCCTACCTGCGTCCGCTCTATGATGCCCTTTTCGACATGCTGGGCCCCGATACCTATCAGAAGTATCTTGAGCGCGGCAACATCGAGGTCGCGCCCCTGGCCTATATGCGCGGCCGCACCCTGGACGACAGCTTCATCATCCTGGACGAGGCCCAGAACACCTCCCGCGAACAGATGAAGATGTTCCTGACCCGCATCGGCTTCGGCTCCAAGGTCGTCATCACCGGCGACATTACCCAGATCGACCTACCCGAGGACAAGGTCAGCGGCCTCAAGGTCGCCATGCGCGTGCTCGAGGGCATCGACGATATTGCCGTCTGCACCCTTACCGGCGCCGATGTGGTGCGCCACCGCCTGGTACAGAAGATCATCGAGGCCTATGAGGTCTACGAAAAGCGCCACCCGGCCGGGCAAGCGGCGGCTCAACCGGCGAAGACCGCCGGTACTGACCGGCGCCGGAACAGCCGGAACACAGGGAGAAGAAGAAATGCATGAAATTGCCGTCAGCCGTGAAAAGGTGAACCTGGGCCACCGCAATGCCGCGTCTCTGATCCGCACTGCGGCCGAGGATGCCCTGCGCGCCGAGGGGATCGAGGTCCCCTGCCTCATCAGCGTCATGCTGACCGACGGCGAGGGCATCCGCGAGGTCAACCGCGATTTCCGCGGCATCGACCGCGAGACGGACGTGCTCTCCTTCCCTCTGAACGAGCTGCAGCCCGGTGCCTTCGATCCCTCTCTCTGCGAGCGGGACCCGGATACCGGCGAGGTGATGCTGGGCGATATGATGATCTCGCTGCCCGCATGCGAAAAGCAGGGCGAGGAATACGGCCACGGCTTCAACCGCGAAATCCGCTACCTGACGGTCCATTCCGTCCTGCACCTGCTCGGCTACGACCACCTGGACGAGGGCGAGCAGAAGCGCTGCATGCGCGAGCGCGAAAAAGAAATCGTGTAATCCCGCAGAAGATTCAGAACGAACTGTGTTCCCGATCATGACAGGATTTCACGAGGAGATTCAGAATCGGGAAAACGCTCGAAAACAAAATCTGACGCAGCGAAAATCCCGGCCGTTCCGGCCGGGATTTTCGCTGACGTATTCGGTTGGGATTAATCGTTGAATCAGGACCTGACGGATCGCTGACGAATGCAGCGCACCAGACTGTGCCATGCCGCCGCAAGCAGCAGGGAACCGCCCAGACCCGCTGCCAGGTACAGAAGCTTCCATCCTTCGCCTGCGTCAAAGTCGATGTGGAACGAGGCAAGATAAATCGCTGGGAGTCCCCGTACCCGGATATACAGCCAGGTGACGGCCTTGAAGCACAGCACGTGCAGACAGATGACGGGGATGGTGTGCCGCCCGAGGTAAATCCACACCCGACTCAGGCGCTCCCGGGGCGCGAGGCGGTCGGCGATAAATTTCAGCATGCTCCACCCGCCCAGCACGCCGGCGAGATAGGGGAGGACCCCCGGAATATACACGTTGGCGAGATCTATGTAATAATACGGGGCCATGACGGCGAGCAGGGCAAAGCTCAGCGCCGCGCACAGCGGCGTTTCCAGAAACTCCAGGTCCGGCTCGCGGATCCCGACCCCCAGCAGGAAGGTGAGATAGCTGTAACAAAAGCACCGCAGGAACGTCCACGCCGTCCCGGGAAGCCTGACAAACTGTGCCACCCCCGCCATCAGCAGGAAGAGCCCGCCCAGCACAGCCCGTTTCTTCCCGGGCTCCAGCCCGTGCGCTGCGAGGCATACCGTAGCATGCAGCAGCGAGATGGCGAGCAGCGTGATCAGAAACCAGGTGGAGGTCCCCATCTGCGTGGTGTCCGTCAGCAGAATGACCCGGACAAACTTCCGCAGGATATCCGCGATGCCGTTTACCGGAAAGAGCTTCTGCGGCACCGGCCAGCCCGCCGTCATATCCAGGAAAACCGGATTGTCCGTGTACAGACCGAGGCGCAGAAAGACGCCCCCCAGCAGGGCATAGATGCCGTTGCATACCGCGCAGGGGATGTACAGCGCCCGCATCCGCCTGCCCATATACCGCTGCCAGTCCGCCGGGCTTTCGATCCGCCCCCGGGTACAGTAGCCCGAGGCGACCAAAAACAGCTGCAGGCAGAACAGCCGGTAGAAGTTTCTGAAAATCGGCCATGTGTGTGCGTACACGACCAGCAGAATGGCCATGCCCTTGACAATGTCGACGGAGGCATCCCTGCCGTCCTGTATGATCCTTCCCTCTGTGTTCACGGCTTTTCCCCCGGGCTCCGGCATGCTGCTTACCACAGGATGCGCAGCGACCAGCTCAGCACCAGATGCGGAATGCACAGGCCCCAGATGGTCTTCTGTTTACTGTATAGAATGCCGAAAAAGCTGAGCAGCAGAGCGGCCCCCACCATATACACGATTCCCTTGTGGATGTGGACAGCTCCGAAAACCAGCGAGGCGATGATGTTGGCGACCGCCGGCGGATACGAATCGGGCAGAATCCTTTCCAGGCTTCCCTGCATGACGCCGCGGACCAGAAGCTCCTGCAGCACCACCGTGGGAATATACAGCAGGTCCAGCGGCTCCAGCGCGTTCCAGCGGAAAAACGGCGCCTTCGGGTCCATCACCGTCGGGAAGAACTGCCGCAGAATCAGCTTTGCCGCGATCATCAACACCAGAACGGCCAGGGTCAGGGCGGTGTCCACCGTCACGGCCCGCTTCAGGTTTTTGGTCCCCAGGCCGAAATCCGCCACGGTGATGCTGGTATACCGGAGGGCGAACAGCGTGGCGGCCACACCGATCGCCTCGATGATGACGGTGAGCGCCGTGGAAGAAATGGGCCGGCCCATGCTTTCCCAGATTGCGGCGATAAAGTTCCATAAGCCCATGATCAGGATGGTCCCGGCCAGAACCTTGATGGTGTCGTCGTGCTTCACCTTTGCCAGGTGCAGGTCGGTGATATCGGAAAACTGCAGAATCACGCCGGTTTTCTGAAGGCCGTCCTCACCGCCGGCAAACGAGGTTTCGATACTGAAATACCGGACACCGCCGTCCGGGCGGGTATAGGTCACCACGCCCCGGTGATTTCCGTTTCTCTCATACGCGCTGTCCAGCACGTACTGATGAAAGTCATCGTTGGCGCTGTTATTGTCTGCTGCCATGTACCTTGCGTAGGGGATGCCCTCCTGCAGCGCGTCATTCCCCAGCAGCCTTCCGGCGCTGGGGTTGACATACTGTATGGTTCCCTTGCTGTCCAGCAGGATGATGCCGTCGGCGATATCCCGCGCTATGCGGCTGACGGCCGGCATCTGGGTGCCGGCGGCTTCCTGACTCATGGCGTGACCCCTTTCCGCTTCTGCCATCATTACAGATCATGAATTATATCAGCAAACCGGCTCACGCGTCAAACGGAAAATGTCTGCCGGATTGCAGAAAGCGGTTGAAAAAACGGGATCAATCCTGTATATTGTTCTCATTCTTTGACCTGCCCCGTCATCCCGCCCGGGCTGCCGCGGCAGATCGGACTGAGGTGCTGCTGTATGAACACCTTTTGGCTGCACAGGGACCAGATCTATGAACAGGGACTGTCGCTCGGCTTTCACGTCTTTTCCGTCGGCCATCTACTCTGGCTGATTGCCCTGGCACTTTTCTGCTGGCTGACTGCGCGCTTTTACTGCAGCCGGGATGAAAAAGGCCGGGACAACATGCGGAAGGTCTGCGGCCTCGTGATCGTGCTCCTGGAATACCTGAAGGTGATTGTCCTGGGCCTCTTCGGCGTGCACATGGCCGAGTTTGTCCCCCTGCATCTCTGCAGTGCGGCAGGCCTCGGTGTCCTGGTCTACGCCCTGTGGCCCCGTATGAACTGGCTCGGCCAGGTCTTCGCCTACGCCTTTGTCCCGGCGGCCCTGCTGGCGGTGATTTTCCCCAGTACCACGATGTATCCCTGGTGGAATTTCTACTGCCTGCACACCTTCGTGATTCACGGCCTGATCCTGGCCTTTTTTGTCTGGCTCTTTGTGAGCGGCGAGGTCATACCGAACTATAAGGGCCTCTGGCAGGGCGTGCTCTTCATGATCCTCTTCTCCATCCCGCTCTACTTCCTGGACGGCGCCTTCGGGGTGAATTATATGTTCATCGGCATGCGCTCGGACGTCGGGGTCCTGGCGAAGCTGTGGGATATGGTCGTCCCGCAGTATGGGCGTCCTGCCTTCGTGCTGGTCTTCGGCCTGATCATGGCGCTCGTACTCCATCTTTTCTATGGCATCTATGTCCTGCTCGGAAAGCTCCGGGCCCGCCGGCAGGGCGCTTTAAGCCGATCTCAATAAGGAGCAGATCTTGCAGATGAAGCAGAACAACAGGAAAAAAGCAGCCTGGATCTTCGCGGCCACGTTCTTGATTGTGCTTGCCGTTCTGGCGGCTGCCATGCTCAAAACCAGCGCTTACAACCATACGCGGCACCATGACGATCTGGCGAGGACGGCCGTGTTTTCGGAGCGGGGTGCCCAGGCGGAAGGCATCAGCGTCACCGCCGTGCCCCGGGGCAGCACCTGGACCAAGGTCTTCGACCTGTATGACGAAGGCCTGACCGAGCATAACTATCAGGCCTTTACCTATGACTTCACCTTTGCCAACAAAACGAAGGACGAGGTGTATGACTTTGTCTTCCGGCTGGGCTTCCGGCATGATGCCTTCCTCTCCTCCGCCTGAAACGGCTCTCTGGAAATCCACCAGAACACCGCTTCCGGCGAGGCCGTTGCGTACATCCCCGACCTGCGCGACTACGATCCGGCCGATTATGCCCTGAACTATTTTACCGTCGACGGCGAGACCCTGATCGCCATGAAGGACGGCGATTACCTGGTCTATTACCCCAGCACCGGCATGAATGCCATGGAAATCCCCATCAAGGCCAATGAGGGAACCACACCGGGC
>ONGJ01000079.1 GCA_900317375.1 uncultured Eubacteriales bacterium
CATCGTTGCCAACCGTCGTCTCGGTAGTCGTGGTGTTGGTCGTGGTGTTGCCGTCCGCATCGGTCGTGCTGGTGGTCACGGTGCTGGTGCTGGTGCTGGAAACCTGGCAGGCGGCCAGCATAAAGACCATCATCGCAGCAAGCAGCAGAGCAAGCAGTTTTCTGTTCATGAGTTTTTTCATTTTTATATCCTCCTAAAAATATTGGACTTAACAAACGAATCGGCAGCTGTTCCGATTCAAGCCGGACCCGGCCGGAAAGGGCAATCCCCTCATTGGCCGTCCGCGGGCGCTTCCTGGCCTTTGTATACCAGGCACAGCATGGTCATATCGTCAAACTGACTGGCATCGCCGGTAAAGGCATCCACATCCGCCTTGATCCCCTCCAGGATGCCACACGGATCCTGACACGGCAGCCTGTTCAGGGCATCTTCCAGACGCTGAAGACCGTAGAATTCTTCCTTCGCGTTGCTTGCCTCCGGTATGCCGTCGGTATAGACGAAAACCGCGTCACCGGGATTCATCTGGATTTCGTAGTCCCGGTATACGGACTTCGCCCGGGCACCGACGACCAGACCGTGTTTGTCCTTCAGAATGCGGAACACACCGTCGCTGCCCCGGATGACAGGATATTCATGGCCGGCATTGGAGCAGGTCATGAGGCCTGTTTCCAGATCCAGAATCCCCAGCCACACCGTGACAAACATTTTGGATTTGTTGCCGGTGCAGATCTCGGCATTGACAGCGGACAGAATCTCGCTGGGACTGCCGCCCAACTGGGAACGGTAGTTGATGAGGATCTTGGAAGCCATCATAAACAGGGCGGCCGGAATCCCCTTGTCGGAGACATCCGCGATGACGAGGGCGAGATGCCGCTGGTCGATCAGGAAGAAATCATAAAAGTCCCCCCCGACCTCCTTGGCAGGCGTCATACTGGCATACAGATCAAAATCCGTGCGGTCCGGAAATGCGGGAAAACTGTTCGGCAGCATGGCCTCCTGAATCTGGGCAGCCGTGCGCAGCTCGGTATTCACGCGTTCTTTTTCCGCGGTTACCCTGGTCAGGTTCTCGGTATAATCCACAATACGGCCTTCCATGGACCGGATTTCCCGGTACAGGTCACCGATCTCATCGTTGTTTCGGATGTCGAGATTGATGACATCCTCCTTCGTCACGGCCCGATTCTCTGCAGCAAATCCGGTCGCCGCAGAAGAGAGCTTTTTCAGCGGGTGCACCACGGTTTTCCTGAGCACGATCATGCCCACAACGATGGCAACAAGCAAAAGGATAACAACAAGCAGAAGACTCTGCCTCAGAAAGGAAGAACGCTCGGCGACAACCTCGGTCATGTCGATGTCAACGCCAGCAGCTCCCACCACCTCCTTTGTTTCGCGATTGATAACCGGCACCATCGCGGTCATCAGCCAGCCAAAATCCGAATGATAGACAATGGGCGGAATCGCAACATTGCCCGGATAAGCGCTGAACTCCGGGATGGGCGCCTCTACGGTTCCAATGTACAGGAGACCTTCTTCGGTATCCGCGATGTTGTAGGTCGTAAGGCCGTCGGCGTACTGGTAGTAGGCGGTATCCGCCTCCAGATAATCCACGATCCCCTGCAGGCTGTACTGAATCTGTTCATAATCCGCCCAAAGACTCCAGATGGCGGCAAATTCCTCAGGGCTCAGAGGCTCGCCGTTTTCCTTGCGGTTCGCATCAGTCACTTCGGGGTTATCATAATACCATCCCGGCTTGCCTTTCAGCCAGTCTTCAATCAGCTGTTCATTCTTTTCCGCCTCGGCCCGGTCATGAACCGAACGGAATTCCTCTGTGTTGACGGCATTCCAGAAATATCGGAGTTCGTCCGCGTCAACATTGTTCGCACAGGCATCGGCGGCCTTTTTCAGCGCAGCCTCATACCGTTCATCCACGCGCCTGCAGAAGGTATAATAGCTGATTCCCATCAGCCCGAGCGCAACAAGCAGGATGCCGCTGATGACCAGGGCATTGAGTTTAATCTGTACGCTGATTCTTCGCGGCTGCCGTTTCATCCGCATCCTCCTTCCCCACACTTCCGGTGCGCTGGATGGGTCACACGATCTTCAGAATATCCAGGAAGCCGGTGACATCGAAAACGTCACGGATGACATCGCTCACATGGCAGAGCTGCATGGGCTTGTTCTGATCCTCCATCTCCTGCTCGATGGTGAGCAGGACGCGCAGGCCCGCCGAAGAGATGTAGCTGAGCTTTTCGCAATCCAGCGTCAGAGACGAGATGCCGGGCAGCAGCGGCTCCATCTCCTCCTGAAAGCCGGCTGCGGTATGGGTGTCGAGGCGCCCGTCCAGCAGGACGGTCAGGGCGTCGCCATCCTGTTTTTTTACGGTATTCAGCATTTCATTTCCCTCCTGTATTTGATACTTTTATCAGGCGTATTGGTATCTGCTGCGGTACTTTCTCAGGACGAAGGCCGTGACAAAACAGCTGATCAGCTCCGCCGCCGGCCAGGCGCACCACAGGCCGGGACCGCCGAACAGCGCCGTCAGGCCGAAGAGGCAGCAGGTCAGAACCACAAAGGAGCGGCTCAGCGACAGGAGGGCCGAGACAAGGCCGTTGCCGAAGGCCGTGAACAGGCCGGAGCCGAAAATGTTGGTGCCGATGAAAAGGCAGGCGGGCAGGATCAGCAGATAACCGTGGGACGCGATGCGGTAAAACTCACTGCCCTCATCAAAGAACACCCCCACCAGCCAGAAGCGCAGCAGAAACAGCAGCAGCATCGTGATAGCGCCAAGCAGCAGATTCCAGCGGATGCACAGGCGAAAGACGCGCTGCCGCATCTCGACATTCCCGCTGCCGTAATGGTAGGAGAAGATCGGCTCCACGGCCGAGGTAAAGCCCATGAAGACCATGGAGATCAGAACCTGGACATAGGTGATCACGGCCAGGGCGCTGACGCCGGTTTCGCCGTAGCAGCGGTAGGCCAGATGATTCATGAACAGGACCGTGATGCCCTCGGCGAGGTTGGAAACCATGTCCGAAGAGCCGTTGAAGCAGATCCCGGCAATCTCTTTCCCGTCCGGCTTGGTCAGCTCGAGATGATAGGAGCTTTTCCGCGCGATCAGATAAAACCAGACAGCGTAGACGATGGTGCTGCAGTAGCCGATGACGGTGGCGATGGCGGCGCCGCGGATGCCCATGTGCAGCTTTGCCATGAACACATAGTCCAGCACGCAGTTGAGCACGCCGCCCACCATGATGACGACGGCGGCCACGACGGTCTTCCCTTCCCCGATGATGAGGATGCCCAGCTCGGACTGCAGAAGGATGGCCAGAGAAAAGGCGGAGAGCGTCATATAGTAGGGACGGAGATAGGCGATATTCCCCGCCGTCGCGCCGCACAGGCGCATGATGGGCTCGGCAAAAATCAGGCAGACCGCGGTGAAGACGATCCCACAGAGCACGGTAAAGGTCAGCACGCGGGAAAAGGTCTCTCCGGCCTCCTTCCGCTTCCCCTCGCCTACCTTTCTGACGATGACGGCGTTGCCGCCGGTGCCGATCATGATGCCCACGGCGATGAAGAGACTGATGATCGGGTAGTAGAGGTTCACGGCGCTGATGGCCAGATCGCCCACATAGCGCTCAATGAACAGCCCGTCCACCATCTGGTAGACGCCGATAAACACAAAGGTAAAGATGCTGGGGGCAACGAACTTCAGCAGCGACCGGGAGGTAAATGCCTGTGAGAGTTCCTGTTCCTGATCCATCGTGCTTACTGCTTTCTGCTGAAGATGCTGGTGAGGATCCGGAAGAAGGATTTGCGGTCTTCGATCTTGGCCCTGATCTCGCCGATGGTCACATCCGCCTGGGAGTTGTGGGTCACCAGGGCCTGGGCAAGCCGGACATACAGGTCCTTGAAACGCTGGATGCTCTCCTCCCGGTAGCGGCTGGCTGCAAAGTCAATCATCAGCGTGAGGCCTTCGGAGCCATCCAGGATCTCCATATCCAGAATGGTCTGGGAGGCGGCCTGGTTCTGGCGGATATCCACCATCTCGATGTCGAAGCCGTCCATGCCGCCCATGTCGCGGATATCCCGCTGATAGAGCAGGTAGGCACATTCGCTGTCGCCGACCTCGTTGCGGGTGTCCACGTAGGGATAGCAGCTGTACTCGATCCCCTTCTGGACCTGCTCGTGCACGTCGGCAAAGACGTTGCGCAGGGTATCGCCGTCATGGAAGCGCAGGCCGACCGGCAGGTCGCGGAACAGAAGACCCACCGTCGTCATGTTCTGCAGGTCCTCCCGGCCGTTGTAGATCCAGGAGAGCTTTACGTCCGGCGTGCTGTTGTAGAAGGAAATCGCCAGCGCCGCCACGGTGATGAAGAACTCGTTGCGGCTGATGCGATAGGCCTTTTCCATGGCGTTCATCTGCGGCTGGAGGATGCCGAGCGGTGCAAGGAGCTCGCCCGTCTCGTTCTCACGGGACTCATGATCGATCTTCGGGAAGCAGGACCAGGAAACCCCGTCATAGCGGTCTTCAAAGTAGCGGCGGCTCTCCTCGTAGAAAGCGGTGTTCACCGCCTCCTCGCGGCGGCGGAGCATCAGATAGTAGAAGTCCGGATCGGTCTCCATGCCCATATAGGTCTGGGCGATGTCGCTCATGAACACCTTCAGGGAGCTGCCGTCGAAGACGGAATGATGCACGTCGAAGAAGACATAGCCGGCCTTTTCGGTCTCGAAGACCCTGCAGCGGCACAGCCTGCCGCCGACGATCTTGAAAGGATAGACCAGCGTGTCGCGGACATAGCGGAACTCAAACTCGGTCAGGCGCTCGACCGCGATGTCCCAGCTCTCCTCCGGGTGCCAGCTCTGCACCAGCTCTCTGTCCTTGTTCCAGCGGAATTTCGTCAGCAGCGACGGATGGTGGAGAATGACCTGCTTCAGGGTCTCGGCCATCTTCTGCATGTCGATCATCTCTTTATCCAGCTTCATCATGGAATAGAGATTGTACATGGTGGAATTGGGTGTATAAAGCTGATAGTCGACCATATAGAGCTGTTCGGCGGTGAGGGGATGCTCGGCGGCTCTGGCCTCCTGCTCGAGCACGGCAGGGGTCTTGCCGTCGTTTTCCTTCAGAGAATCCAGGTAAAGCGCGGCAATTTTCTTCGGGGTGCGGCCGCGGAAGATGATCCCCGCGCTCAGCCCTTCAAGAGAGCAGTGACTGACGACATCGATGGAACCGAGCGAGTCGCCGCCCAGCTCATAGAAATCGTCCTCGATGCCGACCCTGTTCAGGCCGAGCACCTCGGCCATTGCGTCGCAGAGGGCCTTTTCGGTCTCGTTCGCGGGGGCGACATAGCTGCTCTGAAAGTCCCTGGCGTCCGGTGCGGGCAGCGCCTTGCGGTCGAGCTTGCCGTTGGGTTTGAGGGGCACCGCGTCGATCTTCATGAAGTAGGCCGGGATCATATAGTAGGGCAGGCGCTTGAGAAGCTCTTCCCGCAGCGCGGCAGGGTCAAAGGACACATCCGCCGTGTAGTAGGCGCAGAGGTAGCTCTTCCCCTCTTCCTCAAAGCCGCGGGCCGCGCACCAGTCGATGCCCAGAGCCTGCTTGACGGCAGCCTCGATCTCGGCCGGTTCGATGCGGTTGCCGTTAATCTTGATCATGTCGCCGCTGCGGCCCAGCAGGATAAGGTCGCCGTTTTCGCTGCGGACGGCCAAATCGCCGGAATGGTAAAGACCGCCGGTAAAGGCCTTTGCCGTCTCCTCCGGCAGATTGATGTAGCCGCGGACAAAGGGGTCCTCAAAACAGAGCTCGCCGGTCTCGCCGTCGGGGACCTCCCTGCCGTCCTCGCCGAGGAGCCTGACGGCCGTCTCGACCTGGGGTTTGCCGATGGGGCAGGTCTCGTAGGCCCGGTCAATCGGGAAAAAGCCCACCGCAAAGCCGCTCTCGCTGCAGGCGTAGATGTTGATGAGGCTGAGGTTTTTGTTATAGAGATTGTTGGCAGGCTCGCTGCCCACAAACAGCATGCGCAGGAAGGGGCCCGTGTTGCTGCCGAGCTTGCGCACATAGGACGGCGTTAGGAAGGTGATGGTAATGCGTTTGGTGAGGAAGAACTTGGCCAGCGCCGCGGGATTCTTGATGGTGGCGTAGGAGACGATGAAGTTTTTGCCGCAGTACACGTTCAGCGCCGCCAGAATCACAATGACGGTGGCCACGAAGTTCATCGGGGCCAGGGTGGCAAGCCTGTCCTTCTCGCTGAAGGGGACCTGCCCGTCGATGCGGATCGAGTCGATCGCCCGCTGGAGATTGCCGTACTCGTGCAGGACGCCCTTGGGGCTGCCGGTCGTGCCGGAGGTGTAGATGGCATAGGCGGCATCGTGCTCGTCCGGGTTCTCGTGCCCGGCAAGCGCGGGGAGCGCCATGATCTCGTCCCAGTTCTCGGCACTGATCTCAAGCCTGCAGCCGCAGTCCTCGCGGATATAGCGGATGCGCTCAGGCGCATAGGTGTCCTCCACCAGGGCCCAGGCAGCGCCGGCCTTCCACACGCCGATCATGGCGATGACAGGCAGCACGCCGCGGGGCAGGTTGATGAGCACAAAGTCCTCCCTGCCGATTTTGTTTTCCTTCAGCCAGCTGTATATGCGGCCGGAGAGATCGTCCAGCTGAGCATAGGTGATGCCCTTTGCATGCGCATCGTCAAACAGAATCGGCGCACCCGGGTTCATCCCGGTATAGCGCTGCAGTCTCTCAATGATGGTTTCCAAGATGAACATAATGGCGGCAAGGACGAACATGCCGATGGCCATATAGCCAAAGATCTTGAAAAAGCCCCGGCGGATCTCACGTTCATCTTCGCGGTTCTCGGCGCGTATTTCCCGGCGCAGCTCGCGGCTCTCGCTGAGCTGCTTGCCGAGGAATCCGAAGAAGGAATCGGCAGTGCCCTTCATGTCGATTTTGACCGTGTCCGCATGCTCAATCCTGGCATTCTGGACATTGTAGTTCTGAATCGCCTTGTCAACAATATAGGGCGTATTGCAGTAGGGACAGACCGCGGCATCCTGCGTGGGATCGACCGGCAATAACTATTCTTTATTTCGGTACAGGCCCTTCTTTATTTCGGTACAGGCCCTTCCACTTTTAAAGCATGAGTACAATAACCGGCACGCCGAAGATGGCGCAGACCGACTGGACGAGGATCAGGAACACGTGGATCAGAGCGAGCCGGAAGAGCTTGTTGCGGACGTGGATATCCGGTTTCTGCCCTGTGTGATCGTTTGCACCGGAACTTTTCAGTTCTGCTTCTGCAGGACAACGCTCACATCACAGAATGTGTCCAGCGCGTTGAATTCCTCTTCATTCTTTTCATAGCCTTCGGGGACCTTCAGGACGTGAACGGTATAGGGATGACCTTCTGCAGCATCCGGAAAGCTTGCGATGCCGTCACTGTCCGTCTTACCCATCAGGCAGGCAGTGTCGTCGCAAAACTGAATCGTGGCACCTTTTACCGGATCGCCGTTGCTGTCGGTGACAATGACACGGTAGACACCTGCGTCATTTGCAGCAACCGGTGACGGTGCGGAACTGCCTGCAGCCGGCGTACCGGCACCGACGAATGCGTCTATCAGTTGCCCATACCTGGACAGGTCTTCCGGAACACCCTCAATCGGGGCTAATATAATCAGTCCGTCCCGGTTGACAAAGAGCGTCGTGGGGAGTGTGGTGAGATACAGTTTTTCCTCCATATCAACAAAAGGCAGAAGATTGAGATAATCCACACCTCTCTCGGCAAGAATCTCCCTGCAGGTGTCGGGCTCTTCATCTGCATCATTGCAAATACCGACGATGGCGGCATCTTTGCCTTCAGCCTCAAGGCGGCGGGCGAGTTCTCCGAGCTCCGGCATCTCAGCCTTGCAGGGACCGCACCAGGTTGCCCAGATGTTGACCATCGTAACCGCATGGGCAGCAAAAAGCTCTTCGCTTTTCACAACATTGCCGTCGAGATCGGTGGTTTCAAACCGGAGGACTGTACCAAGGAGGTCCGCACTGCCGGAACGGGGCGCAAAGTATTCTGCGTTTTTCAGTACATCGACGAGAGAAGCCTGAAGTCTACGGTACTCCTCCGCATACTCAGGAGGAATTCTATCTGCAAAATCTCCGTAAACATCGGGTTTGGTGATGGCATAATATGTGATGTCGCCGTTCTTCCCAACCATGGTGAGGTCATCCTCTTCAAGGCTTTCAAGGTTCATCACACTAAGAAGATCCGCGGCGCTGCGATCTCCGTCGATTCCCATCACAATGAGCATACTTCTCGTTCTTCAAGATGGCGTCAATGGTCGCTTTGAGCTACTTCGGTTCACCGCTTGTCCCCGGGACGCCTTCTTCATTCAGTCTTTTCGCAATGGCTGTGGAAGTAAACCCTTCCAGAAACTCCCTGTAAATCCTCCTGATCAGTTTGGCTTCCTCCTCATTCACAATCAGGCGTCCGTTTTCCCCTTTGTCAAAGCCCATAAATTTACTGGCATTGTCATGAGGGATGCCCTTCTGAAATTTGCTGCGGATGCCCCATTTAGTGTTTTCGGTAATATTCCGCGACTCATCCTGCGCAAGTGACGAGAGAATCGTCAGGAGCAGTTCGCCGGTTGTCTCGGTGGATCTTATGTTCTCTTTCTCAAAAATCACTGTGATCCCAAGATTCTTCAGCTTCCGGTAATTCTCAAGGCAGTCCTGTGTGTTCCGGGCAAAACGGCTGATTGACTTTGTTATGACCATGTCGATTTTATGAGCCTCGCAGTCCGTAATCATGCGCCGGAACTCTTCGCGTTTCTTCGTGTTGGTCCCGCTGATCCCTTCGTCGGCATAGATTCCCGCCAGCTCGTAATCAGGATGCCCTGCGATGTATCGGGTGTAGTAATCGACCTGGTTTTTGAAGGAATTCTCCTGCTCTTCCTAATCGGTAGAAACCCTGCAGTATGCTGCCACACGGGTTTTCCGCTCAGCCTGCTGTTTGTTCCCGCTCAACCGGTTTGTCTTTTTTGCGGGAATGACCGTAACTTCTCTGGCCATATCTGTTCTCCTTTGCTCTGATGAAAATGTCTTTCTTTATTTCTCCCCATCCCCGGATCACGTCATCGGGAATCCTGATTCCTTCGCAGAATTCGCTGCCCTTGTGTTTTTTCCCGTTGCAGACCCAAGTGACCCTTCCGTTTGACGGCTGCACATACTGGGTAAGCTTTGAGTCGCACTTCGCGCAGAAAATGTGATCTTTGTATTCTGACTATCATTCTTCGGCAAAACGGAGTCCATTTTCCCCCACCCCCTTCTGCAACGACGTGCATAAGTCCGGATTTTTTCCCCCGGTGGAAAGCTACAGTCTGAACTTGAATTTTATCATCATTTCGTCTCTTCAAAAGCGCGAAATTTATGTACGGAAAAGAAGCAAAGAGCCCAGAAAGCCCCAGTTTACGGGCTTTCTGAGCTCTTGCTTTTTGCCGAAGAAACGATATTGAACCCCTGATGGTTAGTCTTAGCAAGATGTATCTAACGTTCAGTAATTACTGAGGTTTTCGAGGTGGAAAAAGCTGCGTTATGCGCAATGATATGTAGTCTTTTATCGATTACGAAAAACAGGGAATCAGTTCCGCACCGGTCATGTCTTCGTTTGCACCGAGCGCTTTCGCGGCAGTCGTGAGGAAGACGGGCTTGCGCTCCAGCATATCGGAAAAGTGCGGCGCGGAGAACACAGCAGCGGGGAAATCGAGCTTTTCCAGTACGGTCTTGTCGGATTGCCGCTCTTTACTTCCGAGCAAGGCTGGGAAGGCGACATCAGGGAATGGGCGGGAGAACGGTTCAAAGAACTGCATCTGGAAGGCTCCTTCCGTTTGGCCTACAATGCCTCCATGTTCGTACGGGAAGGTCTTGGCTATCAGTTATCTTTCCGCAATCTTGTTGACGTATCGGAAAACAGCGGACTGACATTTCGTCCTCTTTTCCCAACTTTAGAGGCGAAGCTTTATCTGATCTGGAATCGATATCAGGCATTTACGCCCATCGCGGAAAGGTTTCTGGCACAGGTTAGAAGCAGTTTTTGAGTATGCGGCCGTTGTGTACGGAGGAATGAAGCAATACTGAAAGCCCTCTAAATATAGCTGATTCACAGTTGACTTCAGGAAGACTATCTACCAAAGCAAAGATCCCCGAGGCGCCAAAGCATCGAGGATCTTTGCTTTTTAATGGAAATATGAACGGCCAGTTAAGGGGGCAACTTTTTGCGCTTTTGCAAAAAGTTGCCCCCTTAACTATACTGTTCAGGTAAAACTTCCTTGCGTCTGAATGAACTCCGGCAGATTGACATGCCGGATCCCATTTCGCTTTTGGATCATATCTCCTCGGGTCATGACAAATTTGGGATAGTTATCTGCGATCTGTTCCAAGGGCTTGTATTCGCGGTCTTCCGTTTCCCGGCTGTTCATGATCGTCATGGCCACCTGCACATAAGCATACTGCATTTGCTCATCACGCAGGATGAAATCGCATTCCAGTTTGCCGATTCGCCCAATACTTACCGCGTAGTTCTGGGATCTTGCATAGGTATAAACGATATTCTCCAGAACAGGACCATAGTTGATGCGGTTATCCGTGTTCATGGCGAAGTAGAAAGCGCAGTCGGCCAAATAGTACTTCTGCTCCCCTGCCAGCGAACGGCGGGATTTCAAATCAAAGCGATTGCATCGATACAGGATCTTGGCATCCTGCAGGATCTTGATATACCGATTCAGCGTCTCCCGTTTGATATGGACGCCCTGTTTCTCCAGGTCTTTGAGGATGTTGTTCAGGCTTGTCGTAGCTCCGAAGTTGTTCAGCAGATAGGTCTGCACACTTTCAAAGACGGCCTTGTTGCGCACCTTTACTCGTTGCCGGATATCTTTTTCAAAGATCTCCGAGATGACGCTGCGCGTATACGTTCGCTTGTCTTCCATGCTGTCATACTGGAGCGCTTTCGGGAAGCCTCCCTCCAGAATATAGGAATCGAATTCCGCGGTCAGATTATTCTGGATCGGCTTGCCCATAAAGGCTTTCATGCCCAGATACTCATCAAAGCTCAAGGGATACATTTCGAGCTCAATATACCGTCCGGTGAGCTTCGTCGAAAGCTCGCCGCTCAGAAGATACGAGTTCGACCCGGTAATAAAGATCGAGTACCCGCCGTCCGTGCGGTAGGCATTAACGACCTCCTCGAAGCCTTTGACATTCTGGACCTCGTCGATAAAGACATAGATCGTCCCGTTCCCTGTCCCAGCTTCTTCGATCAGGGCGTCAAGCTGATCCGGCGTTTTGACCTTGCGATACTTCTTGGAATCCAGATCCAGGAAGAGGATCTGAGAGTCCGGAATGCCGGATTCCCGCAGCTCGTCCGCAATGGAGGCCATGAGGCAGGACTTCCCGCAGCGACGCACACCGGTGATGACCTTGATCATTTCGGTGTCATGGAAAAAACCGCGCAAGCGGCGAAGATACTTCTCCCGTTTATAGATGTTCATGGAATCACCTCGCAGACAGTATATCCGAATCCGCAGAAAATATCAAGTTAAGGGGGCAACTTTTTGAATTTTTGCAAAAGTTGCCCCCTTAACTTTCAGTTTTTAATGTTGAAGGAATTAGTTGACTGTCAATAGAAATAGGAGCTTTTCTTTGTCGGAGTTTTGCTGTTCGGGTCAGCACTGTGATTTCTTTTCCCGAAAAGCGGGTCTGTGGCGGCTACTGTAGGATCATACCAATCCGCTTTCGCCTTTGCCCAGGCAATCCAATCGAGCGTTTCGGAATCCAGTTCAGGCGAAGACTCCACGGCGGCAATGTAGCGGGAATCCTGGTCTCTGAATTGCCGGATTCCAAAAAGAGGCTTGTCACGGCGAAAACGTGAGATCAGGATTCGGGCAGCGTGAAAAACAGGCATCAGCACAAAATGCATGTGCGGCAAGAAACCGAGAGCTCAGGAAGCCCCAGTTTACAGGCCTCCTGAGCTCTCGCTTTTTGCCGAAGAAACGATATTGAACACCGGGAAGATGCCCGGTATGGAGAACCGTGCCGCAGGCGGTCAGCGCACCTCGATGTGTTCGCGTTCACAGAGCAGGACCAGCTCGCTGTTCAGGGTCCTGCTGACCTGCAGGAAGTCCTCTTCCTTGCACTTTGCTGAAATGCCGACAGTAATGGTACCGGGGAAACCCGCAAGGTTCGTCACGCCGATGAAGACCGGCGTGCCGATGATCTTGTCACAGCGCGCACCGATCGCGGGCAGCTCACGGTCCATAATCTCCTTCACATGGGAGAAGGGTTCCGTCGAAGCAATGCGAATGTCAACATAGCAGGTGGACATGTAGTGGGACTTGTTGATGACATTCCGGATCGCGGAATTGCTGAAAATGCGGATATCCCCTCCGAGCCCCAGGATCTTGACCGAGCGTATGCCGATCTCTTTTACAACCCCGCGGTAGTCCTCGATGGAGACAATGTCGCCGACCTGGAACTGGTCCTCCAGGACGATGAAGATGCCGGCGAACATGTCGGTGACCATGTCCCTCGCCCCGAGGGTTACCACCAGCGCAGTCACGCCCACCGAGGCGACAATAGCGCCGGGCGAAAAGCCAAGGTAACTGAAGGAGAAATAGACCACCGCGATGAGAACGGCGTACTGCATCACGCTGCCAAGCAGACGGCAGATGGTCTCTCCGCGGCGCCCCGTGAAGCTGGAGATCAGTTTCAGGAAATAGCGGAGCACGGACATAAAGAGATAGGCGCCGCCGCACAGAATCAGGATGCTGCAGAGAGCGAACAGGTTGAAGCCCCGCATCCAGTTTCCGTTCAGGATAAACAGGAGAATGGAATTCCCGGAGGAAGTGGTCCTTGAGAGATACGAGACATAAGCCGCATAGATCAGCATCAGAAGGAAAAGCGACAAGCGGAAGATGATGCCGGTTCTCTGCTCCGGACCGGCTTCGTCCCAGTGCAGCGACTTTTTCACTGCCTTCCAGAACGCATCCCAGGCCCTGCGCAGCCAGAACAGCAGACTGCGTTTTCCTCTCTGCGGCGCCGGGGTCTCCGGCGGTGCAGGCGGAGGGACGTCTTCTGTCCGGGCCCATTCTTCAAACTGTGTATCGGTATAATCCTTCAGCAGGAAACGGGTCGTCGCCAGCAGGGCAAGGGCAGAGGCAAGCGCAGAGACGATGGCATACGCCCAGATCTGTGAGAACAGATAGCGCGTTTCCGTCGAGCAGTAACAGATCAGCGGATCCATCTCTGTGGTGACGGCGTAGCTGCGGACATTGTTCAGCGTCACAAAGTCGGTATACGAATCCCGCAGCGTATCGGCGGACAGGCCGCAGTTCTCCACCGTTGAGCCGATCATCGAATCGGTGCTGGCATAGCGGATCAGACCGCCTTCCTTCTCCGCGGCGAAACACTGCCTTCCTTTCGGCGTCAGGATCGCAAGCCGGGTGTTGAGGTCCTCGTCCATATCCAGGCGCTGGGTCCAGCCCGGCTGGATCGACATGATCAGCGCGCCGTAGCCCTTTTCCTGCGGAAGACAGACGCCGACGATCTGTCTTGTCAGACCCGTAAGACTGTCGACAGCGGGTTCATGCACGACACTGGTAACGCCGTTGAGAAGCTTCATGAAATCGGCGGAATTCTCGCCGAAGGCAGAATCCAGCTTAAGGCCTGTAAAGCCATCGGAGCAGACCGTCTCCTGTCCTTTCGTATCAAAGAGCATGATATAGTCCGCGCCGGTCATCAGGCAATAATAATCCAGGTTTTCGGGGGTGCCGACCTGCGGATATTCCCCGATCAGCGAGGCAAGCCGCTGACCGTAATAAACGAACCAGTCGGTTTCCAGATCTTTGGATTTTTGGATCTGCTGCCGCTCTCTTTCCTGCAGTTGATTGAAAAGAACATTGATGGTCTCTCTGGCGTTTTCCGTTTCGGACTGCATGGCGGAGAGGGACTGGAAAATCAGCGCAAAGAGAAAGATGACAACCGTTCCGGTCAGGCCGGCGGCTAAGGCCCGTATACGCAGGCGCCGCGGCCGATACATGTCAAGCGTCTCCATGTCCCTGCTGATATCGGTGCGACGGACGTAGCGGCGCACCGAAAGAATCCAGGTGCCGACAGTCACGAGAAGCAGCAGAATCACCGTAACGGTCATCATCGCAGTGCCGATGCTGTGCAGGACGGTAGCGGTAAAGGGCGAGAGATAAATCAGATTCTTCCCGAGATGAGGAAGCGTCTGATACGAGCAGTGAAAGAGCCTGCCGCCGATCCTGATGAGGCTGCCTTCCGCGTTCAGATCCTCATGGGTGATCCCAAGCTCTGCGGCACAGACGGCATTGGGGAAAAAGCCGGAGGGAGAAAGCAGCTTCAGGTCTTTGGTGTCCGTATCTACGACCAGGATGCCGATGTTCAGAGCCTTTTCCACCGCGGCGAGCAGGTCCTCGGTCTCTGTATACCGGCCGATGTATTCCTCATACTCCTGGACTCTGGTCCAGTCGACATAGTAGAAGCCGTTGCCGATCTCGGCGAAGTTGATACTGACACGGTTGTCGTCAGGCTCATCATCTGATGATTCGTCTCCGTCATCGGAGCGAAGGTCGACGACCGTGCTCGTACTCGCCTCCTTGTAAAGGCCGTCCTTCAGCATCTCCATCGTCACCTCGGGGCAATTTGCGGGCTTGTCATCCGGGTAGAGAATTTCATTGTCCCGGACCTCGATCACGACCCCGTCTTCAAAGGAACGAGGTCCTTCATAACCGTCCTCGGTGAGAAATTCCTGAAGGGCGACAGCCATCAGCGACAGATTGACCTCGATGTTCTCATTGAACCAGTCTGTCGCAACCTTGCGCCTGTCCTCCGCATTGTTCAGCAGCTCGGAAACCATCTCCATCTTCAGGCGGTTCATCTCTTTTTCCCTGGAGGCAGCCTGGCTGATCCGAAGCGCCACGAGCACCGCGGTAATGGGAATCAGGAGAACAAGGATCAGGAGGATCCATTTTCGGAGTGTTTTCTTTTCGGTCTCCACGGAAACACCTTCCTCATGGTCTGTTGACTGTCTGAATATTACATCATCTGCGGGCATTTGTCCATAAGCGAAACCAAAAACCCCTGCCTGCTTTGCGGAAAACTCGACGGGCAGAACGTATTTAGAAAAAATTCTAAATACCTGTTGACAGAAGCCGCCTTCTGTGATAGCATCTATTTAGATGAAATTCTAAATGTCTGCCGTCAAGTTGCTGCACCACCGGCAATGACCGGCAAATCCGAAAAGGAAGGGATGCTGTATGGGCTTCAGCGAGACCATGAAAGCCCTGTCCGACCCGGCCCGCCGCGAAATCCTGAACATGCTCAAGAACGGACGCATGACGGCGGGGGACATCGCAGGGCGCTTTGACATGACCAACGCGACGGTTTCGTATCACCTGTCGCAGCTGAAAAAGGCCGGCCTCATCTTTGAGAGCCGCGAGAGAAACTACATTTATTACAGTCTCAATGCCTCGGTCCTGGAAGAGGTTCTGCTCTGGCTCCAGGGCCTGAAGGGGGAGGAAGAACATGAAGATTAACCGGAAAACCCTGATCCTGACCACGCTGGTCTGCCTGCTGCCGATTATCGCCGGCGCCCTGCTGTACAACAGACTGCCCGAGACCGTCCCCACCCACTTCAACCTCAACGGCGAACCGGACGGCTGGTCCAGCCGTGCCGTCGCGGCCTTTGCGCTGCCGGCATTCATGCTGGTGATGAACTGCGTGCTTCAGTTTGCCCTGAATACCGATCCCAAGCGGCAGAATATGAGCGAAGCCCTGATGAAGGTGGCCGTCTGGACGGTCCCGGTGCTGTCTGTGCTCTGCTCGGGCATGACGCTTGCCAAGGCCCTCGGCTATGACGTGCGGATCGAAGTGGTCCTGCCCGTCTTTATGGGACTGCTGTTTATCCTCATCGGCAACTATCTGCCCAAAACCAAGCAGAGCTATACCATGGGCATTCGGCTGCCCTGGACCCTCAGCAGCGAGGAAAACTGGAACCGTACCCACCGGCTCGCCGGCTTCCTGTGGGTCCTGTGCGGCGTCCTCTTCATCGTGATGAGCTTCATCGGCTGGTCGCTCCCGCTGTTTCTGATCCTGCTGGCCGTGATGATCCTCGTGCCGCTGATTTATTCCTACCTCCTCTACCGCAAAGGGATCTGACCCGCCCCGCCTGCGAAGAACAGGGGCCCGCAGCAGAAGAATACAGGAATCATCACGCAGCAAACCCGAATTTGAAACAGGCTCTGTATGGCAAACACACCATACGGAGCCTGTCTTTTCATGCCTTCTATCGCTGCTCGATCCAGGAAAAGAATTTGTCCAATCCTTTATTCTCTTCTCTGCTCTCCAGGAACATCCCGGCGGTATACCATGAATGCGTATTCTTCCGATCCGTCACACTGTAAAGCTCACATTCGTTGCCCAGTTCCTTTGCCCTCCGGGCAAAATCTTCGGCACAGGCGTACCCGACCAGCCCGTCATGCCTGCTCTGAATCAGCAGCATGGGAATACGGCTCGTGCCCATCAAAAACACCGGCTCGGCGTTTCGTCTGTCATACCCCTTCTCAAAGAGCTGGTTCAGCAGCAGCCTCAATGCCAGGCCCTGATCATCCCGAAAACTGTAGGGTCCGCCGGTACCGATAAAACCGATGATGTCTGAAACATCGACGCCGTATTCTTCCCGGACCTCACGGCAATAACACAGGATGGATGTCAGATGCGCACCGGCAGACGGCCCCGCGGCAATGATCCTCGAGGTATCCACGCCTTTCCCGTTCAGATAGCGGATCGCGGCATTGTATGCCTCGCAGACATCCCGGATCTGACAGGGGTACTTATGCTTCGGAGACAGTCTGTAGCCCAGAGAAACAAAACGATATCCCTGCTCGCAGACACACTGACCGACAAAATCGAAGAACCGGGGATTACCGGCATTCCAGCCTCCGCCGTGAACCCAGACAATGATCTTCTCACTGAGGATCCGATTCGGCTCATAGTACAAGAAATACTGTTCCCTGTCTGTTCCATAGGAAACCTTGACCGGGTTTACCTTTTTCCTGACCTGAAACATCTTCCTGTACAGGCCGAAGTAACTCAGGCTTTCCCGCAGAGAATCATTCATCGGGAATTCTCCTTCAAGCCTCTTTGACGATCTTCCCCGTCATGTGCTCCGGCACGAGAGCGAACACCAGCGTGCGGGGGCCGGCGGTCTGAATCTCGCGTTCGATGTACTGGGCGCCTGATCCTCGACAAACTCAATATGTCCGAACACAATGACGGATTTGATGTTCAGCGCCCAGTCTCCCTCTCTGCGGAACCCCCGGTCGTAAACACAGAACGACGCCTTGCCGTGACGCATCATCGCGTCGATCTTATGGCCCTTTCTGCCGCCGTGGAAGTAGATCTTTCCGTCCGCTTCACAGTAGAAGTGATTCATCGGCATGCCGTAGGGGTAACCGTCGTCCCCCAGCACGGAGAGCACGCCGCGCAGCTCATTCTTAAGGATCGCCAGACACTCTTCCTGTGTGAGCAGCTGTTTCTTTCTCAGCATTTCCCTGAACATTGCTTTCCCTCCGTTGTAAAACCTGAAATCAGCCCGTTACGAGCAGCAGCACGATCAAAATCACCACGGGAACGGTCACCGTATCCCATTCGCTTGGGGAGAACAGCTCTGTCGCGGCGCCTGCGGCTGCAGCCGGAAAAGCCGCGAGGGCTGCGCGTCCGATCTCGAGGCCTCCGGAAAAATGCAGAACAATCGTCCCGAAAAGGAAGGCAGCCGCGAACATGGCCAGCGTGCCCTCCCATGACTTGGAGGCATACCTGGTTTTGATCCTGTGCCTGCCATACGGGATGCCGACCAGCGCAGCCGATGCGTCGCCCATTCCCCACATCAGGATGGCGGCGGCTGCGATGTGCGGTTTGCCGAAGCCCCCGCAGGCGACGGCGATGACCGCCGCAAACATGAAGAACAGCATCAGGAGACTCCGCTTGATCTCCCCCCGGCGATTTCTGTACGAAGAAGCGCCCGTACCACTTCTCGTTTTCCACCAGCACCAGCAGCGGGTAGATCAGCGCCGCTATGATCACGGAGGTCAGCGCCGCCGCCTGCCAGCTTTCCGCAGTCAGCATCATGACCGTGAAGCAGGTAAACGCCACGACATGCATCAGCTTCCGAAAGACATAGGCCGGGATTTTCGTCACAGACCGAATCAGCAGCAAAGCCAGGACGCACGGGATGATGTACAGAATCAGCCTGCCGAGGCATCTCAGTGTCTGCACGGCCAGCGGTATGGCAGAAATCTGCGGCCAGAAGTACAGCAGGAGCATGGAGCCGCCGAGAAGCGTCAGCACCGCGCCTGTTACCAGGCCGACGGTCCGATTGCTGACCCGGTTGGCAAATCTCGCCGAAAGCAGACTGGCCGCCGTTGCGATAACGATGCACAGCAGCATCACATCCCATTTTTCGAGCAGGATGGCCGGATGGATCAGAATGTGGCTCACCGAGGCGATCAGTGCCGTAAAGGTCATGATGAACGTGCTCGTGCCCACTGCGGTCTTCAGTTCCATGCCGAGAAATGCGGTGAAAACGACCAGCATCATCATACCGCCGCCCGTTCCCACGAAGCCGGTGCCAAAGCCTATGGTCAGGCCAAAGAACAGAGAGATCGCAACGCCCTTCCAGTCCAGCTTTTCGCCCCTGGCGGCAGTGTCCTTCCGGCTGGTGTCCGGCCTGATCAGAAAGCGGATGCCGATGAAGAAGGTCAGAAAGAGCGTGAAGCTGCCCAGCACGACGTTGCCGACGCGGAAAGCCGCGTAGCTGCCGACGGTGCACATCCCGAGGATACACACCAGCATGATCCAGCCGCGTTTCAGGTCGATGTTCTTATGTCTGGCATAGGTATAGGCTGTTACCGCCGAACCGAGGATATCCGACGCCAGCGCAATCGCCGTTGCCTGATAGGCGCCGGTCTCACCGGCGAAGGACGGACAGAGGACAATCAGGATCGGCACCATGACGGTAGCCGCAGAAAGCCCGGCCAGCCCCGTCCCGATGCCCGCCCCAAGGGCGGCTATGATATACCAAATCCACTCCACTCATGAATCTCCTTGCTGCTCGCAAAAAACGCTCCAAGCTCATCCCCGATAACCAGCTTCAGCGGGGGCGCAAAGAACGCTGTTTCAAAAAGTCCGCACCTCATTTGTGACAGCCGTGCTGTCACAAATAACTCTCATCAATCTGCCCTCTTTTTCTGTTTCGGTGCAGGCAGCTCGTCAACCATGGCCTCCAGCAATTCACAGAGGAAATCCCTGTTCTCGACATTATCAACGAGCAGCATTTCCTTCGCCCCTTCATACGGCAGCTCCAGCCCCGCATCAGGCATCATAGCCACAGCACTTTTTACAGGCTTCACCAGAAAGCGGTCATCGTAGATCCCGCCGACGATCTTTCCCCGATAGTAAATAATGTATTCTCCCATCATGGCGCGGCAGGAAATACCGTCCAGTCCTGAGAGCTGTTCCATAATGAAATCCAGATATCCTTTGCTCGATGCCATAGCCTGTCCTTTCCTTCTGAAAACCTGCCTGAACGCAGCTTCACCGGTTCCCGTCTGCATCCCAGTATAGCATAGAAAGGACCGGGTGAAAATCGGTTTCTGAACTATTTTTTGTTCCTCTCAGGCTCTGTTCATCCGCTTCGGTTCCCGCTGCAGGGATTCACAGGCAGTTGTCAGGAAGACTTCCTCAGATTTTTTCTTTAGGAAAGCCGAACAAGTACCTTCCATTCCCTTGCAAAGCGGCTTCCCTTCTGCTATAATAGTTAGTGGTGTCTAACATTCTTCACTCTCCGATCGCGCAGGGTCCCGGATTCGGACATCTGTGGGGTGGGCATCTTCGTTGTATACAGGAGTTGTTCGGTAGAAAATGAAAACGCTTATCATAGGACTTCTGATCCCCTTTATCGGCACATCTGCCGGGGCTGCCTGCGTATTCTTCCTGAAAAAGGACCTGAAGCGCGGCGTGCAGCGGGCTTTGACCGGCTTTGCGGCGGGCGTGATGGTGGCAGCCTCCATCTGGAGTCTGATCGTCCCCGCCATCGAACAGTCGAGCGCCATGGGACAGCTCGCCTTTCTCCCGGCTTTCCTCGGCTTCTGGGCAGGCATCCTGTTTCTGCTGCTGCTCGATCACGTCATCCCGCATCTGCACCGGAGCATCGACCAGGCCGAGGGGCCGAAAAGCCATTTGACACGCACCGCTATGATGGTCCTTGCCGTCACGCTTCACAATATTCCCGAGGGGATGGCGGTAGGCGTCGTCTATGCGGGGCTGCTCAGCGGCTCAGGGAACATCACGGAGGGCGGTGCGCTGGCTCTGGCGCTGGGTATCGCCATCCAGAACTTCCCGGAGGGAGCGATCATCTCCATGCCGCTCTACGCCGAGGGCAAGAGCAAGCCGAAGTCCTTCTGGCTCGGCCTTCTCTCCGGCGCGGTGGAGCCCGTTTTCGGCGCACTGACCGTGATCATAGCAGCGCTGGTGGTCCCGGCCATGCCATATCTGCTGTCCTTCGCGGCAGGCGCCATGCTGTACGTGGTTGTAGAGGAGCTGATCCCCGAGATGTCGGCGGGCGAGCATTCCAACATTGGCGTGGTGTCCTTTGCAATCGGCTTCAGTCTGATGATGGCGCTGGACGTAGCGCTGGGATAAGGAGCTCCGCGCACGGAACAAAAGCCGATAATCATCCATATCCACGTTCTTGTTCAGAACTACCCCCTCGCAAAATTTACAGCTCCTATAGCAGAGGACACCGGTTCGTCTCGGCGAGCCGGTGTTCGACTATCTATAGGAGGTCAGACAATGAGTGAAAAAACATACGAACTGGCGGGAATCCGGCTGACAACCGAGCTGATTGGCCTGAAGCCTGATGGCCTGCCGCAATACCTGGCACGCAATGCCGATATGCTGGTTCACAGCGAGCGTCCCTTTGCGGATTACATGCGGATGAAATTCAAGGAAAAGGGCATCCAGCAGCAGGACATCTTCCTCGCCGCAGACCTGTCCGAACGGTATGGGTACAAACTGATCTCGGAAGAGAAGCACACGACCAGCCGGGACACGATTCTCCGGATCTGTCTTGCGGCAAGATTTGATGAAATCGAGACGGATGAAGCGCTCACGCTCTATGGGATGGCCCCGCTCCATGTCAGGAATCCGCGGGATGTCGCCTTCATCGTGGCTATCAATAATCGTATTTTTGATATCCATGATGTCGACGCCATCCTGCGGGAGAACAATCTGCCGCCCTTCCTGACATGAAAACTTCACGCATTCCCACCGAACCGGGGGCAACGCGCCCCCGGGTCTTCTGCTATACTGAATCGGCAGGAATCTTACTTATTAAACTGCCTATATTTGTGTAATACGTAAAATGTTACATTTTATTGATCTCTAGTTCGCGGTTTCCTCGTTTGCATCGTCATGCCCAAGCTGCTCCAGCCATCTTTTCAGGAGGAATGCGCAGAAGTACGGGAAGGTAAAGATCCCGTTGGAAAAGCCTATATTTCCGGCAGAGAGCTTGATACCGCGCTTGACGTCGGCGTACTTTTCACCGCGGATCAGGGTAGAAAGGGACTTGGAACTATTGTTTCCTGCCTTGACCTCTACGGGGAGGAGCTCGTTTGTTGTTCGGACGAAGAAATCCTCCTCCAGCTGAGAATCCTCTCGCTTATAGTAATAAAGCCCGAGACCTTGCTTTATCAGAGCCTCTGCAACCAGGTTCTCATATAGTGCACCCTTGTAGACGCCCAGGTTCTTGTTTGCTCGGAGGTCCTCCTGCGCCTCTTCGTCGAGAGAGGCCACCAACAGCCCGGTATCGGCATAATAGAGCTTGAACTTTGCCTCGTCATAATTTCCTTTCAGGGGCAGTTCCGGGAAGTGCAGGCAATAGCAGATATTCACCACGCCCGCGTCTTGCAGCCATTCAATACAGCCCTGGTACTCCCTTGCGCGGGCAGATTTCGAGATCGTGCTGTACTGGAACTTCTTATTCTCCTTGGCGAGCTGCGTCGGAACATGGCGGTAAACGCTGAGGATCTTCGCCTGATCAAGCCCTTCCGCATATTTCCGGACATCCTCCTCATAGTCCAACAGCAGCTGCCTCTGCAGGGCCAGCGATCCGGCGAAGTTCCCTTTTTCAATGTAGCTTCGAACCACGCCAGGCATCCCGCCGAGCACGCAGTAATCCAAAAAAAGCTGTCGATATACGGCCATCTCACTTTCACTGAACGGGACAAGTCGCTTCATGTGATCCAGCATGCCTTCGGTCGACTCGTCTCCGTAACCCTTGGCCCATAGGAACTCTTCAAAGTCGAGAGAATACATGTCATAGTCGAGCTTATACCCCACGCTGATACTCTGTATTCTGTGGTAATGAACGCCGAGCAGCGACCCGCTGCAGATCACGTCGTAGCGCCGATCCTGACAGAAAGCCTTCAGTGCGGTTGCGATCTCCGGAAACTCCTGCAGCTCGTCAAAGAAAACCAGCGTTTCTCCAGGGAGGAATTCTTTGGAGGGATCAAGCAGCGTGATGTGCTTTACGATACTCTCCACATCATAGCCTTCCTCGGTGATCGTCTTATACTTCGGTTCCAGCGCAAAGTTGATTTCTACGACGCTTTTGTATCTCTTCTCAGAGAACCGCCGGATAGACTCCGTTTTCCCGATCTGCCGCGCGCCCTTCACGATCAGCGGCTTCCGTTCCGGGTCAGCTTTCCACCCGGCCAGATAAGCATCGATCTTCCGTTTCAGATACATAACCGCACCTCCATGCTTCTGTTACGGTCATTATAAGGCCGGGACAGTACCCCGGTCAAGCGAAAAATCACGAAATCTTAGCGACTTTTCTTTTGCATTTCACGAAATCATAGCGAGTTTAACCGGTAGGCATCACGTTTTCCGACGAATTTTGCCTGTTTTTCCGCTTGACCCCTCTCGGATGTGCATGGTAAAACGACCGTTTTCCGTCAATATGTACTACTCCAGTCCCATTCTTTTGGCTAAATCCAACATAGAAAAGCTGAATTTTTGCCAAGTTTCCAATAGAAACGGCCGGGTGAAAATCGGTTTCTGAACTATTTTTTATTCGTCTCAGGCTCTGCTCATGACACTGTCGAGCGCAAAGCGCACCGCGGTGATGATACGGTTGTTTCTGTCCGGGTAGCTGCTGATCCACTCGCCCCGGCTGTCCTTTTCATACTCATAGCCGGTGAACTCCTCATACGCGTGCGGGGTACGGACGCGGTCAATGACAATCGTCCGGCACTGGAGCCACTTCATGGCGTATTCCAGGCTGTCTTTCCTTTTGGAGACCGCCCGGGCAGTCAGGCCGGCGCTGCGGTAGTCGGAGATGCTTTGGGGCTCGATGTAGTCACAGATGATCGGTTTATCGTCATAAAAGTGATCTGCTATCCACGCTGCCGTCTGCTGATTTGTCAGCCTGGTCCCGACCAGTTCATCGAGCAGATAAACCGTCTGCCGTGCCCGGTCATAGTGCAGGCGGATAAAGACAAAGGGCTCCGGAAACCAGCCCCAGTTC
>ONGJ01000084.1 GCA_900317375.1 uncultured Eubacteriales bacterium
AGGGACTTTGGTTACCGAAAGGCAAGATACAGAGGGCTCAAGAAGAACCTGAACCGGTTTCACATGCTTTTCGCATGTGCGAATCTTCTTATGCTGGTCTGAGGAGGGCGTACCGAGCAGTTCTGTCGAGCATAGCCAGGGGGTTATTGCGCCCAAATCCGGGGAAATGCCCGGATAAAAGATGAAAATGAGCGAGAATTGGGTGCATTAAAGCTTGTTATTATGTATAATTCCTGGAAATCCTTAAAAAATAAGAGATTTCGGGAACACTGGTCTATGAAGACTCTTTGTTCAGTGTTTCCTTAGGGAACCCGCTGTGGCGTTCAGGTCACTCCACAGCGTTGTTATCCTCCTCCACGGCAGGAGAGCAGCTAAATGATAATGTATCTGCTTTTTCTATGTAATCGCTTGGTATTTGATTCAACCTTTTCTTCGCTGGATTTATAACATCATATCATCTAAACCTGTGGCATTCAGAATCGCCTCTGCACATTAGCTGCGATAAATAATTATACAGTGATGATGCATGTACAGTTATTCCGACAAATATTCGTTAACAGTTTCTGTCCAAATGCTATATCCATTTCCGTTCAAATGGACTTTGTCTTCAGAGAACAAGTCATAGTTTCTTTTAAACTTTCCATTTCCCGGTAGTGAGGTCAAGAAAACGATCCAGCTTTATTTCTGACTGAAAAAGCTCACCATATTCTCCAGCTCGTGTCTGATCATCGAACTTGAATGAAATGTTGTAAAGTTTTCCTGCCTTCGTTTTTCGGATCAGATTGTTCTCCAAGAAAAACTGAATTGTCCTTTTATGGGCTTCAACATCATCCCCATTTGAATAGAAACAGCATACGCCTTCAGGAGCATCGCTATGTTTTGATTCTGCTACAACACCGTTCTCGACTGCTGCTTTGCAGATTTTTTCTGCAAACTCCACGTCTCCGAAAAAATACATCCATTTACCGCATTTGTGTTCATCCAACTGGTCTGCCGTTTCGCCAACATAATAAACCCATCCAAACTGTCTTATTATCTGCATAGCGTTCTCCTGACGTCACGACCTTCGTAATACTCCAGCACTCTCTTATCTGTCAACCATTTAAACATGAGTGGAAGATCTGTTTCCGTAAAATCTCGGATTGTTATTCACGTAATCCTCCCCGCAAACTGCGATTTGTCGCCGTCTATTATACCGACGAAGTATGAACATTTCTACTGATAAAAACAGCCGGGACGCCCCGACTTCCACAACTTACCCCTCAAACGCCAACATACCCCTCAAGCGGCAAAATCGGCGGAGGAATAATTAAATTGTATCAATCTCGGTGTCTTTATATCCAGGAAAGTGCTGTCGATACGCTCGGTCTCCTGTTTCACGAGATCGAGCATGGCGTTGACCTCCCGCTCGGCGGTGAAGACCTCGCCATGGTCAGTCACCCTCTGTCTGGACTTGATTTGTTGGTCCATAAACCTGCACATCCTAAGATTTTTACTACTTTTTGCAAGAAGTAGTAAAATATTACTACTTTCGAGCAAGAATAGCAAGTTATTACAATTATATTCTGAGAGTAGTAAAAATCTTTATACTGAGATAGAGGTGATCTCAGTGATTGGAGAGCGGCTTGCCGATATCAGAAAAGACCATGGTGATACACGGCAGACACTTGCGGACAAACTTCAGGTCTCAAAATTTACTGTTTCAAACTGGGAGCAGGAGAAGAGTGAGCCTGATCATGAAATACTGATAAAAATCTGCAGGCTTTATGGAATTTCATCGGACTATCTTCTCGGGCTTTCAAACATAGACCCTGCCTATGTGAAGAATCGGTCAGAAATGCTTTCCAAAGAAGACCAGGCTTTGATGAAGGAATTTGAGACTTTTCTTCGCTGGCGCAGCCAAAAGACCAAGTGACGTACGGAAACGGCAAACAGCAGCGGGGCATTGGTTCACTGAAGTTGAACCGAAAACCCTTTTCGCCGGTTGAGGGATCATACAAATGAAATAGTAAACCCCTTCGGATAACTACCAATCCGAAGGGGTTTGTGTTATACTTCATCTTGAAATTGTGAGTCTGTGCTTTCAGGGTAGAGAATTATGCTGAACATCTGCGTTGTGCTTTTCCGCAAAGCCGCTGATGGTTCTGCTCATATTCGTAATGGACGAATTTCTCTGCTTCTGGACGCCGAGCGCCCGGATGGCTTTGATTTTGTGATTGTTCTGTGACAGAACCTGTGGTATTATACAAACATATAATTGGAAAATGATCTCCGGGAGGTATTCACATGAAATACGATGATCTTGTAAATCGTCTGAGTGATAAGGAGAAGCAGCGCCTTGCGGAGGCAAAGACACAGGAGGATCTGGACAGGTTGTTCACCGCCGAAATGTGGCAGCTGAGCGAGGACCAGCTCGGCAGCGTCGCGGGAGGAACCAGCTGCTTTACCCCGGACCCTATGCGTACTTACTGCTTAAACTGCGGACAGTATATACCGGAAGCTGATTATTGGTCGCATGTTGTCGCGTGCGAGCAAGGTGACGGGACTGAGCCGCCAGACTTCACCCATACAGAACGCGGCTCATGAAAAGAGAATAATCATGTGTTAAACAGCATGAAGCAATGACAGCCGGCCCGCAGGGAGGAGAGTGATCCCCCGCTGCGGGCCGCTTTGTTGTTCCTTTTCCGGCAGAAACAGATATCCTTTTTTCTTGACGTGTTCCGGCGATCTTTATATAATTTGTATGCTCTCTTTGAAAGGCTTACCCCTACTTTTTTCGCTTTAACCATCCCCCCGTGTCTTTCCCAACGCCCCTCGCCTTTCCTGTCTTTGACAGAACCCTGATTGATAAAGAAAGCCGTGTGACGGAACAGATGAACGCTGACAAAATACGAGATAAACGCTACAATTCCTGCCGGAAAGATATCGCGGATCGTTTTTTTGAAGGCCGGGATCCCGGTGAACTCACGAAAGTTCTGAAAGCGGGAGATTCTCACTTTCACGGGGATGCGGTATGCCTGCTCCGCACATCCGGCGGGGAGCGGCTGTATTATAAGCCGCGTGACGGACGCTGCTCCGAACTGCTGGGCGATGTCAACGAACTTCTTTTCGGAAAGCGCCTGGTACCGATGCAGGTTTCCGGAGAGGGGTTTGCGTTCCAAAAACCGGGCGAGCCGCGAATTCCGGAGACGGAAGAGGAAAAACGCTCGTTTTACAGCTGGATGGGAAGACTGACCGCAGTGTTTTACGCGCTGGGCAGCGTGGACATGCATGCGGAAAATGTTCTCTGCTGCGGCGGACTGCCTGTGGTTGTCGACACGGAAACGCTGCTCGCTCCAAGGTCAGAACATGCCAGCGGCGCCGGGGAGTTTTCCGCGGATTATGGCGAGGTTTTCACCGATTACCGGGCTTCTGTCGGAAAATGCATGGTTCTGCCGCGCTTTTATGCTCTGGTACAGAAATCGCCCCTGCTGCCCGGCAGAGCCTGTACCGTGGAAGGCTATGAAGCGTATTTTCTTTCCGGCTTTGGGGAGGGCTATCACAAAATCTGTGAGAACCGGGAGGGGATCACCCGGATCCTGAAGCGCTATGCCTCGATCCTCCTCCGCTGTCTTCTTCGTTCCACGGCGACATACGTGTCCATTGGAATGTCCTATCGAAACGCAAAGACCCCGGAGGAGCAGGACGCTGTTCTGAAAAGGCTGGAAAAAGGGCTTTCCGCGGAGGATCTTGCGTATTGGGACAAGGTGCTCGCCCGCGAGCGGTCTTCTATTCGCGAGGGGGATATTCCGGCCTTTGCGGCAGCTGCCGGAAAGCGGGACCTGACAGACGGAAAGGGGTCGGAAACCCTGATCAAGGACTTTCTGGATTGTTCTGCCATCGAGGATGCCGAGCGGAACATGGCTCGGATGGGGGAATATGATCTCCGGGTGCAGACCGCCTATATCCGCGCAAGCCTGAAGCATCTGGACGGCTGGACCTGTGAAAAGGAGGAAGAGAACACCTCCGGAACAGATGCGGTGCTTTCCGGGGAGCTGGCGCTGACCGAGGTCCGGGAGGCGGTGAAAAGACTGTGGGAAGAGAGGATCCCTCTGTCGGAAGGGAAAATACTCTGGCACGCCCCCTTCGTGAAAGGCAAGCCGGGCAGTCTGTTCGGTCTCGCAGAGGGCTTTAGCGGCACTGCGTTTTTTTTGCATGCCTGTGCCGGATCCACCCTGCTGGACGGTGAAGAAAAACAGCAGGCGGCAGAGATGTCCGCGGCTGCCTTTCGTTCCATGGCTGCCTTTGGGACATACCTGCTGGACGCGTATCCTCAGCCGCCTGCCGAACGCATCCTTTTCCGACGCTTCAGCGGCGGCCTTGACTTCCCGGACGGACTGGCAGGCTTTCTGTGGGCGCTTCGGCAATGCAGGAACGAGAATTCGGAGACGGCGGAACGCCTTTTGCGGGAATTTGAAAGCTGGAAGGCAGAAGAAAATGAGGAGCAGGCATTGGCAGCGCTGAAGCGGTGTATCGAAACCGCCGGGAAAGGGACGCCGGAAAAAACCGATATCCTGGAAGGCGGAAATGCCGGCCTGGCGGCAATCCTTCTGCTTGATCAGAGAAAACAGGAGCTGCAGACGGAATCACGCGAGAAAGCAGGACGCATTCTGTTTTCCATGCTGGAGCGGAAAAAAGAAACAGGCTGCTATCAGGTTTTTCAGCGGGGGCGGAAGCAGTATTTTCTTCCCGCCTTTCTGAGAGGCAGTACCGGAATCGCCTGGGTCATGCTTCGCTATGCGGAGAATGTATTGGAAGAGGTCACGAATCCCGGAGCGTGACGACCCAAATACTGACCTTTTCCAGGGCGTCATTCATCGCATCGCGCTGAACCGGCGTAAGGATTTCCGGGAAATCGGGTGCCTCCGTCAGGCACGCCATCGGGATGCGTTCGGCCTGCAGGCCGCAGCCGTTGAGAAAGTCCATGGCCTGTTCAATCCTGGCCGGCACATCGGGACCGGGTTTTATCTGCAGCGGGCTCTCGTCCGCCGGCCGTTTCGGAAGGCTCTTCCCGCCTCGGACGGGCTTTCGCGGAAAGCCGCCCTGCAGAACCCGTGACAGGCTTTCTCCGCAGACCGCCCGTAAGGTCAGGAAAATCTGCAGGTGCATCTCAGGGTCCGCCGTGATCCAGCAGCCGCCTCTCTGAACGAGCAGCCGGCGGATTCCCTCACAGAGCAGACGCGTCTCCTGCTGCGAAAAATATACCAGAAGGCCTTCGGTCATCACACACACTTCTCCGCCGTCAGTCCCCACAGCCCGCACGAGCGCATCCGGATCGGTGGCATCTGCGGCTGCAAAGCGAACAAAGGGACGTTCCTTCTCTTCGAGCAGCGGGAGCGTCGCAGACCGAATGGCCTCGACCACGGGCGGCAGATCCAATCCGAGATAATATCTCTCCCTGCGTGCCCAGCGGAGCGCGCGGGGTGAGAGACCGCAGGGCAGGTCTGCATACAGCGATGCCTCCGTCAGCTCTGCCAACGCATCCGTCACACATCTGCGTGTCTCCAGGAATGCCGTCCTTGTCAGGCGCTGCTCCGGAGACAGGATCGTCGCGGGGGAGTCGGGGATTTCATCCTCGTTCAGCCCAAGCGCGCGAAAAAGCGCACGGGCATCCTCGTCTCCGGCAGAACAAAGATGCGAAAGCGTCATTTCCGCGGTAGAGATCAGAGGCAGGAACCGCGCGGGCGATTCCTGCCTTCGATTCTCAGATCCGGCCGAGACGTTCACGCGCTTCACCTTCTCTTTTCATCCGTTCATACAGGGAGAGGAGAAATCTGTCCGGACAGTTTTTGTAGGGCAGACACTCCTTCTCATGGTTCAGCCGTTTATACGGACAGCCGCCCACGCAGTACGGCAGCCATACACAGTCCCAGCATTCCGCGTCGCCGTTTGGAATTGCGGTGTTCAGATACCGGGTCAGCTGTTCGGGTCTGGAGGCCGTCTCAATCGGTGCAGCCGGATCCCAGCTCCGGGCATTTCCGTAGCTCCGGCCATCCCGGTTATCCATTTCCGGCCAGCATTTATACAGTTCCCCGTATGCGTCAACCGATACACTGGCAAGCGAAGTTGCAGCGCCGCAGTATCCTCCTCTGGCCGGAATAAAACGGTAAGTGTCCCGCCGGATGCCCACAGCGGCACCCCCGTCATCCTTCAGGATGGTCACATCACCCTTGCGGTCGTCCGTTGCATGATTCCAGCCGCAGGTATCCGGTGCAAAGAACAGACTGTTCCCGCTTTCCTTTCTCAATTGCGTCACAAACGCCTCCATTGGGGCCAACTGATCCCCGTTTTCCCCTGTCTGCAGGTGGCGGATCGAAACCAGGAAGGGAATGCGCAGCGTGCGCAGATTCCGGGTGATACACGCAAACGAGCCTGCGCCGCCCCTGAAATGCCTTGTCCGGTCATGGGCAGCGCCCACTCCGTCTATTGCAATCACGGCTCTGACCACGCCGCAGTCTTTGAGTCGGTCGACCGTCTCTTGTGTCAGCAGGGAACCGTTTGTAAAAATTTCTGCGCTGTACTCTGCTCCGCAGCGCTCTGCCAGGCCACGCAGCCGCGGCGTCAGTTCCCATATCACCTCTGCGTTCATCAGCGGCTCTCCGCCGAACCAGATGATATGCAGTTTCTTCGCACCAAAGAAGCGCAGCATCCGATCCGCCAGCGCCGCAACATCGTCCTGGGTTTCTTTCGACATGTCGCCCCCGCTGTGGTTTTCAAAACAATAGGGACAGTCGAAGTTGCACTTCATCGTTGTGCACAGGGTCAGCGTCACCTGGTCGGAAGCATTCCGGAGTTTTTGCCCCATGTCCGCCAGGGCTTCGCGCTCGTCAAAATCTACGATCAGGCCGCGCTTGCGAAAGAGGTCGAGGATCGGATGATCCTCCGGGAGGTTTTCTGCCTCAGAAAGCAGATAAAGCTCCTCCGGTCCGTATACGGCGCAGACCGCCCGGAAGAGATTTGCGACCACCGCTTTATTCTCTCCGGGAATCACAGTCATCAGGTTGTAGCGGGACAGATGCCAGCCGGCCTCACCGGCGGTCCGGTTTTCGTCAACCAGGGCGGGCGTTTTCATCACAGCAGATCTCCTCTTTGACCGGGGCCGTCCTGCCGGTATCCATTGGCGTCTTTGTTTTTCTCCATGACAGCAGCCTCCTGATCGTTTATTTGCTTATCGTTGTCGATACTATAACACATGTTTCCTGCGTTTTCATTATCGTTTTTTTTGCCGTTGTTTTTCAGCGGAAACGGGGATTTATGTTCTTCCCGCAGGATCCATTCGTCCAGAAACCGCATTTGATCCTCGGTGTGAAACCAGTGCTCGCCGCTGTCCATAACCGTGAGACCGGCGTTGTGCTTTTCCGCAAAGCCGCTGATGGCTGCATACGATGTCAGGTTGTCACGGCTTCCATAGAGAATCTGCGTCGGTGCCGTCCAGTCAACGGGGTGGTTTCGAACATAACAGAGATAATCCCATGACAGATCCTCGCCGAATGCCGTTTGTATCACGCCTTTGGATTCCAGTTCCTCTTCCGTGACGCCTGCCCAATGCATCATGTCGGTGATCAGCTTCTCCATATCGACGATGGGAGAAATGAAATATGCCTTCTGTATCATGCTGTCTATCCCGGCGTTCATGCTGAAATACGCGCCGATGCTGTTCGCGATCAGAAGAATATGCGCAAACCTGTCTTTCAGATCCTCTACGGCCGCGCGAATCTCAGCGCCGGTTTCCCACGGGGAAAAGGTCTGATAATCCAGCCCTGTGACCTCACACGCCGGAAACAGTGTTTTATAATGTTCACTTTCGGCCGCGCTGCCGCCTTTCCCATGCACATACAGGACAAGCTTTTTCAATGGTTTGCTCCTTCCCAGTCTTATGCAGGCATATTTATTCCTGCATATCTGTTTTGATTTGTGCCGCTTACCAAAAAACGTCATATACAGCAAGTGACCTTTCATTCACTGGTATTATAGTGAACGAAAGGTCACCTGTCAATGCCCGGCTTATATTTTGCATTGCCTGTGCGCACGGCGAAACGCCGATAAAACAAAAAAGGCATCTCGCGGTGCCTCTTGTTCAAACGATTAAGCCAAACGTTGTTCGACATGCAGCTGCATTGTGAAGAAATGACTCCGCTTTGGAGAGACGGTAATGGCAAAGAGCAGCAGTCTCCATTTCAGACATAGCTGATGCCCTCCCTCATCACATTACGGTAAAACGGCAGTGTATCACAATGACGCGTAAATTCATCGGCATCCTGAAGCACAATGGACATCAGCACGTCGTACTTCAAATCCAGAGCCGACGAGAAGTCGCTGACCTGACGGCGATAATGCGACAGTTCCTCCTGAGGAAGCCGCACGAGCGCCATAACATCCACATCCGATTCCTCATCCTGCGTTCCTCTAGCAAAGGATCCGTACAGCAAAACATCTTCCAGGCGATCACCGAAAAGAAGGGACAGGCCGTTTCTGGTTTCACGCATAACGGGTGCCAGATCATCTCTATTGCGCATGATGCAGGCCTCCTTTCCCAAAATCATTCACTGTTCATATTCTACATGAAAGTCAAGGGCAATGCAAGTATAATACTCCTTGATACATAGAAAATCTTCGGAGTATTTGTTGTGTAATAATCATATGGGGATAGTCGGAAATATAGGACCTCCCTCCCAATTGTGAGCGGCCGCAGTACCTGCGTCAGGGGCAGTATCTTCCCTTGCCGCGCACGACAGAGACTGATTGGGAGCGCCCGACTACAGGTTTCTGCAATTGCGCGGAAGAGTACATTTCACCTCGCACCAAAGCACTGCACCGCGCATATTTTGTTTCTATGAACCAGGATATTTACTTTCGATGCAACCTTTTTTTCTAAATCGTTTTTATTTAAGTGAGGGACCTCAGAAAGGAGACATTTGAATATGGACGATGCCAAAATCGTTGAGCTTTACTGGTCGCGGTCAGAACAGGCCATTGCAGAGACGGAATCGAAGTACGGGAAATACTGCAGGACGATTTCCAACAATATATTGGCCGATACCTCTGATGCAGAAGAATGCGTGAATGATACATATTTGAAAGCATGGAACTCCATGCCGACACATCGGCCGTCGCGGCTTGCACCCTATCTTGGGAAACTGACCCGCTGGCTTTCACTGAATCGCCTGCGCGATAACGACTGCCTGAAACGGGGGAACGGGGAACTGCCGCTCGTGTTGGACGAGCTTGCGGAGACGCTGGACTCCGGATTCGACACAGAAAAAGAACTGGAGATCAAGGAACTGAACCGGGAGATTCGCCGCCTCCTTGACGATCTGAAAAAAGAAGAGCGTGATGTTTTTCTCGGCCGATACTGGTATATGGCTTCGATTGCCGAAATCGCTGAAAAGAGCGGTTATACCGAGAGCAAGGTGAAAACCATGCTCCACCGCACAAGGAGAAAGCTTTTGAAACAGCTGCAGGAAGAAGGATTATGCTGAACAGTGAAAAAACAATTCTTGCTATGAATGATATCGATGATAATTATCTGGAGAGCGCAGGCGAGATGCTTGGATACAAAGCAGAAGATGTGACGAGTCAACCGAATAAAAAACGGCTGATCACATTTGCTCTGGCCGCTGTTCTGATTCTTGGCTTAAGCGCAGCGGCATATGCTATCTATCGTGCAGCCATGTATATGAGAATACCGGAAGAGGGAACAACCGAATACCATGTTTTATATAACGCGGACCCGAGTGCGCTGCCGGAGATGCTTCATGTTAACTTCGACAGGACAAAAATTGTCCTTCGTTTTGACGTTCCCGCGGATGGTTATTTTCCTGTGATGCGGGCAAATGATCTTCCGGGAGCGGAGGAAAACTGGGAAAAAACCAGCTTTTACAGCATGCTTTATGTTGCACAGCGATTTGGCTTGCCCTGGGAGATGAAGCAGAGAAAACCGGATGAGGTGAACATTGACCCGAAGCAGGAGCCGGACGAACTCCTGAAGGAAGCGGGAATGGACGCCGAGACTGCGGATAACTGGTTTACCGGCTATGAGTATCGGGACAGAGACCGGGATATCGCCGGGGACAATATGGATATCATTCGCATTGAATTGTACGGAGGCTACAAGCTCCACGGCCAGGAAGTGATCCTCGGCGCTTTCTCCCCGGACGGCGCGGAGGTCAAAATCGTGCAGCAGAGTACCCTCGGGGAATACCAAATGGTCGAAGTACAGATGCTGCAGGCAAGCGGCGCAATTGATAATCACATTTTCCTCTTTCACCCGGAAAAGTATTATCTCCTGCATATCTGCGGAAATAATGCCTTCTATGATTTTTCTGTTCTGGAGCGGATCGGGCAAAACACCGAGGTGGTCGAAACAGGTCTCCGTGCGGACAGCTACGAGGAGAAGGTTAACTTCATTCTTGCTGACCTTGCTGCAGGATAAAGTGATAAAGATTTGACTGTTCAAAAAAGGCTTGACAAGTGACCTTACGTTCACTATAATGGGTGATCGAAAGGTCACTTAACTTTCGAGGTGAACAGAAATGAAGGGAAAAGTCTTTCCTGTTTCCATGGCAGTCCTCTGGGGCATCGTGTTTTCGCAGGCCATGCACAGCGTGACACTCGGTGTATGCATGGGGCTGCTCATGGGGACCGCTTTCGGCCTGTTTGATTCCGGCCGGGGAGAGAATGAAGATGAGCAAAGAGGCAGATGACAGATGAAGATTCTTGTTCTGAACGGAAGCCCCAAGCGGGAGCACAGCGACACCATGCACATCACCCGCGCCTTCCTGGACGGGATGAGCGAAGCGGCACACCAGGATATCCACGTCATCCATGTGATCGACAGGCACATCGAATTCTGCACGGGCTGCTTTTCCTGTATGCGAAACGGCGGGACCTGTGTCCATGATGACGATATGCGGGCGATTCTGGACGAGATCCTGTCAAGCGACCTGCTGATCTGGAGCTTTCCGCTGTACTGCTACGGGATGCCCGCACCGCTGAAGGCGCTTCTGGACCGGACGCTTCCTCTTTCCGGTATGGCGATGCAGAAGGTCCGCGGCAGGTACGAGCACGTTGCGCAGGCGGACTTTTCTCACCTGCGCTATCTGATGATCTGCGGCTGCGGCTTTCCCAACAGCAGGCACAACTTCGAGCCTGCCGTGGCGCAGTTCAGGCTGTGTTTTCCCGCCGATCACACGATCATCACCGTCCCGGAAAGCCCGATGTTCAACGCCCCCGAGGCAGCCGCCGTTACCGGGCCCCGGCTGTCGCTTGTGAAGCAGGCGGGAAAACAGTACGCCGAGGTTGGCGGGATTGACGCGGCGCTGCTTGCTGAGATCGGCGCGCCCATGATCCCGGAAGAGCAATATGCCGCCATCGTGAACGGAGGAGGAGAAAAATGAAAGAATTGATAGCTTACTGCGGCCTTGACTGTGAAAGCTGCGAAGCCCGGATAGCTACGGCCCGTAACGACGACGCGCTGCGTGAAAAGGTCGCCGCCCTCTGGTCGGAACTGAACGGTGTGGAGATCACGCCCGAGATGATCAACTGCGTCGGCTGCCGGATTGACGGGGTAAAGACACCGTACTGTGAATCCCTGTGCCCGATACGCCAGTGCGCTCTCGGCAAAACGCTTGAAACCTGCGGCAGCTGCGCGGAGCATATGACATGTGAGAAGCTGGGGATGATTCTCAAAAACAACGGGGAAGCCCGGCGGAATCTGGGAGTATGATTCGGCCGGATCAGAAAGAACAGGGGCGCTTGAATCACACCGGGGCACAGACAGCTGAGCCTGTCAGATTGACGCCCCCGGTCACCGATTTTTATGTCGGTGACCGGGGGCGTTTTCTCAATTCTGTGATTGGACTTATGCCTTTTTCTTTACCGGCACCCAGATCGCACTGTGATAATCCGGGTCCGTCATTTCTCCGTTTACGCAGTCATACCACTCTACCGTGGCATTTCCGCTCAGCTCATAATCCGCATTTCCGGGCAGCCATTCCGAGAAGATGCGGGTGTTCACGCTCTGCAGCGTCTGAGGATTGGGACCGATGCAGTCGAATACGGCCCATTCATTCCTCGGAAACTCGCAGACCACCATCCCCTCCGGTACAGCTCCGCCCGTGTACTTGCCCGCAATCAGATAGCGGAATTTTCCCTCGCCGAGATCATCGATGCAGACACCGTATTCTCCGATGCAGTTGTCCACCAGTGCCTGCTCATAGGGATTCGCCGGTGCATTGCCGGCATAAACGCTGTTGGCATACTTTGCACAGATTTCATCCCAGAACTTCGGAATTTCCGTATAAGCAGTTTCATTGTCAAAGATTTTCTGAAACCCGATGAGCTTGAACGGAAACATCGGCGCAATTTTATAATCCATTTGACTGCCTCCCTGTACAGATAATTTGATTGTCAGGGGAAGAAAGACTTTTCCGGCAGCTCCGTCACGGACCTGTGAAGGCGTCACACCGTGAAAACGGGAAAATGCCTTTGTGAAGCTCTCCGGCGTTTCATAACAGTACCGTAGGGCGATATCGATTACCTTGTCTTCTGTCTCCTTCAGGTCCAGTGCCGCCTGAAACAGTCTGCGGTTTCGGATGTATTCTCCGATTCCGCAGCCTGTCATCAGCGAAAAACCCCTCTGAAGAAAGAATGGCGAGAGATACACCCGGTCGGCAACATCCTGCGCACTGATGTTGTCTTCCAAATGCTCCTCCATATAATCAATCGCCGTTCGTATACTGGTGAGCCACTCCATTGCCGCGCCTCCTTTCCCTGATGGGATGATTATATCCGGCAAAACAGAAATCGTCCTGTCATTTCCTGTTCAGATCTGTCCGGAGAAACCCGTCATTTTCAGCCATGAAAGGAAAAATGTACAAGACACAGGACAAGAATTTATGAAAATTCACCATACAGCTTTCAGCTTACAAGAGCTTCATGTCTGCGAAGACCGACGCACGCGGATAAGACTGGCAAGCTCCCGATCGCTGATCGGGAGCATTTTACGTGTCACGAACGGGAATCTTTCTGCGGCACTGTTACTGCGGTTGATCCTGCTGCTTTGTGTCATCAAAGGACACGACACAGAAGAACAGCGCCAGCAGGAAGGAGAGCATGCTGAACTCCTTCAGCCATGTGGAGGCGGAAACCGCGGCTGCTGCGCCGGTCAGGACAGGGATGTCGTTCACAAAGATGTGCTTTAGAAACGGGAGGATAAAAATCACGGCCAGAATCCATTTTGTTTTGATAATATAAAAGACCGTCAGCGCCCAGATGAGGACGATCATGAGATACAGAACGGCCGCGGCGATATGGTGCAGCAGCGTCTGCCCGCGCGGGTCGATTACCAGCTTGAAAAAAAAGCCTATGACGCCCAGAAACACGGGGAAAACTGTCAGCCAGAGCTTTGTCCGGCCGTAGAAAATAATCACGGCGATCATCAGGGCCGCACCGAGGACCGGCAGCAGCACCACCGTCGAGGCGATAAGCGGTTCATGCAGCCTGTCGGCATATCCCATGATCAGCATCGGGATGCTGAAGGCAAACGCCAGTATGCTGGCGATGGCCGTGGGCCGCTGGCAGTCGACCCAAAATCCCTGTTTTTCTTTCTTCATAAGGCAGCTCTTTTCTGATGGCGAACAAGTATTTGAAACAGATTATACCACAGCCAAATGCGCCTTTCAATATGGATGCGGACCAGGCAATACAGGACAGCGTCCGCATCTGCTTTCGCCGGCAGCTTCCTCCGCTCTCCGAGGACCGTACAGCCGTGCAAATCCGGTTGATAATTACCCGTGTTATGCTATAATACATTTGAGAGAATGATGATCTGCGCGACAGTTGACACCGATGTGATCGCTGCGGAACGGATTCTGCGGGAACACAAAGCAGCCTTTGAGGAGCTGGCAAAATGATCAGGAACTCATTTTTGTAGGTCTTTCGGTCGCTGACGGAAGCATGATCTGCGAGGATCTGCTTGAGTGGGTGCTTGAAGAAAGCTTATCAGCCTGCACAGAAAGGCAGTCATACGTTTGTCAGACTGTAGGTGCAGGCAATTGCGTTCTGAGTATTCTGAAAGAAGGAGAGACATATGGCAAGACGGGTGATTTCCTGGGGCATGGCCCTGATGCTGCTTTTCGGCTTGTCCGTGCTGACCGCTTCTGCGGAGGATGCGGAGTCTGTGCAGGTCAGCTTTCTGGGGCCTGCCGGGACGTATACCGAGGAAGCTGCGCAGTTCTGGTTCCGCAGCGGCGAGGAGCTTCTTCCGAAGGAGACCGTGAACGACGCGGTTGCAGATGTGCTGTCGGGGGAGGCCGAGTATGCGGTTATCCCGCAGGAGAATACTTTGGGCGGCCCGGTCACCGGCTATCTCGATGCGCTGATTGCAGCCGAAGACATATCTGTCGTCGGCGAGGTCGTTTTGCCCATCTGCCAGACCCTGATGGCGGTGCCGGGTACGAGGATCGAGGATATCACAACGGTCTGCTCTCATTCCCAGGGGCTTGCCCAGAGCGCCCGGTGGCGGGAGGAAAACCTGCCGAATGCCCAGACGCGCGAGATGTCCAGCACTGCGGCTGCGGCAAGCTTTGTTGCCGATCAGCAGGACAAATCCCTTGCCGCCGTTGCCGCCCCCGGTGCCGCGGGCCTGTACGGGCTGGAGGTGCTTGCTGAGAATGTCCAGATTACGGACACGAACAAAACCCGCTTTTATGTGCTGTCCCTCCGCCCGGCTGAGGGGGAAGACCTGACGCACGCTGTGTTTGTGGCCACCTGTGATGCAGAACGGATCGACGATATTCTGATTGCGCTGCATGATACCGAGCTGGAGACGGTCGCCCTTCACGACCGTCCGGAGGGCAGCCGCCTGGGAATGTATCACTATGTGATCGAGGCGAAAAACGACACCGGCATAACCGATACGCAGATCCGCGATGTCTGTGCGGAGGAGGGGGTACGCTTCCTCGGGCGTTTTCGGGCGGTTGATGCTGCTGCCGAACCGACCGGCATACGCGCCGAAGAACCTGTACAGGTCGGGCTTGCCGAGGCAGCCTGATCGCTCTTACAGCAAAGGAAAATCATCATGTCGGAACGAAGCCAGATCACCTATATGCAGATGATGGGAAATCCTGAGACTTTTTGCAGCTATTCTCCTGCCTGTGCTCCCGGCGCCAGCTCAGAGATCAATGCTGCTCCCATAATCAGGATGCCTCCCGCGAGAGCGGACAGGCTGAAAGGCTCACCCATGAGAAAGACCGAGATCATCACGGCGACGACGGGATCGGCATAGGAAAAGAAGGCCACACTGGATGAGGGAATGCGGACAACCAGCGAGAAATAGGCGATATAGGCCGCGGCCGTCATCACCACACCCAGTATGAACAGCAATATGACATCCTTCAGGCTCAGGGGGTACGCACCCGGACGTGTGGTTTTCAGAATAAAGAAGGTCATGATGACTGCCGCCGTGCTCAGTTGAACAAAGGTACGCATAAGGGGGTCCCCCTGGGGGTATTTTTTGTTGATAAGGATGACACCGGAATATCCTGCCGCGCCCAGAAGTGCGAGCAGCACCCCTTTGAGCTCTCTCAGTCCGGGCAGGCCGTTCTCAACGACACCCGAGACGAGGATCATGCCCAGAAAAGCGACCGCGATGCAGATGACCTTCCTGGCCGTAAGGCGCTCCTTCAGAATGACGGCGGCGCCGATCAGGACAAGGACCGGCGTGATATAATAGCAGAGGGTTGCCGTCGCGATCGTCGTGTACCGGTAAGACGCAAACAGGCCGATCCAGTCAATCGCGAGGAAGACACCGCTTGCAAGCATCGGGATAAGAAAGGACAGAATCTCCTTTCCGATTTTCTTCCGAAAGATCAGATGAAACAGCAGCAGGGCGCATGCCGAGATGAGCGCCCTAGCCCAAACGATCACTGCGGTCGGCAGATTGATTCCCCGCACCACCGGACCGAGGCAGCCAAAGCTGCACATCAGCAGCAGAAATTCATATTTCCATCGTGTTATGCGCTTGTCTGTCTTCATCGCTTTGGTTCTCCGAATGCTTTCCGTAGTCTGTTTCCTTTTTTTACCGCGTACCGCTGCCCATCAAAAGGACCGGATTGCTCCGATCAGCTTTGGGTTTTCTTCAAGCCTCTGAGGAATTATAGCATAGCTCCAACCGGAATTCCATAGCTGCGTTTCCCTTGTTTTGTTCGGAGGTTTTTATTCCGTGAAGGTTCACGCGAAATCAAACGAAGATGTATTTGAGAAGATGTCGGTCGGCGAGGCGGTCAGGACCATGGCGGTTCCGGCGGTCGCTGCCCAGCTGATCGTTCTCATCTACAATCTGGCCGACACGTTTTATGTCGGCCGGACGAATAATCCCTTTATGGTCGCGGGCGTGTCCCTGATTCTGCCGCTTTTCAATGTCGCGGTTGCAGTCGGGGCGCTCTTCGGCGCCGGCGGCGGCGCGCTTCTGCCAAGGCTTCTGGCGGTTGACAGAAAAGACGAGGCGACGCGTGTCTCGGCCTATTGCCTGAGACTCGGGCTCCTGACGGCGGCTGCCTTTGCCCTTCTCATTCTCCTCTTCATGAGGCCGCTTCTGCACCTGCTGGGGGCGGGGGAGAACACCTTCGGCTATGCCCGCCAGTATGTGCTGATGGTTCTCGTTCTCGGCGGCATCCCTACCATCTGTTCCAATGTCCTTTCCAACCTGATACGCAGTCTCGGCCTCTCCCGCGAGTCGGGCATCGGGGTCGCCCTCGGCGGTGTTCTGAATCTGGCTCTGGACCCTCTTTTTATGTTTGTGATTCTTCCGAAAGGCTGTGAGGTCCTCGGCGTCGGGATAGCCACCCTGCTCTCCGGCATCATCTCCTGCGCCTACTGCCTGTTTGTGTTCCGGAAGAAGCAGAAGGTGATCGGGGTGAACCTCACTGTCCCTCTGCCGGAGACGGAGAGCCGCCGCAGAGTATTTCTGGTCGGGATACCCAGCTCCATCGGCGGCCTTCTGTTCGATCTGGATTATATGGTGCTCGACAAGCTCATGTCCGGGTACGGCGACATCCCGCTTGCCGCGATCGGCATCGTCCTGAAGGCCGAGCGCCTCCCGCAGCAGACCGGCATCGGACTCTGCCAGGCCATGGTACCGCTGGTGGCCTACAGCTATGCGAAGAGGGACTTCCGGCGCGTCCGCCGGATCATGGCCCGCATCCTCGGCATCGGGCTTGCCATGGCGCTGATCAGCATCACGGTGTACGAGCTGTTCCCGCATCAGATCATGCGTCTGTTTATCGCGGATCCCGCCACGCTGGAAATCGGAGTAAAATTCCTGAGGATCCGATCCCTCGCGGCCGGCATCATGTTCTTCTGCTTCTTTGTGGTTTTCCTGTATCAGGCGATCGGCAACGGCGTGATGTCCATGGCCTTGGTTGTCTTGAGATGGCTTGTGCTGAATATCCCGATGCTTTTCCTCCTGAACCGGCTGATGGGGATGGTCGGCCTGGTCTGGTCTCAGGTCATCTCGGATGTCATCTCGGTCATTCTGTCCTACGCCATCCTGGCAAAATCCATGAAGAGCTGGCAGTCGGAAGCGGATAGGGAAGGAGAAAGGATAGGTCAATGAAAGAAAAACTGTTTGAGACGCCCTGCGGCAAAATCCATTACTGGACGAATGAAAAGAAAGCGGAGTACGACAAGGCACTGGTTTTCCTTCCGGGGCTGACGGCGGATCACCGTCTCTTCGATAAACAGATCGGCTTTTTCGAAGAGAGATACCGTGTTCTTGTCTGGGATCCGCCTGAGCATGCGGCCTCTTGGCCCTTTGATCCTTCCTTCAGTCTCTGGGACAAGGCACGCTGGCTGGACGGCATTCTGCAGCAGGAGGGGATCAGCGCCCCGGTTATCGTCGGCCAGTCGATGGGCGGATATGTCGGGCAGATGTTTGCGCAGCTGTTTCCGGAAAAGCTCAAAGGCTTCATTTCCATTGATTCCGCCCCGCTCCGGAGGGAATACGTGACCGCGGCAGAGCTTTGGCTGCTGAAGCGGGTGGAGCCGGTTTACCGCCATTACCCGTGGAGATTTCTGCTGAAGTCCGGCGCCGCCGGCGTTGCCGAGTCGGAATACGGCAGAAAGCTGATGCACGATATCATGATGGACTATGACGGCGACCGGGCACGGTATGCCGGGATCTGCTGTCACGGCTTTCGCATGGTGGCAGAGGCGATGGAGGCGGATCTGCCGTATGAGATCAGATGCCCGGCGCTTCTCATCTGCGGCGAAAAGGACCGTGCAGGCTCCAGTATCCGCTTCAACCGGGCGTGGCATAAGAAAACCGGCATCCCGATTGCCTGGATCGATGGGGCCGGTCATAACGCCAATACCGATGCGCCGGAGCTCGTCAACACGCTGATTGCCTCATTCCTGAAAGGCATTCGGTAAAAAACTCCCTCTGCCGGCGGATGCTGAGGACGGTTCTGGTGTAATTGTCCCCGTTCAGACACAAGCGTGATGAGCAGAAATCAATCTTGACAGCCTTCGCAAAATCCCTGTATCAGGCAATGAAGAGCAGCGACTTTGCGGCTGCTCCTCTGTGATAATCGGAATGCTGGCAGATATCATAGTGGAAATCGCCGCCGAGCATATCGCTCCAGCGCATCAAACTCCGGGGTAGAGAAGAATTCTCCAAGGGTGATGTCCAGACCGTCGCATAGTTTCTTGATTGTCACAGCGCCAGGGTTTTTGCTCTCTCCGTTCAATATGCTTTTTATCGTGGCCTGCGGAACCGCGGCAACATAGCTGAGATGATTTGGCGTCCAGTTTCGTTCCCTGCAGAGATTTCGGATTCTCTCAGCAATTGCTTCACAAGTGTCCATTTCGTAGCTCCCAGTGATGAATTGCCATAATGATATATCACTGAGAATTTTTTATTAGTGATACTTCACTAATCTTGAAAAATATGATATAGTGGTTTATCACTACCATCACGGGACACATTCCCGCAATAACCGGATGAATCTGCCCTTGAAATGTAGCGATCGTTGTACCGAATTGCCTGCTGTAAAGTATGGTTGAAACCAGAAAACAGGAGGTAATACCATGGCAAATTATGCTTATGTACGGGTTTCAACCAGAGAGCAGAATATCGACCGGCAGCTCGCTGCACTGGAACCGTACAACATCCCAAAGCAAAACATCTTTTGTGATTACCAGTCCGGCAAGGATTTCGACCGTCCGGCGTACCGGAAGATGCTGAAGCGCCTGAAGGCGGGCGACCTTCTGATCATCAAAAGCATTGATCGCCTCGGCCGGAATTACAAAGATACGCTGGTCGAATGGCAGAACATCACAAAAACCATCGGCGCGGATATCCTTGTCCTCGATATGGAGCTCCTCGACACGCGGCAGAAGGAGGGCGGCCTGGCAGGTATGCTGATCGCGGATCTGGTCCTGCAGGTGATGGCC
>ONGJ01000091.1 GCA_900317375.1 uncultured Eubacteriales bacterium
GCGGGACGCGATGATGGACGACGGGCTGATGGACATCTACATCGTGAAGCGGGTCTCGCTGCTGACCTTTGCGCGGCTGATCAAGAAATACGCCGCGGGCCGGGCCGACGAGCTGCCGAAATACATCACCCACCTGCAGGGCACGGACCTGTACATCGAGTTTCCCGGCGAGGAGGTCATCAACCTGGACGGCGAGGCGCTGTACGGCGACACGGTGAGCATGCATCTGCTGCCGAAGGCCATGAACCTGATCGTGCCCAGAGGGCTCGGGCAGGGCACAGCGAATCCCCCACTGCGTCTGTGAGGGCAGATGCACACGGGCCGGGCTTTGTAACAAAAAGTTTATAATTTTTCTGTCGGAAGGACTTGCAAAAATAGAAAAGTGTGGTATTATTAGCATCGTTAGCACTCAGATGTTTTATGGAGGTTAAGAATATGAAGCTCAAACCCTTAGCAGACCGCGTCGTTCTCAAGCAGAACGCAGCCGAAGAGCGTACCGCTTCCGGCATTTTCCTCACCTCTTCCGCACAGGAAAAGCCCGAGGTATATGAAGTTGTCGAGGTCGGCCCCGGCGGCATGGTGGACGGCAACGAGGTCACCATGATTGTCAAGCCCGGTCAGAGCGTTCTGGTCGGCAAATACACCGGCACCAAGGTCAAGCTGGAAGACGTGGAATACACCATCGTACGCCAGGGCGACATTCTTGCCGTACTTGAGTAATGCAGGAGGAAATGAAACATGGCTAAACAGATTATTTACGGTGAAGAAGCCCGCAAGGCCATTGAGCGCGGTGTAAACCAGCTCGCCGATACCGTTAAGATTACCCTCGGCCCCAAGGGCCGCAACGTCGTACTCGACAAGAAGTACGGCACCCCGCTGATCACCAACGACGGCGTGACCATCGCCAAGGAGATCGAGCTGGAGGACGCCTTCGAGAATATGGGCGCACAGCTGATCAAGGAAGTATCCACCAAGACCAACGATGTTGCCGGTGACGGCACCACCACCGCCACGGTCCTCGCCCAGGCGATGATCAGCGAGGGTCTGAAGAACCTCGCCGCCGGCGCCAACCCCATGGTCATGAAGAAGGGCATCCAGAAGGCCGCCGCTGAGGCTGTCGAGGCTGTCAAGTCCGTGTCCCAGCCGGTTTCCGGCTCGAAGGACATCGCCCGTGTCGGCACCATCTCTTCCGGCGACGAGCTCATTGGCTCGCTGATTTCCGAGGCCATGGAGAAGGTCAGCCAGAACGGCGTCATCACGATCGAAGAGTCCAAGACCGCCGATACCTACAGCGAGGTCGTCGAGGGCATGCAGTTTGACCGCGGCTATCTGAGCCCCTACATGGTCACCGACACCGACAAGATGGAAGCCGTCATTGACGACGCCCTGATCCTCATCACCGACAAGAAGATCTCGAACATCCAGGAGGTTCTCCCCCTGCTCGAGCAGATCGTCAAGACCGGCCGCAAGCTGCTCATCATCGCCGAGGACGTCGAGGGCGAAGCCCTGGCGACCATCGTGCTGAACAAGCTGCGCGGCACCTTCACCTGCATCTGCGTCAAGGCCCCCGGCTTCGGCGACCGCCGCAAGGAGATGCTGCAGGATATCGCGATTCTGACCGGCGGCCAGGTCATCTCCAGCGAGCTCGGCATGGAGCTGAAGGAAGCTGACCTCTCGATGCTCGGCCAGGCCCACCAGGTCAAGGTCACCAAGGAGAACACCGTCATCGTCGACGGTGCCGGCGACAAGAAAGAGATCCGTGCCCGCGCCTCTCAGATCGAGCGTCAGATCGAGACCACCACGTCCGACTATGACCGCGAGAAGCTGCAGGAGCGTCTGGCCAAGCTGTCCGGCGGCGTAGCCGTCATCAAGGTCGGCGCAGCCACCGAGACCGAGATGAAGGAGAAGAAGCTCCGCATCGAGGACGCCCTGAACGCCACCCGCGCCGCTGTTGCCGAAGGCATCGTGGCTGGCGGCGGCACCGCCTACGTCATCGCCGCCAAGGCGGCCGAGAAGCTTGTCGGAACCCTCGAGGGCGACGAGAAGACCGGCGCTGCCATCGTGGCGAAGGCCCTGAAGGCCCCGATCATGCAGATTGCGGCCAACGCCGGCGTCGAAGGCGCTGTCATCCTGAACAACGTTGCCGGCAACAAGAACGTCAACTACGGTTACGACGCCGCCAACGACACCTACGGCGATATGATCAAGCTCGGCATCGTCGACCCGACCAAGGTCTGCCGCAGCGCGCTTGAGAACGCCGCGTCCGTGGCCTCGATGGTCCTGACCACCGAGAGCCTGGTTGCCGACATCCCCGAGAAGAACCCGCCGATGCCCGCAGCCCCCGACATGGGCGGCATGTACTGATAGGCAACTATCCGGTACAGAAACACAACTGAATCCGCATATTGCTTCCCTTTAGCGACAATGTGGATATAAACAAAAGGCCGGTGCGCAAGACGCACCGGCCTTTTGTTTCCCCTGAATGTCAGGCATCCATATTCTTCTCACAGGATATGAAAGGAAAACACGATCAGAAGGTGAATTTCGTGTGCCATGAATCTTGCATGCGTTGGAATACCACAGCGGCTCAGTACAATCTGTCACTTAAGACAGGACCGATATCATAATTCTGCATCTCCGTATTATCTGTGCTTTCGCGTTCCCGTTTTCCCTTTCCGGTATCCGTGTAAAGCGCAGATTTTTCACAAGTCACGTTTCCGTCTTCATCTTCATAGCAGAAGAAAACACCGAAGGGAGTCTTGAACTTCTTCTCAAAGGACTTCACGAGCAGCCTCTTTCCCACGGCGTCATACACGCAGGTGTCGCTTTCATGCATCGCTGCATTCTGATTCTCGCTGACGGCAGCGTCCGCAAACGCCGCAATCCCAACAGAGGCCAGGAGGCAGACTGCCAGGAAAACCGGTAATACTCTCTTCATGATGACTCCTTTATCAACGTCATTGCGCTTTTCACTGCCCCTTTATGCTGCCTGCCGCTCAGCGGAGGACAGTGGGATAAATCACCAGCCTCTGATTGGCGTAGAGCATGTTGCGGTCCCTGACGTTGTTCCAATGGAGGATATCCTGATCGGAGACACCGAAGCGGGCCGCAATGCCTTTGAGGGAGTCGGTGCCGACGACCGTATAAACGATGTACTGACCGTAGTTCACATAGGAACCTTTCGCGTACTGCTACTGCTGCCAATCGCCGTAGCCGTGGTAGCCGCCGACGCCGCCGGTGACGGAGCTGAGTTCTTTTTCGCTGAGTGCCATTTCTCTTCTTTCTTTTTTTTTTACTATTTTTCCTATATTAGCTTTTACGGGTTCATTGTAGCACAGCTTCTGTCACACAACTGTCACTGTTGTCACGCAACAACTGGTTTCAGCATTCCTTCAGATTATCCGGTCGTCCGCATAGCGCCAGACATACTCCATGCGCCGGGATCACAACGGAAATATTTTTCATTCACAGATCATCCTTCCAATACCGGAAGAGGCCCCGGTAACAACCGCAACTTTCATCTCTTCTCACCCTGTTCCGGAATAATGAATTTTCAAAAAAATACAGAACAAAGATTCAAACGAACCATGCACCGCCGGCAACCCCTTTCAACTCATCATCGCTGAGCTTCCATTTCTCAGGCCTGCCCATCGTTTTCTCCTTTCGTTCTGTCTGCTTATCCGTTTTTTGGGGCATCAATAACGCTTAATTCGAGATCTGATATCCGGAGATATCGAACAGGCTCTCGTTCACGGCCGTATCGATGCTGTCAATCGTATAGACGGACTCGCCGATGTCGATGCCTGTCTCAATCACGGGAGGCCCTTCCACATAACGGACCAGATTGCCGGCATCGTCGAAATAAAACGCCCCCTCCGCTTCGTAGCTGCCGGCCGGGTAAATATCGACAGTGTAGGATACTCCGTCCACGTCACGGGTCTCGGTAGTGAAATCTGAACGGACGGCCCGTCTCTGAATGGCGGCATACAGTGTATCCATTGTCAGAGGATTATTCGCCAGAAGACTGGATGGCACGCTCATGACAGACATGCCGGTCATGCTGCCGAGGTTAAGCGAATAGACAGTGCCGTCCTTATAGAAGGTCGCGGTTGTGCTCTCGTAGCCGGAAGCCTGCACGGTGGCGGCAGAATAGTAGGCACCGTCTTTGGCATGCACGTCGTAGATGCTGTTGGCATCCATGAAATCCGTGTGAAGACGATAGCTCAGATGGGCGCCGGCCTGCGCGTCTATGCTGTTATACAACACAAACAGTCGGGAACCCGGTGCCAGATAGGCTTCGGTATCCGCGCCTTCCCTGCCGTAATAAAAAGTATAACCCGACATATCCATCTCGATCACGCCGTGTTCTCTGTGAATCACGCCGGCATTGGAACTGCCGTCGGCCAGGGCGACGGTAAGGGCGTCCCCGTCAACGGTCCATGAGCTGATCTCCATGGAATCTTCATCGAAGCTTAAGCTGCCGGTTCCGCCTTCGCTGAGAGTCAGAACAGAGCTGGCGTCCTGCCCCGCCACGCTGATCACCTGACCGCCGTAACCCATGGCAAACAGGGAATAGACGCCCTCTGTCTTTCCGAGCACCAGATCGACAAAAGCCTGCTGTGACACGGTCTGGTTCTCAATCGCCGCAGTATCCGCCCCCGGCGCCGCAAAAACGAGGAAAAGCCCGTCTCCGAAATCGAGCGTCATGATGCCGTCAATGACCGTCCCGTCAAATACAGAAACACCTGCCTGAAATTTCAGCAGGCTGCCGTCCAGGGACCAGCTGTCGATGGGGCCCTGATTGTTGTCGCCGAGGAACAGGTATCCCGTCCCGTCGGCATTCAGTCTGACAGAATAGCTGTCATAATCCGCGGCAACATAATGATCCTTCACCGGCTGCACTTCACCTGTGTACCCGGTTGCGTACTGCAGATACTGGACACTCATCCTTACACAGACAAAGTGATACTCCTGCGCCGCCTCGGCCGGGTTCCCGCCTTCAGCGAAAGCGGCAGTTCCGCCTGCAGCGCCGAGACCGAATGCCATCACCGCGGCAAGCAGCAGAGACAGCAATGCTCTTCCTTTTTTCATTTTCTTTCCGCCTTTCTCTGTTCGTGCGTTTCAGCCCGCTTCCCTACCAACATGATAATTCACTATACCACAGAAAGTGTAAAGATGTCTATACAAAACGGTCTCATAAAAGGCTTCGAAAAACGATCAGGCATGCACAGCCAGTTTGAAATCCTCTCTCAGCCTGCCCTGCAGCCAGTCCCGCAGCAGCAGGATCGGCGAATTCATCTGCCCCTGGACCGTTACAAAGCTGCTGCACAGAGGAGGCAAGCCCTGCAGCAGGATATTCCTGGTCCTGGAATGCGGGATACTCTCGCCCGGGTCAAAGCGGTTCAGCGCCATGCCGCCATGGTCCAGAATATGATACAGCACCTGATAAAAACTCGGCTTAACAACGGGCTCTGCGCCGGCAATGCCTATCGCGTCCAGCAAGGGCCGCATTTCTTCCCCGTATCCCGGAACAAACAGTTCCCCGCTGCTCAAATCCTGCGGGGAAAGCTTATCCCGACGGCTGAGCGGGTTACTCTCGCGCATCAGGACAGCAGGCTTATGGCTTGTGAGCACATACCGCTCTGTTCCCGGCCGGCACGAGCCCAGGTCCATCACGATGCAGGCATCCGCCGCGCCGGCCATCATTGCCGGAACGGCATCGTCGTTGTCGAGCAGGATCTGCTCGATCGGCAGGTTGGGATAGCTCGCCGTAAAGGCCTTGATATGATCGCCCAGTCTGGGAAGATAATCCGGCACGAGTGCCACGCTCAAGCCCAGACGCAGAGGCCGCTCTATCCGGATATCGGCATTCATGATCCGTTTCAGTTCCCGGAAATCCCGCACAATCGGTTCCGCCTTGTCACGCAGAAGGCGGCCTTTCGCAGTGAGAGAAAGACGGTTGCGGTCATTATGGAACAAATGCCCGCTCAGCTCCTGTTCCAGTTCACTGATGTTCTGCCGCACTGCCTGACGGCTCATAAAAACGCGCGCCGCGGCACGGGTATAGTTTAAGTCCTCGCAGACGGCAAGGAAAACGGTCAATTGCTGGATTGTCATGGCATCCTCCGGATCCTGATCAGAATGGCGTCCGTTTCTCTACCCCAAACGCAAGCTTAGCTTGCATCTATGCCAAGATTTTATCGCCTTTTCCTGTTTTTGTAAATAGGGTAAAATACAAACAGCAGAAAAACCGATTGCTCCATACCAAAAAACAAAAAAGGAGAAAGATCATGGCTAACGAAGTATCCCGTCGTCAATTTCTGAAAGGCGGCCTTGCCGCCGCAGCGGGCGTTTCCCTTTTCGGCCTCGGCTATGCGCCGAAGGCCGCGGCCGAAGGCAAATACACGCCCGGCACCTACAGCGCCGTCGTAAAGGGAAAGGTCAGCGATGTCACCGTCACGATGACCTTTGACGCTGACAGCATCACCGATGTAAAGGTGGACGTTTCCGGCGAAACCCAGGGAATCGGCTCGGTCATCGGTGAAGAGATGGAAGAAGCCCTCCTCAGCGGGCAGACCTGGGACGTCGACGCTGTGGCCGGCGCAACCGAATCCAGCGATGCGGTCCGCAAGGCGGCAGCGGCCTGTGTTGCCCAGGCGACAGGCAGCGAGGTCGTCATCGAGGAAAACATCCCCACAGCCAACGCCGACTGGCTGGGAGAAGAGCCCGAAATCGCCGAGAGCGATATCAAGGCAGAATATGAGTGCGACGTTCTGGTAATCGGGGCAGGCACTTCCGGTGCCTTTGCCGCCTGTGCCGCAGTCGAGGAAGGCGCGAAGACCATTCTGATCGAACGCTTCAACCACGATATGGCATCCGGCATCCGCGACACCCTCGCGGCCTGCGGTTCAAAACAGCAGATCGCCGACGGCGACGATGTGGACAAAGAGACGGCCATTCGCCACCTGTGCAACTGGAGTCAGGGTTATACCCGCCGCAGTCTTGCCAAGCTCTGGGCTGACAACTCCGGCGATGCCATCGACTGGTTCACCGACCGTCTGGCCGAGGGCGGCATGCGCTTCCTGCACGAGATCGACGACCACGAGCTGCCCTCGAACTACGAATTCCTGGATGTCGGCCATTCCACGCAGTATTCCGATGTCGGCTACTATGAACAGATGAGCATGGACAAGCTCTTTGATTACGCGGTTCCTCTCGGTCTTCAGATCGACTACGAGACCACCATGGTCAAGCTGGAGAAGGACGGCGAGCGCGTCTGCGGCATCATTGCCACCAACGCAGACGGCGAGTATGTCCGCTATAAAGCCGCAAAGGGCGTCATCGTCGCCACGGGCGGCTACGGCGCAAACATGGAGATGGTGGCCACGCTGCAGCCCCACACGCTTGAACAGATCTGCGTCAACTACAACAAGTCCGGTTCCAAGGGCGACGGCATCAAGGCCTGCCTCTGGGCCGGCGCGATCATGGACACGGTGCATGATTCGATGGTTTTCGACCGCGGCGCCGTAAAGCCGGATCAGGAGGGCATCCCCGGTCAGGGTGTCCCGGAGGGCGGCTGGTTCTGGATGGGCAGCCAGCCCTTCCTGAAGGTCAACCTCAAGGGCGAGCGCTTCATGAACGAGTATCAGCCCTATGACTATGTGCTGCATCAGGCCGCCATGCAGCCGGCCCACACCTATGTCACCGTATGGGACAGCACCTATGAAACCGATATCGAGCGCTTTGCCACCCACGGCTGTTCGCGTCTCTACCCGCACGAGAACGGCGCCGACCCGGTCTTCCCGATGGGAATGATCGTTGACATGAATGCCGGACTTGAGGCTGAGGGTTACATCCAGCGGGCCGATACGATTGAAGAGCTGGCCGAGAAGCTGAATCTGCCGGTTGACGCATTCGTGAAAACAGTCGAGCGCTACAACGAGCTTGCCGCGAAGGGTGAAGACGAAGACTTCGGCAAGGAAGCCTACCGTCTGTCCACCATGGACACGGCCCCCTTCTTCGGAACGCGCCAGTGCGGCGGGTATTTCATCTGCACGATGGACGGCATCCAGATCGATGACAATCTGCATGCCATCCGCGCCGACGGCAGCGCCATAGACGGACTCTATGTCGTCGGCGATTGCTCCGGCAACTACTTTGCAGGAAGCTATCCCAACCTCATGGGCGGTGCCGCCGCAGGCCGCAGCGTAACCTTCGGCCGCCTCGCAGGCAAAAACGCCGCCAAAGGAATCTGAACACGGGATTCTGTATACCAACACTGAGCGAACAGCAAGCCGGCCGGTGCATGATTGCACCGGCCGGTTATTTGTTTTCGTTTTGATGAGGACAGGGAAATAAAAAAAGAAACCGTCTGTCTCGCATATCATGACTTTGTCCCTGTTCACACAGATCAGCGGGATCATGCTGCCGCCCACTAGCGACGCGCGGGAAGCGTGCGACGATCCAAGCTTTGCTGCGGCACGCTTGCCGGAAGCGAACGATCCGTAGCTTGCGAGGACGCGTGTGTGCTTGTTCTGTGACAAAATCTGTGATAGAATACAAATATGAATTGTAAATCTCTTCATGGGAGGCCATCACATGAAATTCGGTGACATCACAAAGCGCCTGAGCGGGAAGCAGCCACTCAAAGAGGCGAAGACAAATGAGGACCTGGACAAGCCCCGCACATCGGATAAGGTGCTGCTGACAGATGATCAGCTCGGCAGCGTCGCAGGCGGCGGACATAACACAAACGCAGCCGCGGAAGGGACTGGATAACCACTCCCCCTCTGCGGCCGTTTTGCGCACGGGCGCACAACTGAAAAAGAAAACCTACGCAGTCAGGACAGAGAACCGACCCCTGTCTCTTGCGCAAAATTTACGCAATTGAATGAGCGTTTGTGTGCAAGCATAGAATTGACCGGTGCAGAAATGTGCCGGTCTTTTCTTTTGCTGTTTTTTGAAAATTGATTTTCAATTATACAAAATTATGTTATGATCTTTACATCAAGTTTTGGCAGATTTAAGGAGGCATATCATGGCAAAGAAGGAAGTAAAAACGGATCTTTGGGTTGCTGACCAGATGAAGAAAAGTGGAGTGCCCTATACGCCTCAAGGGAGGGATGTAAAAGAAATAGATGCTGCGCTCTCTACTGCATCAAAACGCGGGACAGGGAAAGCTGGATATCCTGAATTTACATCTGTCGTTGATGATTTTGTGATTGTAACAGAGGACAAAGCTGATCTCGACAAGCACATGAAGCTCACGGAGACCGGTGTTGTTGATACTGATACCAAGGCTGTAACTGATTATGCGGTCAACGGCGCTTACTACTATGCCAAGCATATTGCGAAAAACAGTTCATTTAAGAAAGTGTTCGCACTCGGCGTTTCCGGTGATGAGAAGCATCACAAAATCACACCTCTATATGTGGATGATCGGGAAAGCTATAAGGTATTGCCTGATTTAGAGTCATTTGCAGTATTCAATGAATCAAACATTCAGGAGTACTATGTAAGACAAGAAAAAAAAGAAAAAACAGACGTGGAGAAAACAACTGAGGAAATTCTAGCTGATGCTGCTGAATTGCACGAATATCTGCGTACATACGGATCCCTGAAAGATCAGGATAAGCCTCTGGTTGTGTCGGGAATTCTTCTTGCCCTTGATGATAAATTCTTTGATGTTAACACCTTGCATGGGGATGAAGACATAACAGACGGTCAACTGCTTTACGATGCCATAAAGCGCCG
>ONGJ01000085.1 GCA_900317375.1 uncultured Eubacteriales bacterium
GACACCCTGAACGGGATTGCCGTCGGAGTCGTATACCAGCACGCGGTAGCACTGCAGGCCGTTGGCGTCGCTGCTCTTCGGGGCGGAACGGACGACTTCTTTCCCTTCCAGGAGGGAATCGATGGTGGCCTCATACTGGTCAAAGGCAGCGCCCGACTGCTCCAGGGTGACGCCCTCTCCGAAGTTGTTTTTAATCAGGGCATCCTTAGGAATTCTGCATTGATTGAAAATGCTTCCGGGATTTGCCGCTTTCGGGATTTCTCCTTGTTATACGGCCGGAAAGATGGTATAATCCTCCTTATCAGGGACGGCAGTCCGATACGGTGATTATGAAAAGGAGAAGATGCGATATGACAAGACGGAGAATGAAAATCCTGGCGCTTGTTCTGGTCCTGATGCTTGCTGTTCAGGGGTTTGCGGTCCCGGCATATGCGGCGACCCCGGCAGGCGCGGTCGACATGCCGGCCGTTTTCGACGGCGGCGATACGCAGCCGGAGGACGCTTCCGTACCGCGTTCCCAGGCGAGTCTGGACCTGCAGGAAATGCTGGAGGCTGATCCGGAGCTGATGGCCCTGATGGAAAAATCCATCGCCGCGGCCGCCGCGGTCAACCCGGACCGGGAGACCAATCCCGTTCAGTCGGTGCAGGAGTTTTATGACTTCCTGGACTGGGCCGTGACCTGCATGCCCTGGTCTCTGATGGACGATGGGGAGCATCCCACGCTGTACAACTCGATCGATCAAAGCATCGACTATTTCTGGTTCCTGCTGGATCAGCCGCTGGAAGAGCTGGAAGACCGCGGGTATTACTATCCCACGCTGCAGTATCATGAGCCGATTGCTGGCTGGATCAGAGAGTATGCCGACGACTGGGGCAATTTCCTGAACACCCCCATGAGCTGGAACGACGATTGCTTCCGGCGTGCCATGGAGGACCCGAGCATGAATATGCAGTACGGATGGTACGGCGAGGAAAACATCTGGAATACCTTCAACGAATTCTTCTCCCGCTATCTCATCTCTCCGTCCATGCGGCCGATCGCTCTTACCAACGTGGTTTCCCCTGCCGATTCCAAACCGCAGGGAATCTGGGACATTGACGAAGACGGCCGTCTGGTGCAGCAGGAGGGCGCTGTCATCAAGAGCCTGGTCCTCGACTCGATCCCGCAGCTGATCGGTCCGGACTCCGCCTATGCCGATGCGTTCAACGGCGGCACGCTGACCCATACGTTTTTGGATGTCAACGATTATCACCGTTATCACGCACCGGTGAGCGGCACGGTTCTGGAGGTCCGCAAGATCCCTGCAATCAACGGCGCAGGGGGGATCACGGTCTGGGACGCGGAGCATCAGCGCTATGTTCTGGAAGACACCAACCCCGGCTGGCAGATGATCGAGACGCGTGACTGCGTCATCCTCGACACAGAGGAATACGGCCTTGTGGCCATGCTGCCGATCGGCATGTCCCAGATCTGCTCGTGCAACTGGGAGGATACCGTGCAGGTCGGCGCCAGGCTGAACAAGGGCGACCCGATGGGATACTTCCTCTTCGGCGGGAGCGACATCGTGATGCTGTTCCAGGACTGCGTGGATGTTGAGCTGCTCTGCCCGGAGGACGGCCTCGGCGGTTATGCCCATGTGCGCATGGGCGAGCCGTATGCGAGTCTGACAGTGCGGGAAGCAGCGGCCGATTCCTGATGAAAAAACAGACAGGCAGAGACTTTGAGATCAATAAAAAAGTCTGCCTGTCTGATTTTTCGGCCAGGCCAGGGCTGGGGAATGCGGTAAAAGGTCACAGCGGGGATACAGCGGCGAAAAAAGCGGGGACGGTCCACGATACGTGAAGACCGCCCCCTTGTTCTTTTATTCTTTTATGAGCAGGCTGCGGATGCTTTTGCGCACCTGATCGTCTGCTGCGTGATACGCAGAGAGGAGCTCGGCGTCTTCCTGGGAGAGAATGGGCCCCGTGTAGGCTGACAGGCCGAGAAGATAGTCGGCCGTGCAGCCGAACAGCCTGCATAACTGAGAGACGGTCTCTTCATCCAGATGACGCTGCCCCGTCTCGTACATGGAGACGGCCGTGTTGCCCACCCCCAGGTATTTGCCTACCTGCAGCTGCGTCAGTTTGTTCTTTTTTCGTAATGCTCTGATTCTGTTCATGGACGTGCCTCTGTGGAACATCAAAGTTTTCGCCCTGATTTTACCGATTCTCTTCGGCTGCCGTCAAGAGGGTGTTCCAGAATGTCACATGTTTTTTGCCCCGGGAGGCGCTGTCTTTCGGAGAGGCAAAATAGACAAAGAGAACGGGAATCCCGAAAAGGGAGGCACCGTTCTCTTTGCCTGTGCGTGAACCCCATATCTTGCGGCCGCAGGAAGGGCAGCATAACAATCCGTCACAAAAACGGTCCGGAAACCGGGCTCAGGACCATGAAACCGGGCATGCTGAGAGACACTTTTTTGCGCAAAATGACGAAATGAAATTTCTGTGCAGGGAAGGCTTGATTTTTCTCTCAGCCTCCCCTATAATAGTGGGGCAAAGTGGTGACGTGTGGTGCAAAGTGGTTCTGAAAGGATGACAGTGGTGACGGGCGAGTATCAGCATGCACTTGACAACAAAGGTCGAATTTTTATTCCCGCAAAACTGCGGGATGAACTTGGCACGGCGGCATATGTGACGCTGTCCATGGACCGCTGCCTGAGTGTATACAGTGAAGAGAGCTGGAACGGCCTGGTCGAGAAGGTCAATGCCCTTCCTTTCGTGCGGCAGAGAAAGATGCGGCCGCTGTTTGCCCATGCGGTACGCTGTGAACTGGACGCACAGGGACGCATTCTGCTTCCGCAGAGTCTGCGCGACTGGGCGGGCCTGGTAAAAAACGCCACCGTGGTGGGCTGCAACAACCATGCCGAGATCTGGGACAGTGAGAGCTGGCAGAGCGTGCTGGCAGAAGAGATGTCGCCGGAGAATATCGGCGCGGTGCTGGAGGAACTGGAGTTCTGATGGCAGAGCATGTTCCGGTCCTGTTGGAGGAATGCATCGAGATGCTGAACATCCGGCCGGATGGGATCTATCTGGACGGAACGCTGGGCCTCGGCGGGCACTCCGCCGCCATTGCCGCAAGGCTGGCAGGCGGCAGACTGATCGGCATCGACCGGGATGAGACGGCGCTGCAGCGCGCGGGAGAAAGACTGAAGCCCTGGAAAGAGCATGTGACGCTGGTGCACAGCAGCTTCGGGAAGCTGGACGCTGTTCTGGAGGACCTGGGCATTCCCGCCGTGGACGGCATGCTTTTTGACCTCGGGGTATCCTCGCCCCAACTGGACGAGGCGGAGAGGGGATTTTCCTACCGCATGGACGCCCCGCTGGACATGCGCATGGACCGGACCCAGAGCCTGACGGCCCGTGACGTGGTGAACCGCTATGACGAGGCGGAGCTGAGCAGAATCCTGTTTCAGTACGGGGAAGAGCGCTATGCGCGCCGTATTGCCGCCGCCATCGTGCGCCGGCGTGCCGAAAAGGAGATCGGGACAACCGGGGAGCTCGCAGAGCTGATCCGCGCGGCCATGCCGGCTCCCGCCCTGCGGGAGAAGCAGCATCCGGCCAAGCGCAGCTTTCAGGCCATCCGGATCGAGGTCAACGGTGAACTCCGGGAGGTAGAGCAGATGATGGCGTCGGCGCCCGGACACCTGAAGCCGGGCGGGAGGCTCTGCGTGATCACCTTCCATTCGCTGGAGGACCGGATCGTCAAGCAGGGCATCAACCGCTGCGAGCACGGATGCACCTGCCCGCGGGAAGCGCCGGTCTGCACCTGCGGCTTTGTCCAGACTCTGAAGAATCTGACGGGCAAACCGATCCTCCCGACACCGGAGGAGCAGGCGGCCAATCCGCGCGCACGCAGCGCAAAGCTCCGTGCGGCAGAGAGAGTATCGATATGAAGCTGAAAGAATTGATTCCTGCCGACGGCATCGTCGAGATGAACGCTGATCCTGAACAGGAAATCACCGGCATCAGTTATGACTCGCGCCGGACAGAACCGGGCGACCTTTTTGTCGCCATCCGCGGCTTTGAGACCGACGGACACCGGTACATCGCCAAGGCGGCGGAAATGGGCGCCGCGGCGGTGATGTGCGAGGAGAAACCGGAACAGGACATCCCGTATGTCCGGGTCTGCGACAGCCGCCTGGCGCTGGCGCTGGCAAGCTGCGCGTTCTTCGGGCATCCGGCAGAGCAGATGCGCATGATCGGAGTGACCGGCACCAGCGGCAAGACCAGCGTGACCACCCTGCTGAAGGGCGTGCTGGAGAAGACCCGGGGTGCCAAGGTCGGCCTGATCGGAACCATCGGCATTCAGATCGGGGAGGAGTTTCTCCCCTCGGAACATACGACACCGGAAAGCTATGAGCTGCAGAGACTTTTCCGCCATATGGCGGATGAGGGCTGCAGCCATATGGTTATGGAGGTATCCTCGCATGCACTGGAGCTTCAGCGCGTGGCGGGCTTCCGTTTCCACACGGCGGTGTACACCAACCTTTCGCAGGACCACCTGGATTTCCACGGCAGCATGGAAAACTATGCCGCCGCGAAGCGGCGTCTGTTTACGCACTGCGATACGGCCTGCGTCAACCTGGACGACGCCTGGGCGCAGTTCATGATCCAGGATCATGCCTGCCCGGTGATCGGCTTCGGCCTGAACGGGGAGGCGGCGCTGCGCGCGGAGAACCCAAGGCTGCTGCCGGACCGGGTCTGCTTTGACACGGTATATGAAGGGAGACGCATCCCCTCAGAACTGAAAATCCCGGGGACCTTTTCGGTCTCCAACGCCCTGGCGGTGACGTCCGCAGCCCTGTCGGAGGGGATTGCGCCGGAGGAGAGCCTCGGGGCCCTGCGCTCGGCGCACGGGGTGAAGGGGAGGCTGGAGTCGGTCCCGACGGACGGAAACTACCATGTCCTGATCGACTATTCCCACAAGCCGGATGCCCTGGAAAAGGTGCTGAAGAGCCTGCGCCCGGTGACCCGGGGCCGGCTGATCTGCGTGTTCGGCTGCGGCGGCGACCGGGACCGGCTGAAGCGGCCCCTGATGGGCGCCATCTCGGGCCGGAACGCGGACCTCACGATCCTGACCAGCGACAACCCCCGCACCGAGGACCCGGAGGCGATCATCAACGAGATCGAGGCGGGGATCCGGGACATCGGCTCGGAATACATCCGCATCTGCGACCGGATCGAGGCGATCCATCGGGCGATCGACCTGGCCCGGGACGGCGATGTGATCCTGCTGGCCGGCAAGGGACATGAAAACTATCAGATCATCGGCCATACCAAGCGGCACATGGATGAGGTCGAGATCGTCAGAGACTATATGATCGACAGGAAGGCGAGGGGAGAAACATGACAATCCAGATGCTCAGCGCCTTTCTGCTGGCCTTTTTGTTCGTGACGGCCTTCGGGAAGTCCTATATCCCTTGGCTGGAGAAGGAAAAGGCCAGACAGCAGATCAAGGAGAACGGCCCGGCCTGGCATGCTGCCAAAAACGGCACACCCACCATGGGCGGCGTCATGTTCATCCTGGCGGAGATCCTGGTCTGCCTGACGGTCGGCTTCCCGGGCATGCTGCAGGGGCATTTCGAGCATATCTTCGCGCTGCTGTTCTCGCTGGTATTCGGGGCGATCGGCCTGCTGGACGACTGGAAAAAAATAAAACGCATGCAGAACACCGGCCTCAGCACCAGGGCCAAATTCCTGCTTCAGCTGGCAGCGGCGCTGCTGTTCATCTTTACGATGAAGCAGCTCGGCTTCCTGCACAACCATCTGTATCTGCCCTGGTCCGGAAAGGTGATCCCCGTTCCGGCATGGCTGTTTGACATCTTCGCGGTCTTTGTGACGGTCGGAACCGTGAACGCGGTCAACATCTCGGACGGCGTGGACGGCCTGGCGGCGGGCACCTCGATCCCGACCTTCCTGTTTTTCGTGCTGATCACCTTCGCCTGGGGAAGGGAGTATCTGCAGCTCGGCATTTTCGCCTCGGGCATGGTGGGAGGCCTGATGGGCTTTCTGGTCTACAACTTCAACCCCGCAAAGGTGTTCATGGGCGACACGGGCAGCCTCTTTCTCGGCGGCGCCATCGCGGCGATGGCCTTTGCGTATGACATGCCTTTGATTCTGATCCTGCTGTGCGTGATGTTCATCATCGAGACGCTTTCGGATATCATTCAGGTCAGCTATTTCAAGCTGAGCCACGGCAAGCGGGTCTTCCGCATGGCACCCTTCCATCACCACCTCGAGATGGGCGGCTGGACGGGAAGAAAGTGGAAGGAGAAGGAACTGTTCATTCTCTTTACGGGCATCTCGCTGCTGTGCATGGTGCTTTCGTTCCTGGTGGTCTTTGACAGATTCTGAAGAGGAAGCGGCATGAGAATACTTTTGACCTGCGGGGGGACCGCGGGACATATCAACCCGGCCATCGCGGTGGCCCAGAGGCTGCGCGAGCTGTCGCCGGACTGCGAGATCCTGTTTATCGGCGCGGAAGGAAAAATGGAAATGGACCTGGTGCCCCGGGACGGATTCCGGATCCTGCCGCTGAAGGTGACCAACCTCAGCCGCGGACACCATCTCGAGGACATCGGACACAACCTCAACTCGCTGAAAAACGTGATCGAATCCGGCCGCGAGGCCAAACGGATCCTGAAAGAATTCCGCCCGGATGCGGTATTGGGTACCGGCGGCTATGTCTGCTACCCGGTTCTGCACGAGGCGGCAAAGCTGCATATCCCCACGCTGATCCATGAAAGCAACGCAACCCCCGGCCTGACGACAAAAATGCTGGCCGGGCAGGTCAGCTGCGTCATGCTGGGCTATCAGGAGAGCGCCGGACACTATTCCGGCACAGCCGACCTGCGCGTCACCGGAACGCCGGTCCGCGGCCGCTTTTCCCTGTATACCAGAGAGAAGGCGCGGGAAGAGCTCGGCATCCCGGCGGATCTGCCGCTGGTGGTTTCCATGTGGGGGTCGCTGGGCTCGGGCCACATGAACGACATCGTCATGAAAATGCTGCCGCTGATGAAGGGGCAGCAGGACTTCTGCATGATCCACGCGACCGGGAGCTACTACCACGATGCCGTGACGGAAAAGCTGAAGGCGGCGGGGATCGTACCGGCAGCATGCCGGACGGAGCTGCGGGAATATATTTTTGACTCCGAGCGTGTGCTGTCGGCGGCGGACCTGGTGCTCTGCCGTGCCGGCGCGTCGACGCTTTCCGAGCTCAGCAGCATCGGAAAGCCGGCGCTGATCGTGCCTTCGCCCAACGTGACAAACCACCACCAGGAAAAAAACGCGCGTCTGGTGGAGAACGCCGGCGGCGCCAGGGTCCTGCTGGAGGGCGAGTTCGACGAGAAGAGCTTTCTGGAGGAGATCCGCACCCTGCTGCGGGACGCCGAAGGGCTGGAAAGAATGGCAAAGGCCATGCGGGCGCTCTCGGTGCCGAACGCGCTGGACCGGATCGTGGATGCGGTCCTGGAGTACGCCGGAAAAAACCGTTCATAAAAAAGCCTTTCCCTGAAGAAAAACATATGTTATAATAAACAGACTGCGAAAACGCAGTCTGTTCTGTTATTTTACGGAGGAAGAGAATGGCCGGAAAGAACTGGAAGGAAAAACTGAGCCTGTCCGCGTTTGCCGACGAGGAACAGGCGGAGTTTCTGCGCGCCCGGCGCAGGGGCTTCAGCCGGCCTCTGATCTTCGTGGTGGTGATCATCGCGTCGATCTTCTTCCTGAGTCTGTTCTTCCGCGTCGAGGACATCCGGGTGGAGGGAAACACCCACTATACCGACGACGAGATCATCCGCGCCATCGACATCGAGGAGGGAGACAACCTCTTCTTCTTCGACCGCTTTGCCGCCATCAGCAGGGTCTTTTCCAAGCTGCCGTATATCGAAGAGGTCTCGCTGAAGCGTGCCCTGCCGAACCGGATCACCATCACGGTGGAGGAGAGCACGGCCCTGGCCTATCTGATCCTCGGCGATGAGGAGTGGACCATGGACCACAGCTGCAAGATCCTCGGCAAGGCGGCGGAGGGGGAGACCGAACAGCTGGTCCCGGTCGTCAACTTCAACCCCGGCACCCTGTTCATCGGCGAGCGCCTCACCTCGGCCGACGGGGAGGAGGACCCGGTGAACTACCTCAACGACATCCTGGTACAGATCGAGGGCCGCGGCCTGATCCCTGACATCGACCGCGTGAACTTCAAAAACCCGGACAGTCCGGAGATCGTCTACAACGGACGCTTCACCTTTGTGCTGGGCCGCTACGGTATGGTGCCGGAGAAGTTTGCCATGCTGTCGGGGGTCCTCGCGACCCTGAAGGCCGGCGACGCGGGGGTGGTAGACCTGTCCGACGGAAGGACCGCCCGTTTCAGTCCGAATTAAGAAAATTACAAACTGATTACAAAAAAGTTGCTCGAAAATGAAAAAAACTATTGACCTCCGGCGAAAAATGTAATATTATAGGGGACACAGAATCAAAGAGTTACGCCCTTATTGCGTTATTGATTCAGACAGGAGGCACATAGTATGGATTTCAAGGCCGAAGCGGGACCGGAAAATGTCGTCACGATCAAAGTCGTAGGTGTAGGCGGAGCGGGCAACAACGTTGTGAACCGCATGGTGAAGGACGGCACCCAGGGTGTCGAGTTCATCGCTGTCAACACCGACAAACAGGCGCTTTCCATCTCGAATGCCGACCAGAAGATTCAGATCGGGGAAAAGATTACCCGCGGACAGGGTGCCGGATCTGATCCTGCTATAGGCAGACGCGCTGCGGAGGAAAGCCGGAATGCCATTACGGCTGCGCTTGAAAATACCGATATGGTGTTTATCACGGCCGGTATGGGCGGCGGAACCGGAACCGGTGCCGCGCCTACCGTTGCAGATATCGCCAGAGACGCCGGCATGCTCACCGTCGGTGTCGTAACCAAGCCCTTCAAGTTCGAAGGCAAGCGGAGAATGGATCAGGCCGAGGCCGGCATCAAAGAGCTGCTCGGCAAGGTCGATTCGCTGCTGATCATCCCTAACGACAGGCTGAAATATGCCACGGATCAGAAAGTCACCCTGGCCAACGCCTTTGAGATCGCGGACGATGTCCTGCGCCAGGCGGTTACCAGCATTTCCGATCTTGTCAAGAACACCGGTTTTATCAACCTTGACTTTGCCGATGTGACCTGCATCATGAAGGATGCGGGCTATGCCCACATGGGCGTCGGCCACGCGGCCGGCAAGGGCAAGGCCGAGGAGGCCGCCCGTCTGGCGGTTGCAAGCCCGCTGATGGAGACCTCCATCAACGGCGCCCACGGCGTGCTCATCAACATCACGGGCTCTTCCGACATGGGCCTCGAGGACGTGGAGGCAGCGGCCGACCTGGTACAGGAGGCTGCGCATCCGGATGCCAACATCATCTTCGGCGCCAGCTTTGACGAGAGCATGCAGGATGAAATCCGCGTGACGGTGATTGCGACCGGCTTCGAAGGCGGCTCTGCAAAGATGCGGCCCTCGGACCGCATCCCGATGATGCAGCAGAGGCCGGCTGCCGCCGAGGAAGAGGCGCCTGCGGCCGCTGCAGCGGCAGTGCCCGAAAAGCCCGCAGCTTCGGCCGAGCCCAGCGTACCCCCGGTGTTCAAACCCGCGGCGGATATGAAGCCGGTGGTGCCGGCTGCCGTCCCGGCGGCGGATGCCGCGGCGGAAGAGAAGGAAGAGAAGAAGGAAGAAGACCCCTTCGACAACATCTTCAATCAGATGAGAGGCTGCTGCTTGCAAAGGCAAAAGCTCCTCCTCTGCGGAGGGGCTTTTGTTTGCCACACGGGTGAACTGACAGATAATGACACATGGCACAAAGGAAACAGAACCAGAGGAGGATAAAAGTGAAAGCGGCAGAGATGATTTTGAAACTGCTGAACAAGCTTTTTTCCTTTGCTCTTGCCAGTATGCTTTTAGCAGCGGCTAGTTTCTCCGGCTATGTCCTTTGGGATGAACACGAGGTAACGGAAAGTGCACGCGCAGTACAGCGCTCGATTCAGACTTACCGCCCGGCGGAGCCTAGTGCCGGGGAGACAGCATCTCCTGCATCATTTGAACAGCTTCAGGCCTTGAATCCCGATATCTGCGCCTGGCTCAGTCTGTCGGATACGAAGATCGACTATCCCGTCGTTCAGGGAAGAATGAACGGAGAGTATCTCAGCAAAGATGTGTATGGGGGATATTCTCTGGCTGGCAGCATTTTCCTCGACGCGAGAAACAGCAGACAGTTTGAGGATGCTATACTGCTTGTCAGTGGGCACAACGTTTCCAGCGGAGAGATGTTTGCGGACCTCGTGAAATTTGAAGATGCGGACTTTTTTGAAAAAAATGGGGAAGGGCTCTTACAGACACCGGAAAGAGCGTGGAAACTTAACGTCTTCGCTGTCCTGCATGCACCGGCCAAAGAGGAGCTGATTTTTGATCCGGAATTCGCAGCGGAGAACCGCTCTCTACTTTTGGATTATGTCGAGAAGCATGCCCTGCATGTGGAGCCTGAGATACTCACTGCTTTTCAGACTGGTGACGGGAAAATCCTGGTTATGACAACTTGCGTGAACGGGCCTGACGAGGACAAAAGGCGGATTGTTCTGGCAGGTATGGAGGATATGCGGTGAAGGATCGACAGAGGGAGCGGAAGAGAAAGCTTAAACTCGGTTATTTTACTCTGCTGCGCAATGTCACTGTGACCGCGTTGACTCTTCTGGTGCTTTTCGGTGTGTTGTGGATGCTGTGGCCTGTACAGGGGCAGGATATGTTTCCAGCTGCCCGCGACGGAGATCTACTGCTGGCATCCCGCCTCCAGAGAGTCTGGCACAGGGGCGACATTGTAATCTATCAGGCGGAGAGCGAGCGACGAGTCGGCAGAATTGCAGCGAAGGGAAATGATCGGGTAGATCGAACTGAGGATGGGGGATTAATTGTAAACGGTGTACTGCAGGATGAACGAGGATTAGAGCCACTATCTTCCAATCGTGGAGACTTTCCTCTTGAAGTACCGGAGGGGTGTATCTATATCATCGGGGACAATCGTAATGCCTGCCGTGACAGCCGCGACTTTGGTCCGGTTTCAGCTCGGGCGGTGGTAGGAACAGTCTTCGGCCTCCTGCGGATCAGGGGCTTTTGAGGAGAATGCCGTGAACAACACGATGTGGACAGCAGACAAGTGGAAGGATTACGAGCTGGTCGACTGCTCGCGGGGCGAAAAGCTCGAACGCTGGGGCGAGGTATGGCTGGTGAGGCCGGACCCGCAGGCGATCTGGGACACGCCCAGAAAAAACAGGCACTGGGAGCAGCGCAACGCCCGCTATATCCGCAGCGAATCGGGCGGCGGAAGCTGGGAGAAGGGGAGCATCCCCGAAAGCTGGGACATGCATTACGGAGAGCTCTGCTTCCGGGTCCGGCCGATGAACTTTAAGCACACCGGCCTTTTCCCCGAGCAGGCCGCCAACTGGGACTGGGCGATGGAGAAGATCCGGAAGGCCGGCCGGCCGATCCGGGTGCTGAACCTGTTTGCCTATACCGGGGCCGCCACGGTGGCCTGCCTGAAGGCCGGGGCAGAGGTCTGCCACGTGGATGCGGCCAAGGGGATGGTGGCCTGGGCAAAGGAAAACGCTGCGGCAAGCGGTGTGAGCGACCGTCCGGTGCGCTGGATCGTGGACGACTGCCAGAAATTCGTAGAGCGCGAGATCCGGCGGGGAAAGCGCTACGACGCCCTGATCATGGACCCGCCCTCGTACGGACGCGGGCCCGGGGGCGAGGTGTGGAAGCTGGAGCAGAGCCTCTGGCCCTTCGTCTCGCTGTGCGCGGGTGTCCTGTCGGAGAAGCCCCTGTTTGTGCTGATCAATTCGTACACGACGGGGCTGTCCCCCTCGGTGCTCAGCTATGTGAGCAGCAGCGTGTTCTCGCCCCGCCTCGGCGGCCGGGCCGAGAGCCGCGAGCTCTGCCTCCCCGTGACCGAGAGCGGCCTTTACCTCCCCTGCGGGGCCAGCTGCCGCCACGAGTTCTGAAATGCAGGTTCTGGCGCTCACGCCGGGCGTGCAGGTTCAAGCTCCATACGCTCCCGGGACCGGATCTGCTTCCGCCAGGAGGCCCAGTCAACCGCTGCCGCCTGACCGGACATGCAGCGGCATCCTTTACCTGAAAAAGAGGCCGGCTCCGTTTTTGGAGTCAGCCCCTTTCCTTTTGCCACAGAAACATCACACGCCGTCTTTGCGACTGGCTTTCATCTGTTTTTTCTGTTCATACATCTTTTCATCAGCCCTCCGGAAGACATCCTCCGCGCTGTGATCGCGCCGGGCGTCATACAGGGCATAGCCCAGCGCTGCAGAGACACGATCCCAGGGACTGATCTTCGGATTTGCCGCCAGCTCGCTCTGGGCCGCATAAAACGAGGAAACCAGCTCTTCAATCCGGTCATAATCATTCCCACGCAAAACTACCGTGAATTCATCACCGCCGATTCTGAAAACCGGAGAATGGACAAAGGTATTGCAGATCAGTGAGCTGATTTGCCTCAAACTCATGCTTCCGCAGTCGTGTCCATAGGCATCGTTGATTTTCTTCAGGTCGTTCAGGTCGATCACGGCAACGCCAAAGGCCGTCCTGCCCTGTTTCAGTTTCTGGTTCAGCAGCTGAAGAGCCTTGTCGTAGGCCAGCTTATTCCCCAGACCTGTCAGCGCATCTTTGTGCGCCAGTTCATTCATCTGCTCCGCTTCCATCCGCGTCGTTTTCAGCTGCGCGCGCGTCTGAACCAGATTCTCAATATAGGTGTCAATGTCCTTTTCCATCTGAATCATGGAGTTCTGCAGACTTTCAAGCTCGTCGCCGGTATGGATGTTCAGCGTCTCAAAGGAGGTCCGCTCCTTCGTTTCAGGGTTCCGGTAGCGTAAGGCGGCCTCCGAAAGCTGGTTCACGGGCCGGATCACATATCGGTTCACATATCCGATGACGAGAACGCACAGACAGACCGTCAGAAGCATGAGCGCAGCAATCAGCGTGGTGATGAATTCATGCTGCTGTGCCTTGATCGCATCCATCGAAATGTCCACCGCAGCATAGCACGCGATCTGCCCTTCCTCATCAAGGACAGCCGCTGCCGCCGTAACCAGCCAGCCGTATTCTTCCGTATTTGTGATGTATGCCGGAAAGCCTCCCTTCGGATTCTCCAGCGCCGGCTTGTTAAACTCATACAGGGGGTCAAACACACCGGGGGGACAGGGGTCCTCCAAGGCCGCATCCACAAGATAGATCCAGGCTTCATCTGCCGGTTCCACCCAGATCAGGTAGAGGCAGTCAACGGAATTGACCTCCTGCAGCGTTCTCAACTGCTGCAGAAGCCGCCGGAATTCTTCGGTCTCCTCCTGCCCGGCAAACTGTGCGACGTAGGCGTCAAACGCCTCGCTTCCCCAGTCTTCACTGCTGACCTTATTTTCCGAAGATCTGTAAATGCCAAGAATCCTGTCCCGCAGTAGCTTCGCGTCCTCCACCTGGATGACCCTGGCAACGGTTGCGGCCAGTTCATCGGCCCTGTTCTTATACTGCCGGTCGCTCATCCGGGAGATCGTTCTCCAACTGACGAAGGCAGCAACGGAACTCAGAAGCACGGCAAAGACCACCAGCACAATAATGATTTTCTTCCTGAGTGACAGCTTCATGTTGTTTCACCACATCCTTATCTGGTTACAGGTAAGTAAAAAGCATTGTAATGGAAGAGGCCATTCCTGTCAATAATAAACGAGTATGTGGATCTATGAGCTTGAATTCTGCTTTTAGTGCATTAATCTGCTCTGCAAGAACAGAGATTACATCATTGCTATCATTCATGTTGAGTGCTATATATTATGAGGGGACCTCAGGAGCGTAGAGGAAACCTGTACCCTGACATGTCCAACAGAGGAAACGATAATCATGATAGAGCATTTCTTTGATCAGTTTAAACTGATCTGCCGCGAGCCTGAGAGATACAGCAGGACACGCCTGTTCTCCCTGACAGAAGCAGAAAAGGCGCTCCGCTTCCACGAAAGCATTCCTTCTTACAAAGAGACTTCTCTCGTCTCTCTAAAGGATGCAGCCAAGGAAAACGGGGTAAAGGCGATCTATGTCAAGGACGAATCGTCCCGATTTGGCCTGAAAGCATTCAAAGGCCTGTTCTTCGGGATTGCTCTGCCTGCTTCTGCGCCTGCAAAGACTCCGTTACGGAACAGGGAATGAGGGCGTATGCCAATCCGGTGGGCTCAGACCCGGCAGTTGTATCCGGGGAATCCGGCGCAGTAACATACGGCCTGCTTCTTTCTATTCTGCAATCAGATGAATTAAGGAGACTGTTTCATATTGATGAGAATTCTGTGATTCTTCTTATCAGCACGGAAGGTGATACAGATCCGGACGGATATCGAAGGGTGGTTGAATGACGACGCTGCCAGTGCGGTGGCATAAAACGATTAAGACATAGTATTAATATGAGCCTTCGA
>ONGJ01000086.1 GCA_900317375.1 uncultured Eubacteriales bacterium
AATGCTCCATTTAAAATCCCGTTTTGGTGCTTATTTAGCATAAGCTTTTCTTACATTGTTCAATTTTCAAGGTACATCCGCTGCCCTTAGCGGCAGCTTATTCAGAATACCACAACCGATTCGAAAAGTCAAGAAAAAATTTTCTTTATTTTTCAATTTTGTTCGGTTGATAGAATTCCCGCACCCGGTTCCCCGAGGCGCTTGGCTAATATAGCACCGGCGAAAGCAAAAGTCAAGCACTTTTTTCGCGAATTTTCAAACTTTTTTTGCGCCTCTGCATCTTGTGTTTCCGCAAAGAAAAGACCACCATACAAGGTGGTCTTTTCGGTCGGTCTGTATGGGTGCTCAGCCCAGCAGCTTCTCCAGCGCGGCAAGCTTCATGCTGACGCAGAAGACCTCCATCGCCTGCTCCAGCTCCTCCACCGGCGGCAGGCTGGGCGCGATGCGGATATTGCTGTCGCGCGGATCCTTTCCGTACGGGAAGGTCGCCCCGGCGGCGGTCATCACCACGCCGGCTTCTTTGCACAGGGCCAGGGTCCTGGTGGCGATGCCCTCCATCGTGTTGACGCTGACAAAGTAGCCGCCCTTCGGCTTCTGCCACTCCGCGATGCCGCAGGGCGCGATTTCGCGCTCCAGGGTCTCCAGCACAATGGCGAACTTCGGCTTCAGGATCGCCGCGTGCTTTTTCATCAGTGCCAGCGTCCCCGCCCTGTCCTTCAGATAGCGCACGTGGCGCAGCTGGTTGACCTTGTCATAGCTGATCATCTGCACGCCCATCAGCTTCTGCATGTACTTCTGGTTCTCCTCACTCGCCGCCATGACCGAGATGCCCGCGCCAGGGAAGGTGATCTTCGAGGTCGAGGCATACTCAAACACCATGTCGGGGCTGCCCGCCTCGCGGCAGAGGCTGAGGATGTCGGGGAAGGGGACGAAGTCGCCGTCAAATTCATGGACGCAGTAGGCGTTGTCCCACATGATGATAAAGTCGGGCGCTGCCGGCTTCAGATTGGCGAAGCGGCGGATGGTCTCGGTGCTGTAGACGATGCCGTCCGGGTTCGAGTATTTCGGCACGCACCAGATGCCCTTGACGTCCGGGTCTTTTACCAGCTCCTCCACCGCGTCCATATCCGGGCCGGTCGGCGTCATTTTGACGGTGATCAGCTCGGCGCCGAAGCTTTCGGTGATCCGGAAGTGGCGGTCATAGCCCGGTGCCGGGCAGAGAAACTTCACCCTGTCCAGCTTCGCCCAGGGCTGCGGGCTGTGCAGGAGGCCGTGGGTGTAGGCCTTCGAGATGGTGTCGTACATCAGGGTCAGACTCGCGCTGCCGCCGACGAAGCATTCCTCCGGCCTGCAGCCGAGGATATCGGCAAACAGCGCCTTGGCGCTCGGCAGGCCGGCCAGGCCGCCGTAGTTGCGGGCGTCCATGCCGTCGACGAAGCAGTCCTCCGGCTCGTTCAGGACGGTCAGGATGTCGCTCACCATGTCCAGCTGTTCCCTGCCCGGCTTGCCGCGGGACATGTCCAGCTTCAGGTACTTCTCCTTCAGGCCCTCAAAGGCCGCAAGGCAGGCTTTCTGCTCTTCCAGCAGCTCGGTCTTGCTGCAGTCTGAATACTTCATCCGCTTCCACCTTTCCTTTACATTATAATAATAGGATGAATTTACCGAACTCTCCCCGCCAAAGGTGGGGAGAGTTCAAAACGGTCTGCTGTGTTTCAGTAATCCGGCGTGTCTTCCTCTTCGGGGGAGAGGCTTTCAAAAACGCTGCCGGGTCTGTCCTCGTCGGCAGGGTATGCCTCTGCCGGGGCCGGGACGGGAGCCGGTTCTTCCGGAACGGGGGCCGGAGCCGCCGGAGCCGCTGCGGAGGCGGGCGCAGGCGTCGCCGCCGGGGCCAGGGCCGGCACGGCCGCCGGGGCCTCTTCGAGCCCGTCGTTGCGCTGGCGGATCGACAGCACGGTATTCAGCCGGCGCTGCAGGATCCGATAGCCGACGTTGTCACAGAGGATCAGCAGGGTCAGAACCACGGCCGCCATCGTGAAGTAGGGCATGAAGCTGCCGTCCGGCAGGGCCAGAAGCTGTCCCTTCACGGCAAAGAGTACGATCGGATAAATCAGGAAGAACAGCCCCGCCACAAAGAAGACCACACTGATAATGCCGTCGCCGGCAGCCTTGCTCTTCAGGCGTTTGTTGTTCTTTCTCTCCCAGGCCAGCTCCTGCATCAGGCGCTCTTTCCCGTCGGTGATCTCGCGCAGATTCGCGTTGAAGTCCATCTCATCCGTCGAGGCCGCCTTGGCATAGCGTCTGTCGCTGAGGTCGTGCGCCTCATAGCAGGGGCGAAGCACAACCGAGGAAAGAGTCGCCAGAAAGTCCTTCTCCTCCACGCTGGTAAAGGCCCAGTCGGACGCGGCAAGCATCACGGCCGCCATGGCAAGCGTGGTGCCGAAGACGAGCCAGAAGCTCTCTTCTGCGGCGCTGCCGCCGATGTGAAGGAAAGCGAGGTTTTCCGGGCGGAAATAATACAGCGCCAGAATCGCCGCCACGCTCAGGACGATCAGAATTCTGGAGATGATACGGCATACACGCAAAAACTTTCGCATCATATTGTCCTCCTCTGCATGCTGCATTTTCGTGTTTGCTTTTCCGTCTGTTTATTGTAGCAGATTTTCTGCCGGCATACAAGCTGGAAGCCCCTTATTTTTCCGTTCCGCCGATGACTTTTTCGTAGGCGGCCAGGGTTCTCGCGTCAAACAGGACCCATTTGATGACATCCAGGCTGTCCGGATGTTCCCTGACAAATTGCTGCGCCGTCTGCACGGCGATTGCCGCCGCCTCGTCCAGCGGGAAGTGATAGACGCCCGTCGAGATCGAAGGAAACGCGATGCTGCGGCAGCCGTTTTCTGCCGCCAGCGCCAGGCAGGACCGGTAGCAGGAGGCCAGCTTCTCACGCTCGCCGTCTGTCCCGCCGTGCCAGACCGGGCCGGGCGTGTGCACAACATAGCGGCAGGGCAGGCGGTAGGCCCTGGTGATCTTTGCCTCTCCGGTCCGGCAGCCGCCCAGCGTCCGGCATTCCGCCAGCAGCTCCGGGCCCGCGGCCCGGTGGATGGCGCCGTCCACGCCTCCGCCGCCCAGCAGGCTGGTGTTCGCCGCGTTGGCGATGGCATCCACATGATGGTCCTTCGTAATGTCCCCCTGGACACAGCAGATTTTTGTGCTCATGCTGACCCCTCCTGTCTCTCTGCAATATATCACAGCCGCCCGCTTCCTGCAAGCACCCCTTTCCCATCCCGGGCGCTCCCGCTCTTTTTCCTTTTGCTTGCCTTTTTCGCCGTTCTCTGGTAAACTTTTCTCATCCGTCCGGCAGGAGGTTTATCATGAACAAGAAAAAGTCCTCTCCCTGGATTCCGCTGATCGTCGCCCTCGTCGCCTGCGCCAGCTTTATCCGCTCCAGCGGGGATGAAGAGCCCGCCATCATCTTTGCCAGCATTGCCGTTGTCCTTGTCATCACCCTCGCGGTTCTCGCCGCGCAGAAGGCCAAGGCCAAAAAGACAGAGGCCCGGAACGGGGACAGCATACCGGATGACCCCAGGATGAAAACCTTTACCAAGCCCGATGCCCCCTGCGTCGTCTGCGAGCACACCGGCGAAGACCATCTGGCGCGGGACAAGCAGAACCGCATCCGCCAGCTGGACGACTGGCTGAAGAGCGGGCTGATCGACCGGGCCGAGTACGCGGTTCTGAAGGACCGCTACGAAAGGGATATGTAAGCTGCAGAGAGCAGGTCCGCAATCAGGACCTGCTCCCTTTTTTATTGCCGCGCTTCTTCGCCCGGGGCCTCCCCCAGCGCGCTCAGAACCGCCCGGACCACGTCTTCAAAGTGCTTGCCGCTCTCATCCACGATGAGGTCCGCGTATTTTTCGTACAGGCCGACGCGCTCCCGATACAGCCCGTCCACGGTCTGTCCCGGCTTCAGCACCACGCCGCGTGCCGCGGCATCCTGCAGGCGCTCGCGCAGGCTGTTCCGATCGATCTGCAGATAGACGAGCGTGCCCAGCGTCCTGAGATGCTCCATGGCCTGCGCCCGATAGATGACGCTCCCGCCGGTGGCGATGACGGTGCGCACGCACCGGAGGGCGCTGCAGACCCCGGCCTCGATGTCCAGAAAGGCCTCGTCGCCCCTGCTGCGGATAATCTCTTCCAGGCGGCAGCCCTCCTGCTGCTGGATCAGCAGGTCCGTATCGATATAGTCATAGCCGAGCTGCTTGGCCAGCACCACGCCGACCGTGCTCTTTCCCGCCGTCGGCATGCCGATCAGAATGATGTTTTCCCCCGACCCCGTCCTCATTTTCCGGCGGAGGCGGCCTTTTCCCGCTCGAGGCAGATCTCTTCCCAGCTCTTCTGCTTCTTGATCGCCGCCGCGAGCTTCTTCATCTCCTCCGGCACGTCGATCTTCTGCGGGCAGATCTCCCGGCACTGGCCGCAGCCGATGCAGTCGTCGGCCCGCTTTCCGTCGCCGAGGCCGCTGTAGCGCATGACCGTGTTGATGGCGACGCCGCCGACCTCCAGCTCATTGGCCATTGCCATCAGGGTCGGAATGTCCAGCCCGACCGGGCAGCCGGCACAGCAGTAGCGGCAGGCCGTGCAGGGGATGCTGCCCGAAAGGCGCTCGGCAATCCCCTCCAGCAGCCTGAGCTCCTCTTCCTTCAGCGGCCGTTCGTCCGAGAAGGTCCGCAGGTTGTCCTCCATCTGGGCTGGTGTGGACATGCCGCTGAGCACCACGGTCGGCCTCGGCAGGGTCTGCAGCCAGCGGAAGGCCCAGGCGGCGCAGCTCTCGTCCGGGCGCAGAGCATGCATCTTCTCCTCCGTCGCTTTGTCAAAGGCCGCAAGCTTTCCGCCGCGGACCGGTTCCATGACCCAGACGGGGAGGCCGGCTTCCTTCAGGATGCGGCATTTCTGCTCCGCGCCCTGCAGCTTCCAGTCCACATAGTTCAGCTGGATCTGGCAGAACTCCAGATCCCTGCCGTACTGCCCGACAAACTTCTGCAGGGCCTCCGGTCCGGCGTGGCAGGAAAAGCCCAGGTGCCGGATGCGGCCCTTTTCCTTCTGCCCGAGGAAGTATTCGAGCCAGCGTTTTTCCGGGTTGCAGTAATACTGCATCGAGTTCTCGTTCACGTTGTGCATCAGATAGAAATCGAAGTATTCGACCCCGCAGCGCCGCAGCTGCTCCTCAAACACCTGTGCCGGCTGCAGCTCTTTTACGCCGCGGACATTCTGGTGCCCCGGGAACTTGTCCGCCAGGTACCAGCGGTCCCGGTCATAGCGCTTCAGCGATTGGCCGATGGCACCCTCCGATTTCCCCCCGTGATAGGGGTGCGCCGTGTCGAAATAGTTCACGCCGCCCGCAAGGGCAAGGTCCGTCATTTTATCCAGCTCTTTCTGGTCGATGGTCCCGTCCGCCAGCACCGGCAGGCGCATCGTCCCGAAACCGAGCGCTGAGAGCCGAAGATTCTGAAATGGTTGATACAGCATGTTTCCCGCATCCTTTCCCGATGGCTTTCCCGATCCCTGTCCGCTTTCCTTCCAGACGTCATTCTACCAGCCCCGTCCGCATTTGGCAAGCACCCGGCTCTTCCGCCGGGATTCTTTCTGTTTACAATCCTTCTGTCTTCGTGTTAGAATATCCCCGATATCAGGAACAAGGCCTCCGGCCCCGCCGGAGAGAACTGCGGAGAAAGGACTCAGCCATGAAAAGAACCCTGCTCGCCGGACTGCTCGTTCTTCTGCTCCTGTGCGCCCTGGCCGTGTCGGCCTCGGCGGACGGCGCGTCTTATACCGAGAAAACCGTTCCGGTGATCGTCAACGTCAACGGAGAGAAGGCCGACGAGGTCACGCTGCGCTTTTATGACGAGACGCCCCATGTCCCCTACTGGGGCCTGAACGCGTATTCGCAGTACATGAAGCACCAGCCTCTCAGGCTCGTGAAGGAGGACGGCACCCTCGCCATGGAAAACGGGATCGGGGAAAAGCTGTTCTGCGACATCACGGCCGGGCAGATCACCGTCCCGAACTGGAACCGCTTTTTCGACCTGCCCCTCCCTCTGGAAGACGAGGCGCTGGGCTGGAAGGACACGGCCACCCGTTTTGCCCGCATCACGGCCATTGACTTTGAGGGCGAGCCTGCCCCGGTCACCCTGGACTTTGCCAAATACGGGATCGCAATGTACGCGGACGGGGACGACATCTATCTGCCGGTCTCGGTCCTATCCAACATGATGACGGACATTGCCACCAACCACCTGCTCTATAACGGCGAGAACCTGTATGCGCTGCGGTTTGATCTGGAGGGAAGACCGGTGGAGGGCTTCTTTGAATCCGAACAGCTGCAGGCCGAGATGAAGGGCGGGAAACGCCCGGAGGATCTTGTCCGCCAGTGCTATGCGGATCTCTGTTTCAACTTCGACTACTTCTTCGGCCATCCCGGAAAGGCCGTGCTGGACGGGCCGCTTGCGGAAAAGGGCCTGGACCGGGCCCTGACCGATCTCGGAGAAGACGGCCTCGCCATCAAAGCCGGCCTGCTCTCTTCGGATTTCGGGGAATATGTCTCGGCCCTGACCCGGCTGTTTGCGGTCGATCTGAGCGACGGGCACACCGTCTTCACCGGCGGCATGCAGATCCTGCAGGAGCCTGCCTTTGCCTCGAACCCCGCGGTGAGTGAGATGACGGTTCTCGGCTTTCCCACGTCCTACCTGAAAAGCCCCCTGATTCTCAAGCAGCTGCGCAACGAGACCATCCCCCTGATGCGGTCTCAGGCCTGGGGGGACGAGCCCTACCGGGAGTACGGCAGCACGGCGATCCTCCGCCTGGATTCCTTCATGCCGGATGAACAGGCCTGGGCCGACTACTACGACGGGAAAGGCGCCTTCCCGACGGACGATCTCGGCAATGTGGTCTCCGGGCTCCGGAAGGCCTCGGAAAACCCGGCGATCGAAAACATCATCTTTGACCTCAGCTGCAACAGCGGCGGCAGTCCGGATGTGATGATGGCGATTCTCGGCCTGACCACCGGACAGAATCAGCTCTACGGCTTCCAGAAGATGACCGGGCAGAAGATGACCTTCACCTTTGACATTGACAAAAACTTCGACGGCGTTTTTGATGAGAAGGATCAGGACGTCCGATACGACTACAACTACGGGGTGCTGGTCACCCGCCATGCCTTTTCCTGCGGCAACCTCTTTCCCATCATCATTCAGGAGGCCGGCGCCGTGCTCATCGGCGAGCCCAGCTCCGGCGGCTCCTGCTGCGTCCAGGTCGGCAGCGACGCGGAGGGCCTCAGCTATATGCTGTCGAGTGCCCAGTGGCAGCTGACGGATTCGCAGTTTGTCAGCGTGGAAGGCGGCTGCGGCATTGACATTGCGATCCAGCCGAAGTCGAACAGCATTCTGGATGCGGTGGTCTCCTTCGCCGGCATCGACGACGGGCTTCCCGCCTATATGAACTATTTTGACGATGCCAACCTTGACCAGATGATGCGGATCTGGTTCCGCCAGGGGGCGCAGGCGGCCCTTGCCGCCTGACCGGACCGCAGAGGCTCCTTTGCCCGAAAAAGAGGCCGGCTCCGTATTCGGAGTCAGCCTCTTTTCTTTTTGCGGTTTTTGTCGAAACCCGTGCTCAGTATCTGCGGTATTTGTACTCCTGATGGCATACCTTGCACTCGCGGATCTCTGTGCCGTCCGCTTCCGTATGCTTGACAACATAGGCGGAATTGCGGCATCTCGGGCAGAAGTTGCTGTTCTGCACCCGGTAATCTTTCCCGCCTGCGATCTCGTTCATCTGTTCATCGTTGATTTTTTTCATCTCGCTCATGGATGGTCTTCCTTTCTGTCTGTTTAATTATCCTTCTCTGCTGCCGGAACCTCACTGTATTCCGTATTGTAGCAGGCCATTTGTCACAGAACACGCACACGCTGTCTCCGTGCTTACTCCGCGGTCTTGTGCATGCCGGCGTTCGCCGGGTTCCAGAGCGCCCCGTACGAGAGGCCGGTCACGGTCTCCAGGATTTTTCTCTCCTCTTCCGTCGCCGCCCCGGGCTTTTCCCCTTTCCGGCGCGCGATGTCGTCCTGCACCGTCTGGAACTCCTTCTTCGTGATCGGGAAGAACAGGTTCGCAATGATCAGCAGCAGCGTCAGCACCGCCGGGGCAAAGACAAAGACCATCGCGATGCCGTGCTGCGTCGCGGCGGACTGGCGGATGCCGGCGTTGGCCGCGATCTCGTCATAGCCGACCGCCGCCAGCAGAAAGCCGATGGCCGCCGCGGAAAGCCCGGAGGATATTTTCCGGATAAAGGTCGCCATGCTCGAGACGATGCCCGGCCTGCGGATCGAGGTGATCAGCTCGTCCACATCCGTCATATCGGCCATGATGGCGAAAATGCCCGTCAGGCAGCCGGCGTTGCCCAGGCCCACCAGCGCCGTGAAAGCGAGGATCGGCACCAGCCCGGCCCCCTCATGCGAGACCGCCAGCATGCCCAGAATTCCTGCCAGGCGCACCGGCGCCCCGATCATGATCGTCATCTTTTTGGAGCTGTGACTCATGACCGGTCCGAAGATCGCCATGCCGATCAGCTGCGCGCCCATCAGTACGCCCATGATATAGGTAAAGTACCCGTTCTGATAGCCGTTCAGGACGTCGTCGACATAGTAGACCGCCATGCCCGAGATAAAGTCCATGCCGCACTGTCCGAAAAGATACAGCGCCATAAACAGGCAGAACGAGCGGCTCCGGAACACGCTCATGGCCTGCGGAAAGCTCTCCTTCAGGGTGCTGCGGACCGGCTCCTTCTGCCTCTCCCAGGTCCCGAAAAAGACCGTGATGCAGGTGATGAAGAACAGCACGCCGAAGAGGGCGGCGCAGCGCAGATACTGGGCGGGGTTCAGGTTGTCCCTGATCATCAGCGTCGGCACCAGGCCGCAGACCATGGCGCCCAGCGTCGACCAGACCATGCGCATGTTGGAAAACTTCGCCCGCATCGTGTAGTCGTCCATCATATCCGGCAGCAGCCCGCCGTAGGGGACGGCGAAAATGGTGAAGCCGGTGCTGAACAGACAGTACATCACGACGTAGAACAGATACATCATCGTGACGGACGGCGACGTCACCTTCAGCCACATCAGCACAAAGGTGATGGGCGCCGCGATGCTTCCGATGAGGATATAGAGTCTCTTCGGTCCGAGCCGGGAGCGGGTCCTGTCCGTGATGTTTCCCATGATGGGGTCCGTGACCGCATCCCAGATTTTTCCGATCATCGGGATGGTCCCCGCCAGCGCCGTGGGCATGCCGAGCGCCTTGGTCAGGAAAACCGCGAAGAACGAATTGATGATGACAAAGCATCCTCCCCCCAGGAACTCGCCCATTCCGTAGGCGTTCTGGCTGAAGAATCCGTAGCTGGGTTTTCTGCCGCTGATCTCACCTTTCATGCCTGTGTTCTCCTTCATCTTTGATATGCAGGGGGTTGCAAGCCGCTTTGATCCGGTCATTCGGCTCTCCTTCAGGACATGCTGCCGGGCGCGAAACGGAAAACGCGAAGTCAGGGAAGACGCCTGTACGTTGGACTGGATCCATTGCGGCAGCCTGCAAAAACCGGGGGCCGAAGCCCCCGGTCAGCATATTCCTTACTTTTTACTGTGCAATTGCAACTGCCCGCTTTTCCAGCCTGATCCAGACAACGGCCAGCGCGCTGATTGCCACTGTCGCCAGATAACAAAGGATCGACCAAACCGGCAACGGATGGTACTCTTTCGCCGGCACCGGTGTCGCCGGAAGCATCATGATCACGACAAACAAACAGACGAGAAGAACAAAGGCGATGATTCTTTTCATGGTATTGGCCATCCTTTCTAAAGTTTTCCTGCTCATAATATACCATTCTCTCTGATTTCAATGCAACAACATTTTGTGCTTAATTTGATATACTTTTCTATATATTGTGGTTTCAAGCCCTTACAGAAATCCCGGCTTTCATTGTAAGTCTAATGCTATAAAATACTGCCAGAGGTGATTTCTATGGCCAGTATCAATATGAGCATTCGTACCGATTCCGAACTGAAAGCGCAGGCAGAAGCTGTTCTCTCCCAGCTTGGCATGAACATGAATGGAACGATCAATATGTTTCTCCATCAGATCGTCCGGGACCGAGCGGTTCCTCTGAGTCTTTCTCTCAGTTCCGAGCAGTCCGTCTACGCAGATCTTTTGGCTGCACAGGCGGAAAGGGCGCAGGGGTATAAAGGCTGCAATGCCCGAGAGCTCCTGTCCGATATGGATCACATCATTGCTGAGGCAGAGAATGCCTGATGAAAGCACGGATTCTTACGAGCTCTAAAGAAACAGGAAGCTCGCCCTTCATACACAGAGTCCTGTCCCGCTTCACTGCGGAGCCCCCGATCAAGAGCCATGACCAAAGCCACGGAGAGATCCACTTTCTCTGTGGCTTTTGAAAGTCATTTGATCTCCGGATTCCCCGGAAGCGCGATTACTTCTTTCTCCTTGACGGGATAGCATAATTATGCTACAATTATGACAATTCATCTAAAGGAGGCCGGACATGCCCAGAATCATTCCAATTCGGGACTTGCGAGATACTGGAAAAATCTCTGAAATGTGCAACGCAAGCAGAGAACCGATTTATATTACAAAAAACGGCTATGGTGATATGGTAATCATGAGCATGGCTCTGTACGAGGAGCGTCTGGCCCAGCTTGAAATGCGTGAGAAGATACTGGCCGGAAAAGCTCAGGCAGATTCGGGTGAGCTGCTAGACGGACCGGACACGATGTCGACAATAGGAAATATGCCTATTACAGACCAATAACATAGAAGAACAAACTTTTCATAGTCGTGAAACGATGAAAAAAGAAAGCGGCATTCGGGGATCTCATCCCTCCGATGCCGCCGTTTTTCTTACTCTGCCGTCATTTCCTTCACGATCGCGGCCAGGTCCATCTCGCCGAAGTGCCCGACCTTCTCCGGGTACTTGGCCTTATAGTCCAGCAGGATCTGCTTCAGCATGGCCTGCTGCACCGCATCGCCGTCCCCCGTGAGCAGGCAGAAGAGCTCGCGGCTGTTCATTTCTTTGATGCTTTTCATGGCTTTCTCCTTTTCTTCTCACACATCCACATACACGCCCGGATGCACTTCCACATCGACCGGCCACCAGCTTAGATACTCCGTCACGGCAGCCGGGTCCACCTGTTCCGGATGCGGCGCATAGACATCGGCGTGGACCTTTGTCTGTGTCATCCGGTCTTTGACTTCAAAGATTTCGGAGATGCCGGCCATGCAGCAGTGATGGACGGCGTCCTGCGCGGCTTTTCGGACCGCGTTGTTCTGATCAGCACCGTGCATGTCCACACCCTGTCCGAATTCGATCAGCAGTCTTTTGAATGCCATGTTTTTCTCCTCCATTTCAAAGAAGCAGGCCCCGAAGGACCTGCCTCTTGTTGTTGTGTTAGGTTCTAAACTCGGTTTTCCGAATTACTCGGACATTCTCTTCTTGGTGACCAGGAGGATGATGGCCGCGAGGACCAGGACGCCGCCGACCACATAGAAGATCGTGGTACCGATACCACCGGTGCTGGGAAGGACTGTGCCAGTGTTATTAGGAACGTTGGCCACGGTGTCTGCTGTGCTGCTAACTGTGACTTTCTGACGACCCTCAATCGGATTGTATCCTTCCGGAGCTTTTGTCTCTTCAAGGTAATAATCATCAGCATCGATGCCCTCGACTGTAATAACAGTATCAGCAACAGTGACAATGGTATCATTCGTGACCAAAGAGAACCCATTAGGAAGAGTCGCACCGTCATCGGTCATGTCAACCACACGATAGATCGTACCTGCTTCATTCTTGCAAAGCTTAAGCGGCGTGTCTACAACAGGCTTCTGATCTTCGCCAAGAGTAATATCTTTGGTGTAGAGTTTGAATTCGGCACCAGCAAGAACCTTTTTATCAGCATCTGCACCATTATACTTCCAGATGGTAAATTTATACGTCTTAGTTTGAGTCGGGATTCTCTCGATGCGGCCATTGTTGCCCCATGTAATAGACGGAGTATTGAGTTCGGCAGTGCCTACAACAGCATTATCATTGAGAATGGCAGAATATGCAATATAAACAGTAGTTGTTGCCGTCACAGCGTTAAGATAAGATTCAGAAAATGTAACCGTAAAGGTGTCTCCGCTATTAGCAGCTCCAGCTGCAACGGTGCAATCATTTGCACCAAGGACGACCTTTTGGCCCGACGCATCGAGAGTGTAGACTTCGACTTTACTTGCACCCGTCCATGAAAGACCGCTCGTCATAACGTCGTGGTAGACAACATTCTTAGAATTTTTTACGATCTCAGCTGTGGAGCGGAAGAAAACTTCCTGTCCGACTTGCGCATCATTAGCCTTACCCCAACCACCATCGGGATCGTTCGCTTTGCTGTCTTCCTGAACTTTTTTATCTGTGTCATTGCCTTCGTTCTTCTCAATAATGTCGTTATTGGTGGACTCTGGGGTAGAGGCAACGGATGCCGCAGTACCGAGAGTAGAGGTAACAAGATAGTAACCAAGATCAAGACCGGTAAACTCAATGGAAACAGTCTTATTATCTCCTGTTGCCGCCGGAGCTTCAATAGCCGGTTTAGCAGGGGTCTTGTTTGCGGCAAACGCCGCAGCAACCTTGCCAAAGGCTTCCATATCCGCTGCGGTCTGCTTGTCGGTTTTCCAAGTGACATAGGTCACACCATCAACCGTATTGGTATTAATGTAAGCTGCACCAGCACCTGTGCCGGTCCAAAAAGCAGACCAGTCACTATTGATGGCATAACGGAACGCAGTAGGATTAGCAGGGTTATCAACAGAAAGGTCAAGCATCTTGTAGATTTTATAGGTCTCGCCGGGTACTGCGTTCTGAACTCTGATGGTTTGATTGTCTGCTGCAAACGCATTGGTGATGCCCAGGCTGAGGACCAGGGCAACCAAGAGCGCTACGCTGAGGATTGTGCTGAATTTCTTCATCGCTTTTTCTCCTTTTCAAAATTCTTCCTCTTCGGATTATGATAACGTGTTTTGTCCGCTGCCGGACGGGGATTGGGGATGCTGATTTTCGCTATTTTTCATTCTATGGCTGCATTATACATCGGCGAGCGTCAACAAATCCGTCAATAAGCCAATTAACTTTGCGTTTTCATTGATTTTTTGCGGACGCTCACCGGAAAATTTTTGATGTCATCGGGTTACAGCCCGATTTCAGATTATAGCCCCAAAAGTTTCCCTTGGCAAGCCTTTTCGTGAAATTTTCGGTCCATTTTCTTTCGGAAGTTCTTTTTTTCCGGCGTCAGAAAGCCCCCGGCAGTACCCATGGTATGCCGGGGGCTTGGAAGGCACAAGATCTTGTATATTTATCCTCAGATCATATCTTCCGGGCGGTAGAGCGCGTCGAAGCGCTCCGGTGTCAGCAGGCCCAGCTTCAGGCAGGCCTCCTTCAGGGTCAGGTCCTCGTCAAAGGCAAGCTTTGCGCATTTCGCCGCGTTTTCATAGCCGATGGTGGGGCTCAGGGCCGTCACCGTCATCAGCGAGGCATCGAGGTTCCATTTCATCCTCTCCCGGTTCGCCCGGATGCCGCGGACACAGCGGGCGGTGAAGGCGCGTATGGACTCCGCCGTCAGGCGCACCGACTGCAGGAAGTTATACGCAATGACGGGCAGGAAGACGTTCAGCTCGAAGTTGCCCTGGGAGGCGGCGATGCCGACGGCCGTATCGTTGCCCATGACCTGGACGGCCACCATGGTGACCTGCTCGCACTGGGTGGGGTTGACTTTGCCCGGCATGATCGAGCTGCCCGGTTCGTTGGCCGGGATCGTGATCTCCCCCAGGCCGCAGCGCGGTCCGGAAGCGAGCCAGCGCACGTCGTTGGCGATCTTCATCATGTCCCCTGCCAAAGCTTTGACTGCCCCGTGGGCGAAGACCAGCTCGTCCCGCGAGGAGAGGGCGTGGAACTTGTTCTTTTCCGACACAAAGGGTTTGCCGGTCAGCCCGGCGATCTCCTCCGCGGCCTTCTCGGCAAAGCCCTCCGGCGCGTTCAGGCCGGTGCCGACGGCCGTGCCGCCCAGGGCCAGGCCGTACAGCGGGCGCACGGCGAGGTGCAGAAGCTCGAGGTCGCGCTCCAGGGAGGCGCGCCAGCCGCTGATCTCCTGCGAAAAGGCGATGGGCACCGCGTCCTGCAGATGGGTCCGGCCGCTCTTGACGATGCCGGCGTTCTCGCGCTCGAGCACGCACAGCGCCTCCTTCAGCTCTTCCACGGCCGGGATCAGCGCC
>ONGJ01000057.1 GCA_900317375.1 uncultured Eubacteriales bacterium
GGGTCCACCTGTTCCCATTCCGAACACAGAAGTTAAGCTCATCAGTGCCGACGATACTTGCCTGGCGACGGGCCGGGAAAATAGGTCAACGCCAACACAGAGCCGCTCGGATGAGCGGCTCTGTGTTTTATCTTTGGAAATCCGAAATCCACATATATTCTATACGAGGAGGAAAACAACATGGCAAACAAGTATGCAGGCACCAAAACCGAGAAGAACCTGTGGGAGGCCTTTGCCGGCGAGAGCCAGGCAAGAAACAAGTACACCTACTTCGCGTCCGTCGCCAAGAAGGCCGGCTACGAGCAGATCGCCGCGCTCTTCCTGAAGACCGCCGAGAACGAGAAGGAGCATGCCAAGCTCTGGTTCAAGGAGCTCAATGAGCTCAGAGGGCGAGAACTTCGAGTGGACCGACATGTATGAGCGCATGGCGAAGGAAGCCGAAGAGGAAGGCTTCGCGGAGCTTGCGGAGAAGTTCCGCGGCGTCGCGGCAATCGAGAAGGCGCATGAAGAGCGCTATCGCAAGCTGCTGCAGAACGTGGAAGAGAAGGCCGTCTTTGAAAAGAGCGGCGTGAAGGTCTGGGAGTGCCGCAACTGCGGCCACTTGGTCGTCGGCACCAAGGCACCGGACGTCTGCCCGGTATGCAACCACCCGCAGGCCTATTTCGAGGTCCGCGAGGAGAATTATTGATACGGTATACTGCCAAACGCCGCCGGTTTCCCGGCGGCGTTTGCTGTATCAGGCGCAGTTTTCGGTGCCGTCGGCGGGCTGCGGCAGGACCTTCAGGGCCAGAACGGTATCGGCGCCGACGTTCAAGAGACTGACGCTGCCGTCCTGATTCCGAACAATCTCTCCGGCGTCGCTGGAGGCCTGCGCAATGGTATAGCCGGTTTTGGGGATGACGCGGCAGACCTGGTCCTCGCCGATGATCATCCGTTCGGCACCCGGCTCGGTGGTTACCCCCTCGACGCTCACAAACGGAGTATAGTAATCGGCAAAACGCAGCTCAAAGAAGCGCAGAACACTGCCGGAACCGTTTCGGACACGGTGAACCTCGGCGTCCTCGCGGTACACGGTGCCGTCGATGTTCCAGACCGTGCCTTTGGCGGCATAGACCGTGCCCGTGTTGTTATAGACGGTGCCGCCGTTTGAATAAACAGTACCGCCGTTATTGTAGACGGTGCCCAGGGTGTTGTAGACGGTGCCGCCGTTATTGAAGACGGTCATGCCCTCGTAGGCATAGACGGTCTCATCCTCTGCGGCCGCAAGGGTTTCCCCCCCGGCTTCTTCCGCCGGAGCCGCTGCCGAGCAGGCCGCCGGAACCAGGCCTGCGGCCAGAAGGAGCATCAACAGAAGTACGGAAAGCTTTTTCATACGATTCCCCCGTTTGAAAGTCTGTGCTGCCGCGCATATTTTGTAATGGATGAATCAATTCCTGTTTTTCGACTGACACCTATTATAAAACGGGGCGGGGAGTGCTGTAAAGGGAGAGACGCCTTAAGAATTGTGAATTCTTCGAAAAGGCGGTTTTTCGGTTGATGCAGGGGCAAAGAAATGATATAATAAACAAACCGTTTTTACGGAGTCTGAGCAAATAAGAAGGCCGGAGAATGAAGAAAACAATCCTGATGATTCTGCTGCTCTGTCTGCTGCTCTGCGGCTGCGGATCGTCGGCAGGAGATGATCATAACACACAGAATCAGAATCCTGTTCCGGAAGCAGCGGCTGCGGAAAGCCCCGAACCGACGCCGACCCCCACGCCCACACCGACGCCTACGCCGACCCCGGTGCCGGAACTGAGCTTCCCGGACGGATCGGTCCACAAGATCGACGAGACCGAGCTGGACCTTACAAAGCTGAGCCACAAGGACGTGAAAGCGACAGCCGAGCTGCTCAGACAGATGCCCGACCTGCAGACCGTCGACCTGGGGACGGACGGCGCCTGGACGGGAACGCAGCCGGAGCTGAATGAGGAGAACACCGCACGGGAGCGGCCGGAGACGGCCACGCGCGACCTCAGCTGGGCTGATCTGCGCACCCTGCAGGAGGCGGCGCCGGATGCGGAAATGCTGTACAAGTTCTGCTTCTACGGGCGGGAACTGACCACCCGGGATGAGAAAATGGACCTCAACCACAGCGACATGGCCGACGGCGGCGAGGCCGTGCGGAACATCCTGCCGCTGATGAAGCACTGCCGCTATCTCGACATGGACAGCTGCGGCGTGCCCTCGGAGGAGATGGCCAAGATCCGCGATGCCTATCCGGAGATGGATGTGGTCTGGCGCATCTGGTTCGGCTACAACTTCAGCTGCCGCACCGACATCGAACTGATGGTGAACTCCTATAACGCAGAGGGCATGACGGACGAGCTGACAAAGGACCTGAAATACTGCACCAAGGTCAAGCGGCTGGACATGGGTCACAACCTTGACCTGCACGACTGGTCCTTCCTGTCGTACATGCCGGACCTGGAGATCTGCATCATCACCGTCGGCGGCTGGAAGGACATCGAGATGCTGCGCAACCTGACGAAGCTGGAATACCTGGAAATCTGCCCCATCAGCCATGAATACTGCGGCGTGCTGGATCTCTCGCCGCTGGAAAAGCTGACCAATCTGGAGCACCTGAATATCTGCGGCATCAGCTACACGGAACACTGGGAGGTCCTGAAGAACCTGACGAAGCTGAAGCGCCTCTGGATCGGCCACTGGACTGCCTACGGCTTCCCGGAGGGTGCCATCGAAGAGCTTCAGGAGGCTCTGCCGAACACCGAGATCAACATCACGGAGCAGTCTGCCGCCACCGGCACATGGAAGGGCGGGGACGGACAGAGCGGCAATTTCCCGGAGCGCTATGCCCTGCTGCGCCAGCAGATGCAGTACGACAACTACTGGAACATCATTCCCTTGGCACAGAACGACCCGAAATACAACGCGCCCTGGTCCCCCTGGGGGCACCCGGACGCCTGGAACTGAGAAGAGGACGAGGAGGTGCCGCCCTTGAAAAAACAGAACCGGCATCTTCTGGCGGCGGCCCTCCTGACGGGCGTCCTGCTGCTCTGCGGCTGCGGCGCGGCGGCGGGAAATGACAGCCCGGTGCCCGGGCCGGAGGCCGCTCCGGAAGCGGCGGGCACGGAGGCTCCCGAAGCGAGCCCCGCACCGACCCCCACGCCCGCACCGACGCCGACCCCGGTGCCGGAACTGACCTTCCCGGACGGGTCGGTCCACAGAATCGACGAGACCGGGCTGGACCTTACAAGACTGAGCCACAGGGACGTGAAAGCGACGGCCGCACTTCTCAAACAGATGCCTGACCTGCAGACCGTCGACCTGGGCACGGACGGCGCCTGGACAGGAACGCCGCCGGAGCTGACCGCGGAAACCGCGGCGCAGGAGCGGCCCGAGACGGCGACGCGCGACCTCAGCTGGGCCGATCTGCGCATGCTGCAGGAAGCGGCGCCGGATGCCGAGATGCTGTACAAGTTCTGCTTCTACGGGCGGGAATTCACGACCCGGGATGAGGAGATGGACCTGAACCACAGCCCCATGACCGACAACGGCGAGGCGGTCCGGAACATCCTGCCGCTGATGAAGCGCTGCCGGGTTCTCGACATGGACAGCTGCGGCGTGCCCTCGGAGGAGATGGCCAAGATCCGCGATGCCTACCCGGAGATGGACGTGGTCTGGCGCATCTGGTTTGCCGCCGACATGTTCACCGTGCGGACGGATATCGCGTGTCTCTGGTGCGCCAATTTCTATCCGTATATGTGGGACCAGTACACCCAGGAGCTGAAATACTGCACGAAGCTGAAATATCTGGACCTGGGACACAACCTGGAGCTGCACGACTGGTCCTTTCTGGAGTATATGCCCGAGCTGGAGGTGCTGATCATCACGGCCAGCGGCTGGGATACGCTGGACATGCTGAAAAACTGCACCGAGCTGGAGTATCTGGAGATCATCCCCTACGCCCATCTCGAGCTGGACCTGCACCCGCTGGCAAAGATGACGAAGCTGGAGCATCTGAACATGTGCGGCATGGGAAAGACCGAGGGCTGGGAGGTCCTGCTGAACATGCCCAGGCTCAAGCGCCTCTGGATCGGCAGGCAGACGGCCTACTATTTCCCGGAGGGGGCCATGGAGCAGATTCTGGAGGCCCTGCCGGAGGCAGAGGTTTTCTATAAAGAGGACGACGGCGCGACCGGAAGATGGCGGCACAACGCGGACGGGACGGTTCCGGAGCGGTATCTGCTGCTGCGGCAGCAGTTTGACTATGACCACTGGCAGGACCACGCACCCTATCCCTACAACGACCCGCTGTACAAGCCCCCCTGGGAACGGGCGTGAAAAAAGGCAGGACAAATCATGAAGAACAGCTACCCTTGCAAGGTCTCGGTGCTCTGCGCAACCTTTAATCACGAGGACTATCTGCGCACGACGCTGGACGGCTTCCTTGCGCAGAAAACAAATTTCCCCTACGAGGTTCTCGTCTGCGACGACGCCTCGACGGATTCGACGGCGGACATTCTGCGGGAGTACGCGGCAAAGCATCCGGACATCATCCGGCCCTTCTATCAGAAGGAAAATCTCTATTCCCGGCGCATCAATGTCTATGACACGGTATTCTTCCCGGCGGCGCGGGGCGAGTACATCGCCCTCTGCGAGGGGGACGACTACTGGAACGACCCGGAAAAGCTGCAGCGGCAGGTGGACTGGCTGGATGCCCATCCGGAGTACTCCGCCTGCGTGCACAACAGCATCGGGCGCTTCACCGACCAGCCGGACCGGGTGCTCTTCGCCCAGGACGGTGACCGGGACATCCCCTTTTCCCAGGTGATCCGGGGCATGTCCTTTGCCTATCATACCAGCTCGATTCTCGCGCGGCGCGAGTTTATCCTCAACCCGCCGGACTACCGCCAGGTGGCCTATGAACAGGGCTATTTCACCGATTATGCCATCGGCGTGCGGCTCTGTCTGGAGGGAAAGGTGCGCTTTCTGGACCGCTGCATGTCGGTCTACCGCATCGGCAGCAACCCCTCGGCCTGGAGCAAGGGCGTAGGGCAGGAGTACAAAAAGCTCATCCGCTTTGTCAGCGGCGAGATCGCCATGCTGAAAACCCTGAAGGGTCACGCGCTCACGCCCGAGCAGACGGCGGAGGTCGACCGGGTGATCCTGGAGCGGGAGTACGAGCTGCTGTATCTGCAGGGCCGGGTGGACGAGATGGTGAAGCCGCCCTATCTTGAAATCCACCGCAGCATGGGCCGGGGCCGGATCATCACGACGGACCTGAAGCGCCTCTTCCCCCGCCTGCACCGTCTGTACCGCAAAAAGTGCGGGTATGACGATGAAACAGAATGATGGATAACAGAACAAGAGTCGTCAGCAACTTCCTCTGGCGCTTCTTCGAGCGCATCGGCGCCCAGATGATCACGGTGATCGTGAATATCATCCTGGCCCGCAAGCTCGGCCCGGGACCGGCGGGGAAAATCGCCATCGTGCTGGCCGTGACCAACCTGCTGAAGGTTTTTGCCGAGAGCGGGATGGGTACTGCGCTGATCCAGAAAAAAGACCCGGACGATCTGGATTTCTCCTCTGTATTCTATTTTAATCTGGGCTTCAGCACGCTGCTGTATCTGGGGCTCTTCGCCTTTGCCCCGCGTATCGCCGCCCATTACGGCGATATGAGCCTGACCCCGGTGATCCGGGTGCTCGGGCTGACGCTGATCGTGTCGGGTCTGTACAACGTGCAGCAGGCCTATGTGTCAAAGACCCTGCAGTTCAAACGCTTTTTCTTCGCCACCCTCGGCGGGACCGTGTTCTCGGGCGCACTGAGCGTCGCGATGGTCTATCTCGGCTGCGGCATCTGGTCGCTGGTGGCGCTGCAGCTGAGCAACTTTGCAGTGAACACGCTGATCCTCTGGTTTACGGTCCACTGGCGGCCAAAGCGGATGTTTTCGTGGGAACGCCTCGGAAGCCTGCTCTCCTACGGGTGGAAGCTGCTGGTCTCGTCCTTCCTGGACACGGCCTATAACCAGCTCTACCCGCTGATTATCGGCAGCCGGTTTACGGCCGAGGCCCTCGGGCAGTATGACAAGGGCCGCAGCTGGCCGGACCAGATCACCACCAGCATCAACCAGTCGCTGGACAGCGTGCTGCTGCCGGTGCTGTCGGAAAAGCAGGACCAGAAGGCCCAGGTGCGTGAGATGACGAGGCGCGCCATCAAAACGAGCTCGTATGTCATGATGCCGGTGATGGCGGGGCTGGCCGCCTGCGCCAGGCCGCTGATCCATCTGCTGCTGGGAGAGCAGTGGCTGCCCAGCGTGCCGTATATGCAGATCTTCTGCGTGATCTATGCCTTTTACCCGCTGCACACGGCAAACCTGAACGCGATCAAGGCCGTCGGCCGCAGCGACATCTTTCTGAAGCTTGAGATCATCAAAACCGCGCTGGGTCTTGCGGTCCTGTCCGTCACGGTGCACTACGGCATCATGGCCATGGCGCTGGGCATGCTGTTCTGGGATATCTGCTCGCAGATGATCAACGCCTGGCCGAACCGGAAGCTGCTGGGCTATCCCTATCTGACCCAGCTGAAGGATATGGCGCCGTCGATTCTGCTGTCGCTTGTCATGGCGGCGGCGGTGCTGGCCGTGCTGCGGCTGGGGCTGCCGGATCTCCCGACCCTGCTGATCCAGGTCCCGCTGGGCGCGGCGATCTATGTGCTGGGCTCGGTCCTGCTGAAGCTGGACAGCTTTACCTATCTGCTCTCAACGGCAAAGAACCTGATTCACAGAAAGGCGGGATGACCGCAATGAAAAAACTGCTCCTGCTGGGCGGGTCCCGGTATCTGCTGCCGGTCATCCGCGAGGCAAAGGAACTTGGCCTGTATACGATCACCTGCGACTATCTGCCGGACAACATCGCCCACCGCTATTCGGACGCATATCACAACGTCAGCATCACCGACCTTGAGGCGACAAAAAAGCTGGCCGGGGACCTCGGCGTGGACGGCGTCATGTCCTTTGCCTGCGACCCGGGCGTGGTGACGGCCGCCTATGTGGCCGAGGAGCTGGGCCTGCCGAATGTCGGCCCCTATGAATCCGTCTGCATTCTGCAGGACAAGGCACGCTTTCGCGGCTTTCTGCGCGAGCACGGCTTTCGGGTCCCCGGGGTCCGCAGCTATGATTCCATGGAAGCGGCACTGAAAGAGAAGGACAGCCTGCCCTGGCCGCAGATGGTCAAGCCCGTGGACTGTGCGGGCAGCAAGGGCGTGAGCCGCGTAAACGGACCGGAGGCGCTGGAACAGGCCATCCGGGACGCGCTGCGCTATGCCCGCTGCGGGCGCTTCCTGCTGGAGGACTATATCGAGAAAAAGGGCTTTTCGTCCGATACCGACTGCTTTTCAGTGGACGGGGAACTGCGGTATGTCTCCTTCAACAACCAGTATTTTGATCCGCAGGCCGACAACCCCTATGCGCCCATCGGCTATACCTGGCCTTCGACCATCCCGCAGGCGCAGCAGGACGAGCTGGCCGGCGAAATCCAGCGCCTGCTGCATCTGCTGAAGATGAAAACGGCGCTCTACAACATCGAGGTGCGTGTCGGGACGGACGGCAACGCCTATCTGATGGAGGTCTCGCCCCGGGGCGGCGGCAACCGCCTGAGCGAGATGCTCTGCTACTGCAGCGGCGTCAACCTGATCCGCAATGCCGTGAAGGCGGCAGTCGGCCTGCCGGTGGAGGAGATGCACAATCCCGTCTACTCCGGCCACTGGTCCATTGTCATGCTGCACGCGCAGCGCGACGGTGTGTTCCGGGGCCTGGAGATCGCCCCGGACGCCCGTGCATCCGTTGTCGAGGAGGACCTCTGGGTCGAGCCGGGCGATCCGGTCGAGGCGATGACCGGCGCCAACAAGGCCATCGGCTCGCTGGTGATGAACTGGCCGTCGGAGGAGGAGCGGGATGCCCGCATGCAGAACCCGGCAGCCTGGCTGCGGATTCTGACGGAGGAGAGCGAAAATGCATAAGGAAATCGGAGGATACCTCGAGCTGGAGCGCTTTTCCGGCCCGATGATGCATGAGGATGCGCTGGCGCTGTCCAGCGGGCGGGCCTGCCTGTCCTATCTGATCGAACAGCGGGATATCCGGAAAATCCTGCTGCCGGACCTGCTGTGCGATGTTGTGACGACAGTCTGCGAGGAACGCGGCGTTACGGTACGCCGGTATGCCGTCGGTGAGGATCTGCGGCCGGCGGATGTGCTGCAGCCGGAAAAGGACGAGTGGCTGTATCTGGTGAACTATTACGGCCAGCTGTCCAAGGAAGAGCTGCTTTCCTGGGCAAAGGACAACCCGCGCCTGATCGTCGACAACGCCCAGGCCTATTTCAGCGCCCCGGTGAAGGGCGCCGACACGCTGTATACCTGCAGGAAGTTCCTGGGCGTGGCGGACGGCGGCTTCCTGTACACCGACGCCCCGGCCCGGACGCTGGAGCGGGATGAGTCCCACAGGCGCATGGACTTCGTGCTGGGCCGCTTTGAACGGCCGGCGGGCGAGTTCTTTGCGGAAGCCGCTGCGAACAACGACAGTCTCCCGACAAAAGCCCGTGCCATGTCGGCACTGACAGGGAACCTGCTGCGCGGGGTGGACTATTATGCGGTGCGGGACAGGCGGACCTGGAACTACCGGATGCTGCACGAGGCCTTTCAGGATCTGAACCGGCTGTCCCTGCGCCGGATCGCGGGGGCCTATGCCTATCCGCTGCGGCTGCCGGAGGGAGAAGCGATCCGGAAGGAGCTGATCCGGAGGAAAATCTATGTCCCCCAGCTGTGGCCCAACGTGCTGCAGGAGCAGCCGGAGAACAGCACGGCCAGCCGGCTGACGCGGGAGATCCTCCCTCTGCCCTGCGACCAGCGCTACGGCCGGGAGGAGATGGCCTTCGTCATCGATGCCGTTTTCGACTGCCTCAACTGAGAGAAAGGAACTTTCATGAGTATCAACGTTACCCGCTCGTCCATGCCGCCGTTCGAGGAGTACTGCGACGAGATCCGCGGGCTGTGGGACAGCCGCTGGCTGACCAATATGGGCTGCAAGCACCGGCAGCTGGAGGAGGATCTGCAGCGCTATCTGCAATGCGGGCAGATTACCCTGTTCACCAACGGGCATCTGGCTCTGGAGAACATCCTGCAGGCTTTCCGGCTGGAAGGCGAAATCATCACGACGCCCTTCACCTTTGCCTCGACCACGCATGCCATCGTGCGCTGCGGCTGTAAGCCGGTATTCTGTGACATCGACCCGGTGACCTATACGCTGGACCCCGGTAAGCTGGAGGCGCTGATCACCGAGCGAACGGCGGCCATCCTGCCGGTCCACGTGTACGGCAATCTCTGTGATACGGACAGGATCGGCGAAATCGGCAGAAAGTACGGTCTGCCGGTCATCTATGATGCGGCGCACAGCTTCGGCGTCTTTCGAAACGGGGTCAGTTCGGCCTGCTTCGGCGATGCGGCAATGTTCAGCTTTCACGCGACGAAGGTCTTTCATACCATCGAGGGCGGCGCGGTCTGCTGCCACAGCGAGGAAATCCGCCGCCGCCTCTGCGACCTGAAGAACTTCGGCATCCACGACGAGGAAAACGTCCCCTATGTGGGCGGCAACGCGAAGATGAACGAGTTCTGCGCGGCCATGGGCATCTGCAACCTGCGGCATCTGGAAGAAGAGATCGAAAAGCGCCGCCTGGTGCGTGAGCACTATGACGGGCGGCTCGGCGGGACACCGGGCCTGCGGCTGAACCGGGTACAGGAAAACACCCGCTCAAACAACGCCTATTACCCGGTGGTGTTCGACGGTTTCCGGCTGAACCGGAACGAGGTGTATGCAAAGCTCTCGGCGGAAGGGATCATCCCGCGGAAGTATTTCTATCCGCTGACCAGCGCCTTCGCCTGCTATGACGGCTGGGAGGGTTTTGACCCTTCCGCAACGCCGATCGCCGCTCAGATCGCCGCGCAGGTGCTGACCCTGCCCATCTATGCCGACCTGACGACGGACACGGTGGACCGCATCTGCGACCTGATTCTCGGATAACACAAAGCCGCCGGCAAAAGCCGGCGGCTTTGCATTAGGATTCCGGATCGGATTCCGGCAGGGACGCGTCCCTGCGGAAAACCGGTGTTTTTGAAATGAAGTACCGCAGCATGAGGGCCTGCGATGCCTGCGAGCAGAGTGTGCCGGTCCAGACACCCCAGATTCCCCAATGGAAGACGAGAACCAGCAGGGCAACGAGACCCAGATTGACGCAGGAATAGGCGACAATGCTGCAGAACGCGACCTCCTTCATCTTTCCGACCCCTTGCAGGGCGCCGTTGTTGCAGAACTTCAGCGTCTGGAAAATGGCAATTACGCCGATAAAGATGCAGGAAAGATGGCCGGTTCTCACAAAGGCCGGATCGTCGCTGAAAAAGCGGAAGAAAAGCCCGCCGCAGGAGATAAAGAGCACGGCCAGCACCGCGGCGCCCAGCATGCCGATCTTGATGATCTGTCTCCGGTACGCCTTCAGGCGGTCGTAAACCCCCTCGCCGTAGGAGCGTCCGATCAGGGTGACGGAGGAGGTCTGCAGGCCGGTCCCCAGCGCGAAGTTGACATTCAGCAGATAATTGCCGATGGAATAAATTGCCATCTGGAAGGAACCGATGCGGGCCGTGATACCGGAGATCACAAGCAGGGTCGCCCGCATGGCCAGGTTGTCCACGGCGCAGCTTTTCGTCTGTGCAGTGATTTCGCGCAGGCTTTCCTTCGTCATATGAAAGCGCTTGCTTATGCAATAGGGAATGTTGATAAACAGCTTCCGGCTGCAGACAAAAACGATGCTGAGGACGAAGGCGGCCGCGTTGCCGAGAACCGTCGCGAAAGCGGCGCCGGCGATTCCCAGGGCGGGAAAGCCCCAGTGCCCCATGATCAGAAGCCAGTTGAAGAGAATATTGACCGCGCAGGCAAGCACGTTGTCAATAAAGGTCAGATTCGTCTTTCCGAAACCGCGGAGCGCGGCGTTGACCTCCAGGAACACGAGGTTGAAGATCATGCCGGCCATCACAATCCGGAAATAGGTGATGGAGGCTTCCAGGGTATCCGCCTGCCCGGAAAACAGGATCATGATCGGCCGGGCCAAGGCGGCCGCCAGAAGACCCAGGACAATGCTCAGCACCACAATGATCTTTATCGTGTGATCAAAAACCCGGTTGGCCGTCTCCTGATCTCCCTTTCCGTGATATTTAGCAACCAGACTGGTGGTGACTGTGTTCATGGCGAAGAAGATACTGTAAACAAAGAGACGGGGCTGGTTGGTTACGGAGACCGCCGAAATGGCCGTCACGCCCAGGGCGGAAACCATTTTGGAGTCAATGACCGACACAAAGGTCGTAAACAGGGTTTCCAGAAACGAGGGAACCCCGATTTTCAGGATTTCCTTCGTCAGGCTTTTCTTATACTGACTGTCTTCCAGGGTCATTTGAACTCTCTCCAGCCAGACTTGCCATCCTGTCCGTTCGCCGATACGGCATCGGCCCCGCCGGACGCTTCCTTCGCGTTGGGCGCGGAAGCGCCCGGTGCTGCCGCCGGGGCGTCAGAGCTTCTGTCCCGGTCCCGGCGATTTCCACTCCGCAGGGCGCTTGCATAGTCTGCAAGCTCGGCGGTTTCGAGCTTCACGACGTGAGCGTTCTTCCCGCTGATCAGCCCGCAGACCGTGTCATAGCAGTGCAGAAAATAGTCAATGGCCTGGGTAATGAGCTTCCTGCGTTCGCCCGGGTCGGACTCCGGCGTGACGGTATAGAAACCGCTGAATTCCTCCGTTGCGTGGTTGGTCTGGTTCCGCACATCGCCCAGATGGTAATAGGCAAACAGCAGGTCCTTCAGGGCGGCGCGGTCCGGGCAGACGGTCTGCGCGCGGATAAGGCTTTCATCCCGGGTGTCCAGCTCTTCCATCCGGACGGCGGCATAGCCCAGCTGATAGGCGTCGCCGTCCGCGCGCGGCGCCCGTCTGCGGCTATAATACTTCACATAATAGTGGGAAACGTCGTCCAGCTTGTACTTTTCATGAGGCTTCAGGTCATAGTAGATCTGCCCCAGAATCTCGAGGGCATGCTTCCGGGTCCTCTCCCCATCGGCATAGAAATAGATGCCCCTGTCCACAAAATCGCGGGGAGCGCGGGACTCAATGAGCGTCAGCGTCTGCTGCAGGAAGCCTTTTCGGTAGGCCCATCGCACCAGATCGATGAAGGGCACCGTGTCGCCTTCCAGCAGAGAACCGTAATCCTGCCGGATACTGTCGACGACGAGCCCGAAATACCGTTCGATGATGCTGTCGCCGGAGATGGGCAGATCGTTCTGAATGACGTCCCGCAGACTGCGGACACCGCGCTCAAGATCGGCGATATCGCAGAGCGAGATGCCGGAATCGATGTTCCGCATGGCGTAAAGAACCCGCTCAATCTGCGGATTCCTTCGATTCGCCGATTCCCAGTACTGTACCAGAAGATCCGTCTTGCCGTAGCTCAAAAAGGCCCCCGTTGCGGACAGAAGCTCGGAGATGCCGTATTCCTCGGTCTGATCCCGAAGCACACGGACAGGCAGCCCGCTCATCTGCGCTTCTGTGACGACCCGGGAGATGCGGACCCGCGACGACGGCAGAATCTTGGAAAGATTCATGGCGTTGAGCATGTCAAAGACCCTGGACGCATGATCATTGTGAACGCAGACCGTGAGTTCCGTGGTGTCGGGCGTGCCGTCATCGTATTCCATACCCTGAAAAAGCGGCAGCAGCTTGCTGAGCAGAGAAAGACTGTCGTCTTCCACGGCACAGAGGTAACGGATGCGGACATTTTCATTCTGCTCCAGAGGCTCCATTTTGCTGGTCGCCTTGAGTTCACGGTAAAGATACTGAACGATCCAGGCCATATACCGCTCCCGATCCCTCTCCGGATCCGGAAGCCAGGCGTCCAGCGCCTGAACAAATTCATCGCGCAGGGCCGCGTCCTGAATCAGATAGTGGAAATATCGGCTGATCTTTCTGTCGCCGTCGGCCGCTGCATACTCACGGAAAAAGCAGCGAAGAAAGGCAACGGTTTCCTTCTGCTCTTCCCCGCTGAGCAGGGAATGCTGATCGGCGTCTTCAATCCTGATCTCGTCAAAAAACTGCATGAGCCGGTACAGCAGAATGCTGTATTCGGAAGTCTTTTCCGAGTCAAAGCGATAATCTTTCTTCACCTGACGCAGAACCGCAGGCGCCTCATCTTCCGGCAGATCGGACTCTTTTTTGCCAAGCACAATGATTTCGTCGATGGGAAAGGCGGAGAGGACATATTTACAGCTTGCCTCCATCGGCAGGAAAGCATCGCAGTAAAGCGTCTTCTCCTGAAGGCCCTGCGCGCAGTAATAGGAAGGTCCTGTCCGCCGGGCATCGCCGTATAAGGCGGCAATCATGATGCGGTGCGTCAACTTGTTTTTCCTCCTTATCAAATAAAAATTCAGGACAAAAGCCGCCGGGTTTTGCCGGCGGCTTTTCAGGCTTCTGCGTTCCGCGGCGGGTCAGAAGGGATTTCCGGAGCCGTGGGGCGGGACGAAGGGCGGCTCCCGATCATCCACCGGCTCGCCGTAGTTTACGCGCTGCGGGATGCAGTTCTGCAGCTCTTCCTTCGGAATCGTGAGAAAAATGTCGAGCAGCTTGCTGTCCAGCTGGGCACCGGAAACCTCCTTCATGGCGGTAATGGCTTCCTCGTGGGTTTTGGCCAGCTTATAGGCACGCCGCATGGTGATGGCGGAATAGGTGTCCGTGATGGAAATCATGCGGGCAGCCAGAGGGATCTGATCGCCGACAAGGCGGTAGTAGCCCTTTCCGTCTACCCGCTCGTGGTGATAGAGAATCCAGTCGGTAATATTGTCGAAGGAGTGCAGAGGCTTGAGAATCTTGACGCCGGTAGCGGGATGCCGGACAACCACCTCCCACTCTTCAGGGTCCAGTTTGGCCGGTTTGTTCAGAATCGCCTCCGGCACGCCAAGCTTGCCGACATCGTGCAGCAGCGCTGCGTACTCCAGACTGACGGGGTTCAGCTCTTTCCGGATGTGCTTGGGCAGGTAACGGTAGAACAGCATGGTGAGCTCCTGCACATGGCGGCTGTGGCCGTTCAGATAGGGATCCCGGGCATCGATGACCCCGACCAGAACCTCGGCGACATTGATGCTGCGCTC
>ONGJ01000094.1 GCA_900317375.1 uncultured Eubacteriales bacterium
TTTTATATAATGCACAAAAAATAAAACTAAAAAATGTAAAAAGTGCTGAAGTTCTTTATCATGCTCTGATTTTCATTGACATTGCGGATAGAGGCTGTTACACTCATCGCAGTAGGGCTGGAAACGTTCCCGGTATCGTTCCCGGTATCGTTATCAGAGCCTTTTCCTAAAACGTTTGTTTAGTGATTTGGCAAATATAACAGAATCAGATCAAATAATATGACGATTAAAGACATTGCGAAAAACTGCGGTGTAAGCGTTAGTACCGTGTCCCGAGTGCTGAATTCCCACCCTGACGTAAGTGAAGAGGTACGACAGCGGGTCTTGGAAGAAGTAGAGCGTTGCGCCTATATCCCGAATGACAGCGCGAGGAATCTGGTCAAAAGCAGCTCTGATGCAATCGGAGTGGTTGTTAGGGGGACTGAAAACCTTTTCTTTTCCAGGATGCTGCAGACTATTGGGGATGAAATAACCCAAAGGGGTTATGCTCCTGTACCGCATTTTATTGATTCTGAGGCGGACGAGGTAAAAGCTGGCGCGATTTTGGAGCGGGAGAAGAAACTTCGTGGGCTGCTTTTCCTGGGCGGGCGGTATGACTATGTATCGACAGAGCTTGCCGCAATCCGAGTACCGTTTGTCTGCTGCAGTTATACGAACATCTTTGGCACATTGAACGAGGAGAGCTACTCTTCCGTGTCCATCGATGATCGACTGACCGCCTGCCGTGCGGTTGGGGAGTTGATTTCCCGTGGACATCGGCGGATTGCTGCTGTGATTCCGGCCCGGAGCGACCGCTCGATCAGTGAACTTCGATATCTCGGCTATCTTGATGCGCTGATGGAGAATGGGATTGAGGCAGATTCAGCGCTGATCGAAGAAACAGGCAGCTTTGATATGCGGGAGAGCTATGAAGGCGTCCGCCGTCTGCTGGAACGTACGGAGGATTTTACAGCCCTGTTCATGATATCGGATACCATGGCCATAGCCGGAATGAAGGCTTTGGAGGACTGTGGGAAGCATGTTCCTCAGGATGTTTCCGTAATTGCCATTGACGGGCTGAACGTGTCGAAATATATCTCGCCTACGCTTTCAACCATGGTGCAGCCAGCCGATGAAATGGCTCGGGAAAGCGTGCAAATTCTCCTAAAGATGCTCGAAGATCCGGGGTACAGCCGTCATATCCGACTGGAAGCCGTGCTTCGGGAAGGAGCATCCGTCCGAAACGTTTGAAAACGATCTAAGGCTGAAAGAAGTATTTCCGACCCATTGGGTCTGAAAATAAAAAACAAAAAAAGGAGTAAGAACAAACATGAAAAAGACAATCGCGCTTGTGCTGACGCTGGTCCTGATCTTTGCGTTGGCATGCCCCTCCTCTTTTGCTGCGGATAAGGGTTCCGTTTACTGGCTGAACTTCAAGCCTGAGCTGGATGAGACTGCGCAGCAGCTTGCAAAAATGTACACCGAAGAGACAGGTGTAGACGTCAAGGTTGTCACAGCGGCTTCCGGCACCTATCAGCAGACTCTGACCTCCGAGATGGACAAGAAGGCTGCCCCGACCCTCTTCATCATCGGCAACCAGGCCGGCGTCAAGGAGTGGGGCGAGTTTGCTATGGATCTGACCGGTACTGCCATCGCCGATGAACTCAATACAGATGCCTACAACCTCTATGATGAGGACGGCCGTCTGGTTTCCATCGGCTACTGCTATGAGTGCTACGGCATCATCGTGAACCCCGACCTCATCGAGAAGGCTGGCCACAGCATGGATGAGCTCAAGAACTTCGAAGGTCTGAAGACAGTTGCCGAGGATATACACGCCCGTGCGGACGAGCTCGGTTTTGACGCCTTCTCATCCTCCGATATGGACGGCTCCTCCAGCTGGCGCTTCACCGGCCACATGATTAACCTCGAGTATGTCTATGAAGAGCGCGAAGCAGGCGCTGTCTGGACCGAATGCCCGGCGACGCTTACCGGCAACTACATGGAAAACTATAAGAACCTCTTTGATCTCTGCATCAACAACAGCCTGACCGACCCGAAGGATTTGGCCACCGGCGGACACGATGCCGAAGCCGAATTCAAATCCGGCAAGGCAGCCTTCTTTGTAAACGGCTCTTGGGAGTATGCGGCCGTCTCGGGCGATGTCCCCAATGCCACCATGATTCCGTACTATTGCGGTGTGGAAGGTGAGGAAAAGGCCGGCCTGAACTGCGGCACGGAAAACTGCTGGGCTGTCAACGAGTATGCCTCCGATGCGGACAAAGAAGCGACCGTCGACTTCATGGTATGGCTGGTCAGCGATCCTGAGGCCAATGCCCTGATGGTTGAGCAGCTTGGCATCATGCCGTACAAACACGCGGTCGAGTCCTCCAACGGATTCCTGAACGATGCGGCAGCCTACACTGCAGACGGCTGCTACGTATTTGACTGGGCAACCAACTATCAGCCGAACGTTGACGAGTACCGTGCCGGTCTTGTCTCTGCACTGAACGCTTACTGCGCTGATCAGAGCGATGCCAACTGGGCGCTGGTGAAGACGGCCGCCATCGACGGCTGGGCCACCCAGTACGCCGCTGCCAACGGCTGATTTCACAAAATAGGAAAACACGATCATTGCTGCGGGGCGGACCGGTTCGTCCGCCCCGCATTCGTTTTAGAAGAAGAGAGGGGAACGATGAAAGGGATCTTTAAAAACCCGATTCGGCGCTGGGGTTGGCTCTTCCTTGGGCCGGTAACAGCTGCCTTCTGCATTGGCTTCGTCTGGCCCTTTATCCAGGGAATCTATCTGTCCTTCTGTAAGTTCAAGCTGATCTCCAAAACAAGCTGGGCCGGATTTCAGAATTACGCCGCGGCGCTGAAGGACGCGAGCTTTGTGCATTCTTTCTGGTACACGGCGCTGTTTGCGATTGTAAGTCTGATATTCATCAATGTGCTGGGCTTTGCCGCGGCTTATGCCCTTACGCAGGGAATCAAGGGCAGTAACCTTTACCGCACGGTATTCTTCATGCCGAACCTGATCGGCGGCATTGTGCTCGGCTATATCTGGTCCATGATCTTCGACGGCATTCTTTCCCGTTACGGCACATCGATACTTCTTGAAACAAAATACGGATTCTGGGGACTCATCATTCTGATGTGCTGGCAGCAGATCGGATATGTGATGATCATATACATTGCAGGTCTTCAGACGGTTCCGGAGGATATGCTGGAAGCGGCAAAGATAGATGGCGCAACGAAGACCCAGACGCTGTTTCGCGTCACGATCCCGAATGTTATGCCTGCCATCACGATCTGCACGTTTCTGAGCCTCACCAACGGGTTCAAACTGTTTGACCAGAACCTGGCTCTGACAGCAGGTCAGCCCTTTATTATTCAGCCGGACGGCAGTACGGTCAAGACAACGGAGATGCTTGCCCTGAACATCTATAATACCTTTTACGGCCAGAATTCCGCTTCCAAGGGTGTCGGCCAGGCAAAAGCCGTTCTGTTCTTCATTCTGGTTGCGGGGCTTGGCCTTCTCCAACTGAAGTTTACACGGAAGAGAGAGGTGCAGCAGTAATGAGCAGACAGGAAAGCCTTGCGGCTGAAAATCGCAGAAAAACGATCCTGTCGGTCGTGTTGGGGATAATCTGCATCATCTATGTGCTTCCGGTGCTGACAGTGGTCATCAACTCCTTCAAGGTCAACACCTATGTCAAGACCGATACCTTTGCGCTTCCGACCGGTGAGATGTGGGCAGGCTTTTCGAATTTTATCAAGGGTATGACCTTCGGCAACTATCCCTTCTGGAGTAGCGTCAAGTACAGCGTGATCATCACGGTGCTTTCCACCGCGCTGATTATCCTGTTTACTTCCATGGCTGCCTGGTACATTGCCAGGGTGAATTCCCTCGTATGCAAAGTGATTTACTATCTCTGTGTGTTCTCCATGGTTGTTCCGTTTCAAATGGTCATGTTTACGCTGTCAAAAACGGCGGACACGCTGCACCTGAACACGCCCTGGACGATCCCCGTTGTTTATCTGGGCTTCGGCGCGGGACTTGCGATCTTCATGTTTGTCGGTTTTGTCAAGTCAATACCTCTTGAAATTGAGGAAGCCGCGTCCATCGACGGCTGCGGCCCGGTCCGTACCTATTTCTCTGTGGTCTTCCCGATGCTAAAGCCTACCATGATCTCAGTCGGGATTCTGGAGATCATGTGGGTCTGGAACGACTATCTGCTGCCATATTTGGTGCTTGACATCAACGAGTATCGGACAATTCCCATCCATATCCAGTATCTGAAAGGCAGTTACGGAACCGTGGATCTCGGTGCAACGATGGCTCTGATCCTGCTGAGTATCATCCCGGTTATCGTCTTCTATCTGATATGCCAGAAATACATCATCAAGGGTGTCGCGGCAGGCGCCGTGAAGGGATGAAGTAACCACCATAGAATCGTATAGAAAACCCGCCGGGATCTTGACCGGGAAAACCCCAGGATGTCGTTGTTTTTATTGTTAGTAGCGATTGTATTTAGTTTCGTTGGTTGCGGTAATGCAAGTTTCACAAAGTTTAACGGTATTCCTTTTGGTAAAACACATAAAGAGGTTATGCCACAAATTGAAAAGATATTATCAGAGCAAGGTTATAAAGGCAAAGCGAGAAAAAGTAGTGTTCATTTTACAGGGCTTACAAGATATATATACTGATTTAATCTGCCCCAGCGGCATTTGAAAAGGCAAAGCAACACAAAGAAACGAGCACATCGGAAACGATGTGCTCGTTTTCAGTGTGCCCGGCGAGCGCAAGTTCAAAGGGTGAAAGTCCCAAATCTGCCCGGCAGTGGGAAGAATACAGCCAAGGTCAAGGGCGTCATCGTGAGGTGGGGTCTGAAGGAAGACGGAGGCAAAACGCTGGCCCGCTACATGTTAGGGTTGCCCCGGATATGCAGGGCAGCATACTGCCCGCAAGTTCAGTTCTTCGTCTCTTCGTAAATCACTGCCTCGAGAGGGGCCAGCGAACCCTTCTCGTTTTTGTCGTTGGTGCCGAGGATCAACTCCGCATTCTCCACGCAGGCGGGATCGTAGGAAGCGGCCGCTGTGGAGAGATTGATGAGAATAATGGCCTTTCCTGCCTCGCTTTCCCGGATGTAGGCGAAAATCTGTTCATTATCATGGAAAATCTCTTCATAATCACCGGTCATCAGCTCCGTATGCTCCTGCCGAAGGTTGGCCAGGGCAATGTACCAGTTAAGAACGGAATCCGGGTCTTCCGTTTCGGAGGCCACGTTGTACACAGCATAATCCTCGTAGACCGGCAACCACGGCGTGCCCGCCGTGAAGCCTGCCTGCGAGGAACTGTCCCACTGCATGGGGGTCCGTGCGCTGTCCCGGGCGAAACGGTGGACCCCAGCCATGGCCTCCTCCTCTGAGTAGCCCTCGTCGATGGCATACTGATAGTGATTTTTGGTGGAAACATCGTTGTAGTCGTCAATGGATGGCCAGGAAACGTTCACGAAGCCAAGCTCCTCGCCCTCCATGAGGAAGGGCGTTCCGCGCATGGTGAGGACCAAGGCGGCAAGGGCCTTTCCCCCGGCAACCCGGTCCGCACCGGCGGGCAGGAAGTGATCGATGGAGCGGGGCTGATCGTGGTTTTCTAAAAACATCGGATACCATCCGTTTGTCCTGACCGTCGTCTCTTGGCTGGCCGTAAAGAGGGCCTTGAAATCCGGCAGCGTCCATTCCCGGGTCTCGCACCAGTTCATCTCGTCCGGCAGGTCGATTTTCACATGGCCGAATTCAAAAACCATGTCAAAGACACCGTCCGCACCGACCCAGTCCGGCAGGTCCTCGGCGGAGACGCCGTTGGCCTCGCCCACCGTGAAGATGTCCGTGCCGTCCTGGACCGCCGATTTGAAGGCGTGGAGATAGTCCAGAATACCATCGGTGTTGGCGGTCATGGTGTGGATGCTGACTGTGCCGTTGCTGCTGTCCGGTGTCCCATCCAGGAACTCGGCCGGCTTCTTGATGTAGGTGATGGCGTCCATACGGAAACCGCCGACGCCCTTGTCCACCCAGAAATTGGCCACATCGTTCAGCGCCTGTCGGACCTCTGGATTTTCCCAATTGAGGTCTGGCTGCTCAGGAAGGAAGGTGTGGAGGTAGTACTGGCCTCGGGTCTCGTCAAACTCCCAGGCAGAGCCGCCGAAAATGCTGCGCCAGTTGGTGGGGGGGCTGCCGTCCTCTTTGGAATCCGCCCAAATATACCAGTCGCTCTTCTCGTTGTCCGCGCTTAACCGTGATTCCGTGAACCATTCGTTTTCGTTGGAAGTGTGGTTGAACACAAGGTCCATGACGATCCGGATGTCCCGCTTGCCGGCTTCCGCGATCAGTGTCTCCATGTCCTCCATGGTGCCGTAGGTCGGATCGATGTTGTAGTAGTCGGCAATGTCATAGCCGTTGTCCGCCTGGGGGGAGACGTAGCAAGGGGTCAGCCAGACAGCACCCACGCCGAGACTTTTCAAATGGTCCAGCTCGGAGGTGATGCCGTTGAGGTCCCCGATGCCGTCGCCGTCGGAATCCTTGAAGCTTTTTACATAGATTTCGTAGGCGATGGTCTTCTGCCACCAGATGAGGCTGTCGTCCGACCGGACGGTCTGGGCGTCCTCCGTCGAGCTGACGGCGGAACTGTCTTGCCTGTGCGCGACCACGCACCCGCCCAGGAGCAGGGCGCAGGTCATGAGCAGCGCAATGAGCGCAATGATCCTCCGGAATTTCAAAGAAATCAATCCTTCCTTGTGCTTGATCCAAAAAATGGGGAAGTCTGTTTGCAGGCTGCGGTCACACAGGACTTCCGGTGCACTAAAGCACAGGATTTGCGCCCGGTAAACAGGGAACTGACATTATACACATCCCTCGCAATCTCCCGTTCCCCGTGTCATGGGGAGCTCTTTTGACAATTCTGGATTTCTCTAAGCAAGACCGAAGGAATGGGGGTTAAAACTTGTGTACGGAGCTGAATTGGCATCAGGCGATCAGGGTCAGCTCGGGCAGGCATGAGGTTTCACATAATTGCTGCCCAATGGCAAACCCCTCTTGTGCAGGCATTGTGTAATCATACTTGTCAAAGTTGCCAAAACCCGGATTACCCTCGTCTGAAGAGGTGTGATACATTGTTGATCCAGTATTATCTGTTGAATTGGAAGACCAGTAGCCTTCCAGAAATTGGAGGGTTGTTCCGTTTACTTTAAACAGCACAAAACCGGAACTGGAAGCTCCGCCTGAGCCTTCATTATAGATTCTGTTGTCAGGCAATAGGAAATTCCTTGATCTTGCCCAACTGATCAGCAATTGCACAGGAGTATTGTTTTCGAGTGTGAATACTTCAAACAGAACCGGACCGGGATCGTAAGTTGGACTGATACCGGCAACGATAAGTTCAGGAACACCGTTTTCGTCCAAGTCTTTCAGTGCATACCCTACATGATCAAAATACTCGATCCACTCGCTGACATCATATTCAAAAGCTGCTCCCGGGCTGCTGACGCTTGCCTGTTTTGCGATCCGATATTTTTCAATTACGCTGCTATAGGCATTTGCATAATCCAAGGTTTCCGGCCCGGGAGTAGGAACCAGTGTTTCTTCCGGCATGGGGTCAAGAACCGGAACCGGCGTCTGGGCTGTCATTGCTTCAGTTGGCACAGTTTCTAGTGTGGGAGCGGGCTCGGCAACAATTTTCTTTTCAGATTGGCAGGAGCTCAGAGTCAGTAAAATCAAAATGAAGCAGGCAACGAAGAGTATTCTATTTTTCATTTCTACCCCCTAGATATCTTCTTTGGTTAGACGAGTACATTAGCCAAACTGTAGCATAATAACAGAGGGTTGTCAATTCTCCACATTTCTCCGCAACTATAAGAAACTGTATTAATTCTAAGAGCACTAACAGGTTCTGTGAGTGCCTGCACAAAAGAGATCTCTTTTGTAAGGGTGAGGAGCAGTGCAAGCAGAAGTCCGCCGATGACGCTCTCGATCAGCGCTCGCCGCCCTATACTCATTTTAGCGTGTATAATAATACAAAAATAGTATTGGACGATTCTCGTTTATATTGCATATAATTATTAAAACCTGAATTATTCATGGCAAGCAATGAGCGCGCCATAAATATGACTTAACGAACAAAAATCCTGCAATCCCATGGTTCCTGCCAAAAACTGACTTGAA
>ONGJ01000140.1 GCA_900317375.1 uncultured Eubacteriales bacterium
ACGACCACCTGGCCGTTGATCTTCGAAAAATCGGGTACGAGATAGAATTTCAGGCCCTCTTTGGCGCCGGACATGCCGCCGCTGTGAACAGCGAGCACAATCATCAGTACGAACAGCGCGACCATCAGGTATTTTGTGACGCGCTCCAGGCCGCCCTGCAGGTCAAAGCTCAGCACCAGGAAGCCCAGCGCAACCGCAATGGCCAGGTAGACCACGTTCACGACCGGGTTGGTAATCATGCCGACGAAGCCGAGATCCGCGGTTTTGCCGGTCAGGAACATGACGAAGTAATACATCATCCAGCCCGTGACGACCGTATAGAAGGCCATCAGGGCGATGTTGCCCAGAAGCGCGACATAGCCGTGAATGTGCCATTTCTGACCCGGCTTCTCAAGCTTCTGGTACATTCTGACCGGGCTTGCCTGGGAAGCGCGGCCCATGGCGAACTCCATGGTCATAGCCGGCAGGCCAAGCAGCAGCAGGCAGAGAATATAGACCAGAACAAATCCGCCTCCGCCGAACTGGCCGGTCATCCAGGGGAACTTCCAGACGTTGCCGCAGCCGATGGCGCAGCCCGCACTCAGCAGGATAAAGCCAAGGCGGCTGCCAAGTTTTTCTCTTTTGTTGTCCATCTTTTTTCTCCTTTACTGAGGTATGTCGGTTATTATATTACAGAGTTCGGCCGTTGTAAAACATTTTTTTACATTTCTGTAAATCTGTCTGTTTTGCGCTCGGGCAAGTCTTGCAATTCTGTGATGATTATTATAAAATAACAAAAAGCTTATTTTGCAAAATACAGCTTTTTACCTGTTGATCCCGTGAGTTTCGCGTGCTGCAGAACGCCTTTTCTGCCGCCGGAAGGAGGTTGAGATAGAATGGCTTTTCTGGTCTTTGCTGACGGCAGTGCCAATCTGCCGAAAAGCATGCTGGAGGGCATTGAACTGCTCCCCTGCGAATACCTTATGGACGGCGTTCCTCAGGTGTATCAGGGGGACGTGGACAGCTTTGATGCCCACACATACTATGAGGGGCTGAGAAACGGAAAACGTGTCTCCACCTCGCTTCTGAATACCCAGCTTTTTCTGACGAGGTTCTCCCCCCTGCTGGAGCAGGGTCACGACATCATCTACATCGCCATGAGTTCGGGCATCAGCGGGACTTATGCCGCAGCCAGAATTGCCTCGATGGAGCTGATGGATCTTTATCCGGGGCGCTTTGTGCATGTGGTCGATTCGCACGGATGCGGTTTCGGAAATGGCCTTCTGGCTGTCCGCGCGGCGGAGCTGAGCCGGGCAGGCGTGGATGTGCGCGAGGCCGCTGCCATTCTGGACGCCGAGGTTCCCCACATCTGCCAGTACTTTACCGTGGACGACCTGAACTTTCTGAAACGGACAGGCCGCGTGAGCGGCATGACCGCCAAGATCGCGACGGTACTGAACATCAAGCCCATTCTCTACGGCGACAGCAGCGGTCATATCGTTTCGTGCGCCAAGGTCCGCGGGAGGAAGGCGGCCATCGAAACCGTCGTCAAAAAGTACGAGGAGAAACGGATCGACGGGCCCGAACAGCGCGTCTGCATTTCGCACGGTGACTGCTATGCGGACGCTGAAAAGCTGGCGGAATTGGTGCGCCGCGTCACGCCGGATGTTCCGATTACAATCTGTCAGCACGAGCCTTTTTCCGGCGCCCATGTGGGTCCGGGCATGCTTGCCCTGTTCTTCCGCGGGACCGAGCGCTGACCGGTAAATAATTCAAAGCAGATGCCAATCACAAGAATTCGGCATCTGCTTTTTCTTTATGACAGGAGTTCTTTTGCCACACTGTCGGGAACTCGGTGCACTTTCGGTTCGGTAAACCGGACAATGACATCCGCAGATGCATCCAGGTCCCGCGTGACAATTTTCAGGGTTCCGCTGCACTGCAGTTCCAGTGAGTACAGCGCGTCATTGCGCAGCGTCACCCTAAGCATGCAGTCCTCATAACCGATATCCAGCTCCGCCAGATCGGGCAGAATCTGCCCGATCTGTTTCTCTGCGTTTTCCTTCGGAATCGTCAGGGTATAGACCCGGCCGCTCCCGAGATTTTCACAGGAGAAACTGCCGTCAAGGCAGAGCTCTCTGGCAGCGGTGATGAGCTTTGCCGCATCCATGATCGCTGTTTCCGCGTTTCCGAGTCCGGTTCCGTTCGCGGTACAGGCGGAACGGTCGGTAAAGTATACCGTAAACAGGCGGCTGGACACACAATGGATTTTTGTTTTTTCCACCTCCGTGCGAAAATATCCGTACTGATCGTTCAGGGACAGCAGACCCGCATCGGCCTTGACGGTGATCAGCGCGTCGGCTTCTCCGGCACGGTCATAGCGGATCCACGCCGCCAGCAGCGCAAGAAAGTCATCTGTCAGCAGTTCCGTCCCTCTGTCCCCCGCGTCGATTGCATCCATGACCGCCTGCGGAATCGCAGGACGCTCGCTCAGGGGCATGGGGTGAAGGACGACATCGATCCGGAAAGCCTCCCCATCCTCCAGCATTCCTTCGCTGAGGAAAGTCAGTTCACTCAGTTCTTCCCCCCGGAGGGAAAAGGCCAGCCGGAGACGGTCCACCGTCAGGATGTCCCCGACCTCTTCGCCGAGCAGACTGCGGATCGTCTTTGAAATGCTGTCTGCGTCCAGCTCGGCGGAGCAGCGCATCGTATCTTCTTCGCGCTGAATGTCTACACTGCCTTTCCGGAAAGCTTCCCGTGCGATGCGCACAAGGGAACTGCTGTCCAGACTCCTGCTGAGGATGCGGAAGGCGCGGCCGTTCTCGAGATAGATATTGCTGCCGCTGATATAGAGAGGAATCCCGTACTGGTCAGCGCAGCTGATCATGGAATCCCTGTAAGCCAGACGGTGAACCGTACTGTCGAGGCTGAATTCCTCATCGCCCGCGGCAATTCGGATCTCAGCGTCGATGTCCGCCTCCCGCCCGTAGAAATCCCGGAGTACGCGGTAACCGGTGATTCCCGCCTGCAGGCGGCCGGACTGCAGAAGAACCGTAAGCCCCAGCAGAACAACGGCAAGAACAGCCAGCAGTACGAGAAGCAGCTTTCTCCGGCGGTGAAGCTCCGTGCGCAGCTTCCCCTTTTGCTCAGCGTCCCTCTGCTTCGGCGGTCTGGCCTTTCGGCGTTTTCTGAGTTGGCGGACAATGAGGATCAGAAGTATAAGCACCGCCAG
>ONGJ01000062.1 GCA_900317375.1 uncultured Eubacteriales bacterium
GCTGCCGCTACTGCATGCCGTGCCCGAAGGGCGTGGACATACCGGGCACCTTCCGCTGCTGGAACACGATGTACACCGAGTCAAAGCAGGAGAGGCGGACACAGTACATGCAGACCGTGGGTCTGACCAAGGAGCCGGCCTTTGCCTCGCAGTGCATCCGCTGCGGCAAGTGCGAACAGCACTGTCCGCAGTCGATCCCCATCCGGGATAAGCTGCAGGAGGCGGACAAGGATCTGCGGCCGCTGATCTACAAGGTGGCGATACATGCGGCAAGGGCATTCATGTTCCGAAAGACACGCGAAAATAAATAAAAAATTCGAGGCGGGGAGAAATCCCCGCCTCGGGCAATTTTAATTGCACACGAATAAAACTCTCTGCTTTTGTGCGGACAGGAAGGTGGTTCCTCGCAAGGAACCTGCCCCGCCGCGCTTTTTTCTTTGAAATATACCGGTCCTAGGTCTCCGACCGGCACGGTTCCTTTATGCAGAAGTTGGCATCAAAGAGCCTGGGGGGCAGCATGCTGCGGTACATGTCCGCATAGATCTCCCGGAGTCCGGGCACGGGCACCTCTCTTCCGGACGCTCTGTCCAGCAGGCAGTAATCCACCCCGAAAACCCGTGAGCGCAGGCCGGTATCATAGAAGCCGCTGCGGAGGTAGAAGCCGATCCGCCGTTGGCGCAGGCTCCGCTCCCCTTCCTCCTGCGCCGCGTTGGGGTCCTGGGCCTCGACAAGAACACATTCGGCATCCGGGATTCTGTCGGAGAGCTCCTTCAGAAAGGCCGAGCCGAGGCCCTCTCCGCGGTGCGTCTCGGACACGGCAAGGTAATCCAGGAGAAGGTGTCTGCCCCGATGGACAAAGAAGGCATAGGCAACAAGGCCGGCACTGCCGGACAGGCCGTAGCAGATGTATTCCTTCCGCTCCCAGGATTTGCGCAGCGAGAACAGCGGGCGGATTTCGTCCGGGTCAAAGTCCTGCGGCATGCGGGAGGCGTAGATCTCCTCCACCTGGGAAAAACGATCCAGCCTTCTGACAGTCAGATTCATAGATGCCTCCATTGCTGTTTATGATGCGAGAGCGAAAGGGCTTACGCAGGAATAAACCGGGGAAGCGCTAGCTATTTGGAATACAGCGCCGTATACCGCCCGATGATCTCGGGCGGCAGCTCAAAATGCTGGTAATCTACCCGATCCGGAAAATCGCCGCCCCAGATGAAGCCCTTTTCGGCAAAGAGCGTACAGCACAGGTCGCCTTTTTCAATCTTGTAATCGAAGTCCTTCGTCCGGTCAAGATACGGTCTCCCCGTGGCAGGCTCGATCACCTCGGTCCGGGTGCCGTCCCCGTTCGTCACGATTTTATGGTAGGGGTTGTAGAGGGCGTTGATATCCACGGCCATCCCCAGGCCGTGTTTTGACACGATGTTCGTATGCGAGATCAGCCGGAAATTAAAGCAGGAGGAGTTGTTATCGCGCATCATCAGCTCGTCATCCGCCAGATAGTTATCCGGAAGCACCATTCTCTCGATCGGGTATCCCGCGTCATAAAGCTTTTCAAAGATTTCCAGAAGATCGTCCGCGATCAGCCTGTGGGCCACCATCTCGCCCTGATGGATATTGCCGTCCTTATCCCTGTGCAGCACCGTCAGATAACGAAGGTCCTCCCGGGGAACGGTGCAGTCGTCTTTATAGGTCTTTCCGCTTTTCATCCGGTCAAACAGGTCATCCGAAATCCCGCGAACGGAAAAGCCCTCACGGGAGCCTGAAAGTTTTCTCTTCATCTCGTTTTTCCTTCCATGCCAGCTTCTTTTGTGATATGATAAGATTATAGCACCCCGGCCGCCACTTTTCCAGATTTGCCAAAAAAAGAAAGAACAAAAGGACAGGAGAAGCACGTATCAAATGAATGACATCAGCAGAGAAGAATTGTATTACATGGTCAACCCGGTATTTGCCACCGCGAAAGGCTGTCTCGGCCTGCTGAAGAACACCGGAATCAAAGAAGCGGCCGAGCTGGCCGAGCAGATTGATACCACGGTAAAAGGCAGCGCCAATACGCCGCAGGAGATCAGAAACATCTATATGGTCTCCAACGAGGCGAGATATCACATCGGAAATATCCTGGCGAAAGAGTCAGACTGTGATGTGATTGTGGATCTGCCCTGCGGCTACGTTCCGAGAGGGATTGTGGTCGCCGATATGAAAAAGGCCTTTTACGGTCTGGATCTTCCGGCCGTCATTGAGGAATTGGAACCGGCGATCATGAAGATCGCGACGGAGGAGCAGAAAAAATACCTGCACTTCAAAGCGGTGGATGCCACGAACTATGCCTCGCTGAAGGACGCTCTTTCAGATGCGAAGGGAAAGCTCTGCATTCTGATGGACGGGCTGCTGGGATATTTCAATGAGCCGGAGCTGAACACGGTCTGTGAGAACATGAAAAAGCTGCTGGCGGAGCACGGGGGCTGCTGGATCACCGCAGACAGGTATTCCCGTATTCAGGCGGCTGAAACGTATCAGGCTCTGACAGGCGGCGACGGGGAGTTCATTAAAGCGATGATGTCGAAGGGCGGCGCAAAGGTCGCAGACATCCCGGTCAATCATACGGTGATACAGGAGGGTACGCCGGAGGAGTGCAAAGCGTTTTTTGCCGGGCATGGCTTTGCAGTTCAGGAGATTTCGTATGCAGATAAAATGCCGGAGCTTATGAGTCTGAAGGATGCCCCCGAGAAAACGGCAAAGCTGAAAGAGGCTTATCAGAATATCAAAGTATGGATCATGACGCTGCGTGAAACGCCGGCGGAAGCAGCGGGGGAAGAAAAGGCGTTCGGGTGCGCGTTTTCGGCAGACGGCAGCAGGCTGCTCTGCTCGATCACGGGAAGGCTGGACACGATCACCGCGCCGGAGCTTCTGACAGGATTTCACAACAGCAGGACGGAGGGGATCGAAGAGATCACCGTCGACCTGGCTGAAACGGAGTATATTTCGTCGGCAGGATTGCGGGTTCTGCTGTCGATGTGCAAATCGCTGCCGGATTCCCGCAAATTCCGTATAATCAACTGCTCGGACGCGGTGCGGGAGATTCTGGAAGTGACAGGCTTTGACCAGATCTTCCAGATCGGTTGATCAATTGCACTCCTTTCAATTTTTCACTTGTCTTTCGTAAACGTTTACGCTATAATAGGCGTGGGTGAATGCCCGCAAAATCTGACTGCGTATGCGGCTCTCCATGATCTCAGCCGTATACAGCTTTAAAAAGGAGGAAATGAACATCCCCTGACTCGGGGTGCGGCAGTGTGGAGACCTGTCGCAAAGCGGTCCGTTCCCAAGGGGCGGCCGCGAGGGCACCTCAGGCGGAGGCCGGGTGTCCGGAGTCGGAAACATGGCATCTGTTCAGCTGAAAGACATCAAGAAGATCTACCCCCACTCCAACGGCGGAAGCAAGAAAAAGGCCAAGAAAGACGCCTCCCCGGAAAAGAAGGTCAACCTGCAGATCACCGATGAAGGCGTCGTTGCCGTTCAGGCCTTCAATCTGGACATTGCCGACAAAGAGTTTATCGTCCTGGTCGGTCCTTCCGGCTGCGGCAAGTCCACGACCCTGCGTATGATTGCCGGTCTGGAAGAGATCAGTGCCGGTGAGCTGTACATTGACGGCAAACTGATGAATGATGTTGCGCCGAAAGACCGCGACATTGCCATGGTTTTCCAGAACTATGCTCTTTACCCCCATATGACCGTGTACGAGAACATGGCCTTCTCCCTGAAGCTGCGCAAGGAGAGCAAGGATGTCATCGACCGCAAGGTTCATGAGGCGGCTGAGATCCTTGATATCACCCAGTACCTCGACCGCAAGCCGAAGGCTCTGTCCGGCGGCCAGCGCCAGCGTGTCGCCATCGGCCGCGCCATCGTGCGTGATCCGAAGGTCTTCCTCATGGACGAGCCTCTCTCCAACCTCGACGCCAAGCTGCGCAACCAGATGCGTGCCGAGATTATCAAGCTGCGTGAGCGCATCAACACCACCTTCATTTACGTCACCCACGACCAGACCGAGGCCATGACGCTCGGCGACCGCATCGTCATCATGCGCGACGGCTACATTCAGCAGATCGGCACGCCTCAGGAGGTCTTCAATCATCCCGCAAACCTCTTCGTCGCCGGCTTCATCGGCATGCCCGTCATGAACATGTTCGATGCCGACCTGACCCGCGAGGGCGACAAGTACTTCGTTGAGCTTGGCGGCTACAAGGTCGAGCTTTCCAAGGAGAAGGAAGAGCGCCTGAAGAAGAACAACGTCGAGTCGCAGGAGGTCATCCTCGGCGTCCGTCCCGAGCACACCAACATCGCCGACAAGGGCGTCTCCGCAAAGGTCGACGTCAGCGAGATGATGGGCTCGAGCGTGCATCTGCATGTCACGGCCGAGGACCGCGATGTCATCATCATCGTCCCGACGCTGGATATGAAGGGTCAATACTCCATGGGCGACATGGTGCACTTCGACTTCCAGGGAAGCGTTGCGCACGTGTTCAGCAAGGAAACCGAAAAGAACCTCGAGTACTGATTGTTCTGCAAATAACCGGGCCCTCCGCTTCTGGCGGAGGGCCTTCCTGCAATTCGTACGGTTTTGAGCGGAGGTTTCCATGAAAGTCTGTGTTTTTTCCGATTCTCACGGCGTTCCTGACAACATGCTGCACGCGGTCTACGTGGAAGAGCCGGACGCCGTCATCCATCTCGGCGACGGCGAGCGCGACCTCAAGGCCATGCGCCGCCGCTATCCCAACCTGACCGTGTATGCGGTGTGCGGCAACTGCGACGCCGGCGCGTCCGTGTCCGTCCCAGACAGGCTGCTGCTCACACTGGAGGGCGTGAGGGTCTTCGCGGTGCACGGGCACCGGCACGATGTGAAATATGACCAGGGGCTGGACTATCTGCTGCGCTCGGCCTCGCACGAAGACGCCGACGTGATTCTGTTCGGCCACACCCATGTGCCGTACTGCGAGACCAGGGACGGCGTTCTTGTGCTCAATCCCGGGGCCTGCGCATACTTTCAGCCTCGTTATGCCAATCTGTATCTGGAAAACGGCAAAGCCTGGGCCGACCTCTGCAGCATGTGACTTTTTTATCCGATCAGTTCCAGCAGTTCCTCTTTCGAGAGGGAGGAGAAGGACACGGCTTCGCCGCCGATGATTTCGTCGGCGAGGTCCAGCTTCCGCTCCTGCAGCTGCTGGATTTTTTCTTCGACCGAGTCCTTCGCCAGCAGCTTGTAGACCGTCACCGGCTTCTGCTGTCCGATGCGGTGCGCACGGTCCGTGGCCTGGTTCTGCGCGGCGGCGTTCCACCAGGGGTCATAGTGGATCACGATGTCCGCGCCGGTCAGGTTGAGGCCCGTTCCCCCTGCCCGCAGCGAGATCAGGAAAAGCGGCACATCCCCTTCGTTGAACTCGGTCACGAGGCGCAGGCGCTCCTTCTTCGGCGTGGCGCCGGTAATTTCGTAATAGCGGATACCCTCCTGTCCGAGGCGCTCCTTCAGCAGGTCCAGCATGCTGGTAAACTGCGAAAAGAGCAGGATGCGGTGCTCGCCCTCGATGGCGCTGCGCACCAGGTCCAGGCAGGCCTCTATCTTGGCCGAACCCCCGTCATAGTTTTCAAACAGCAGCTTCGGGTCGCAGCAGATCTGCCGCACCCGGGTGAGCTCGGCCAGGATCTGGATCTTGCTTTTCTTATAGCTCTCGTCCGTCTCGCTGTCCAGCATCTGCTTCATACGCAGGACCTGGGCGTCATAGAGGCGCTGCTGCTCTTCCCCGAAGCGGACCACCCGGCTCTCCTCCACCTTTTCCGGCAGGTCCTTGAGCACCTCGTTCTTCAGGCGGCGCAGCAGGAAGGGGGCCACCATCCGGCGCAGACGCAGGGTCACCTGTTCGTCCCCGTCGCGGGTGATGGGTCTCTCGATCTCGCTGCGGAAGGTTTCGTAGCGGTACAGAAAGCCCGGCATCAGGAAATCGAAGATGCTCCACAGCTCACTCAGCCGATTTTCGATGGGCGTGCCCGTGAGGGCGAAGCGGTGTTTGGCCTTCACCGCCTTGACGGCCTTTGCCGCGGCGGTGCTCTGGTTTTTGATGAACTGGGCCTCGTCCAGCACCTCGAAGAGGAAGAGCTTGTCCTCGTAGAGGGGGATGTCGCGCTTGAGATGATCGTACGAGCTGATGAGCACGTCCCAGCGGCCGCTGTGCGACAGGATCTCCTGCCGCTCGCTCTGGCCGCCCTCCACGGGGCAGACGCTGAGCAGGGGCGCAAAGCGACGGAACTCTTCGCCCCAGTTATAGACCAGCGAAGCCGGGCACACAATAAGCGAGGTGCCGATCTCGCCCTCCAGGCGGGCGCTCAGCAGCACGGCGATGATCTGCAGGGTCTTTCCGAGGCCCATCTCGTCGGCGAGGATCCCGCCGAAGCCGCCTGTCTGCAGTGTGCGCAGCCATTTGTAGCCGTATACCTGATAGCCGCGCAGCACCGTGGCCAGCTCTTCGGGCACCTCGTAGTCCGAGTCGCGCACGGTCTGAAAGTCCTTGACAAGGCTGCGGAAGCGGCGGTCGCGGGTCAGGTAAAGCTCCTGCGACTGCTCGAGGACCTGCTCAAGATAGAGCGCGCGGTAGGCCGGCACACGGATGTCGCCGCTCAGGAGCTCCTTTTTGCTCAGATGCAGGCTGTCCGTCAGGGCAGCCAGCTCCCCGATGCCCTCGTCCATGCGGATGAAATCACCGTTTTTCAGGCGGTGATATTTCTTTTTCAGTCGGTAGCTGTGCAGGATCGCGGCAAGCTCCTCGGGGCTGACGTCCTCGGACGAGATTTTCAGGTCCATGATGTCGCTTTCCAGCGAGACGCCCACCTGGACCCGGACGCCGCGCCGCACCCGCAGTGCGTCAAAGCGCGCCGTGCTCATCACCTCGCCCATGCGCCAGAGCAGCTCCACGCCCTCGGTCAGGACGCGGAAGATGCCGTCCTCATCCTCCGGGGCGCGCAGCTCGCCGTTTCCCAGGTTCTCCGGGAAAAACTGCAGCAACCGCAGCAGCACGGCGCTCTCCTGCATACGGTCGCGAAAGTCCATGCGTTCTTCGTTCTCCTGCTCGCGGAAGGCCTTCGCGTCCGCCTGCAGCACCAGCTGCGTTTCGCCGTATCGGGCTTCTGCCCGGCACAGCGGAACACCTTCGGCAGCATCCAGGTAGAAGCTGAACTGTACCTCCGGCGGCAGATACGGCAGGACTTTCTCGCGGTCCGGCTCGTCGATGTCGACGCTCTCCGACAGGGCGGGCAGCACGTGGTAATAGAAATCGGACAGCACATTGCGCCCGATATGCATGTTCAGATCCGTCCGGGCCCCGTCGGACAGCAGCGGCTCCAGCACCCGCAGGCGCCCCGGCTCCACACGGCTGAGCACGCCCGACATAAGGCAGTAGCGTGCGTGCACCCCGTCCAGGATCCGCGGCAGCTCGCCGTGGAGGATCATGCCGTGAAAGCGGCCGTCGTCGGTCTCGTCACAGTTCAGCTCCAGCCGGATCTTCGGCGGCTCGGCGCGGACCTGCAGTATCCCCTTCTCGCCGTCCGCCGATTTGAAGCTCAGGCTGCTGTCCAGGGCCAGCTCATAAAAGCCGTCCAGCAGGGCCCCGTACAGGCGGATGCCCTGCAGCTTCCCGCTCCGGCCGATGCCGGGGTCGTGGGCCTGCTTCTCCAGCACGGCTTGGCGGATCAGGTCATAGTATCCGCGGTCCCGCTCGCCGAAGCGGTCTACGGCGAAGTGCAGCTTCAGGCGGCTCCCGGCGCTGAACTCGCGCCCGTCCCGGACGGCCTCCACCAGCTCTTCCGGATCCCGGAGCACATACAGTTTGTCGTCCGTCCCGATACGAAAACCCAGTTCGAGGGCATCACCGGTATCCTCGAGGCGGGGTTCCAGCCGTACGGTCAGGCCGCTGCGCCCGGTCTCTTCCCCGTCATCGGCGCTCAGGGCGCTGTCGCGGTAGCGGGTCCAGAAGCCGTCGATCATCTGCCTGGCCTGACGGTCGGTGGCGTCCCAGCCGCGCATGCTGTGCAGCTCCTCCGCGGCGCGGATCATCAGGGCGAGACAGTGCTCGCAGATTTCCATATTGTTCCGGTCGTAATAGCTCCTGAAATACCCGCGGCAGCGGTAGACCGGACAGCGCAGGCGCCGGACCCGGTCCCTGGAAAAGGCCACTTCCGCAATCAGTGCACCGCTTCTGTCCAGCGCGCCCCGGGCCACGGCCAGCTTGCCGTTGGAATCCGGGTCGTCGGAATAGGTATCGAACAGCTCGATGCTGTCAAGGCACCCTGTTTCCAGGATGCGCTGGGCCTTTTCGTAGATATCGGCATAGATGACCAGGTTTCGCGTAAAGCGGGCCGGGTCGTAGTAGCGGTAGTCCCCTTCCCCCGCGCTGTCACCGGAAAATGGGTATAGACGGACCGGCCCGGGCGTTTTGACCGGGTCGGTCTTCGTTTTGTTCAGCAGGTCCGGGGTTTCGCGGGCCGCGATCTCGTACAGGGCGGCCACCATGTGCTTGCAGTTGCTCCCGTCCTCCGCATAGGGGCAGCTGCATTGCATCTCGGCAACGTGCGAGCCCTCCAGCCGGATCTCGACCTCATATTCCTCGCTGCCCTCGACCGTGGCGTAGAAAGTTTCCCCGTCACGGATGAGTGAGCGGACCTTGTTTTTCCGATAGTATTCCCGCCCGCGGTTCAGGATGGAGACCGCAAACAGGTGCTGCCACTGGATCATAGGCTCCTCATCGTCTCCAGCAGGTAGTCGGTGAAGGCCTCGCAGGTGGCGCCGTCCCGGTGGCCGGTGACGGTGACGCGGTGCTCGGTCTCGGTGCAGATGCGCATGGCTGCCTGCAGCCGCTCGGCCTTTTCGGGCATGGCGATGTGGCGAAGCATCATCTCGGCCGCCTTCAGGATGCTGGCGGGATTGGCATAGTCGCCCTCCCCTGCCTCGATTTTCCGGGGCGCCGAGCCGTGGATGGCCTCGAACATGGCATAGCGGTCGCCGATGTTCGCGCTGCCGGCGGTGCCGACGCCGCCCTGGATCTGGGCGGCCTCATCGGTGATGATGTCCCCGTACAGGTTCGGCAGCAGGAAGACCTGGAAGCGGCTGCGCAGGGCGGGGTTGACGAGGTTTGCCGTCATGATGTCGATGTACCAGTCCTCAGCCTCGATTCCGGGATAATCCGCCGCCACCTCGTGGGCGATGCGGCTGAACATGCCGTCGGTCTTCTTCATGATGTTGGCCTTGGTCACGATGGCCACGTTCGTCTTCCCGTTCAGCCGGGCATATTCGAAGGCCGCACGCGCAATGCGCCGGGTTCCGGCGTCGGTGGTCACCTTGAAGTCCATGCTCAGCTTGCCGGGAAGCTCGATGCCCCGGCTGCCCAGGGCATACTCGCCTTCGGTATTCTCACGGTAAAAGACCCAGTCGATGCCCTCGTCGGGTACACTGACAGGCCGGACGTTGGCGTACAGGTCCAGCTCACGGCGCAGCGTGACGTTCGCACTCTCCATGCTGCCGCCTTTGGGGGTCGTGGTGGGGCCCTTCAGGAGGACATCGCAGGTCCGGATGGCCTGCAGGCATTCCTCCGGCACGGCCTGGCCGCAGGCCAGACGGTTTTCAATGGTCAGGCCCTCGATGGGCACCAGGCTGATCCTGCCGGCCGCAATCTCGTCCTTCAGCAGGCATTCCAGCACCCGGATGGCCTGCTTCATGATGATGGGGCCGATGCCGTCGCCGGGGACGATGCCGATGCGGATTGTTGCAAGCTCGGCAAAGTTTTTGCTGCCCGTTCCCGCTTCCATGGCCTCCTGCCTCCGCAGCTGGGCCCGCAGCAGCTCTTCAAAATGCGCAGTCGCGCTTCTGATCATCTCTTCCACGGCTTTACACCCCCAGGCCGGTCATTCTCTCCCGGGCGTTCCGGGAATGGGCCAGCACCGCCTTCTCCGCAGCGTCCGGGTCGTGCCGGAGAAGGGCTTCGTAGATGGCCTCGTGCTCCTCCAGTGACCGCATCGCGCGGCTGTGCTTCGAGACCGAGGCCTTGCGCATCTTCATCATGCGCTTGTGCAGCGGCAGAAGCGTGCGGATGTACGGCCGGCTGTCCGAGGCGAGGTACAGGATCTCATGAAACTGTGAGTCCATGTTCTTGATCTGGTCCGAGCTGTTTTCTCCTTCCTTCTCGCTGTAAAAGCGCTGCAGGTCCAGGATCTCGCGCATGCGGCCCAGCTGTTCATCGCTGATGTTCATGGCGGCACGTCTGGCCGCCTCGCCCTCGATGGCCAGACGGATCTCAAACATGTCCTGCATGTCCTCGGGGGTGATGCCGACGACGATCATGCCCTTGCCGCACTCCTCGAGGATGTCCTCCTGCTCAAGGCGGCGGATCGCCTCGCGGACGGGTGTCCGGCTGACGCCCAGTTCCTTGGACAGTCCCAGTTCGCTGAGCACGGTGCTGCGGGGGTATTTCCCGGAGAGGATATCCCGCTCCAGCTGTTCAAAAATCTGATCCGCGATGGAAATGTTCTTATGTTCTCTCATTCTTCAGTTCCTTCCGACCGGAGCGAGCTTCCCGCCGGAAAGCTCACTGATTTTTGTTTCGAGTTCGTCGTTGGAGAGGGACGACGTCCTGCCGCCCTCATACTGCAGGTCCACCCACTCCTTGAGGGCTTCCACCAGCGGGCTGTGCTTGCTGAGCTCGTCCCCGCCCTTCAGGCCGTAGTTCTGGTTGATCCAGTAGGCAATGCCCGCGAGGCCCGAGTTCTTGCTGATCGCCACGGATGCGGGGCGGTGCAGCAGCTTTTCGGTGTTGAAGATGTTGTAGATCTCCTCGTCCTTCAGCAGGCCGTCGGCGTGGATGCCGGCGCGGGTCACGTTGAAGTTCCGCCCGACAAAGGGCGTCATCGGGGGAATGGGATAGCCGATCACATTGCGGTAATAGTCCCCGATCTCGGTGATCACCGTCGGGTCCATGCCGTCCAGCGCGCCGCGCAGGGAGGCATACTCCATTACCATGGCCTCGAGAGGCACGTTGCCCGTGCGCTCGCCGATGCCCAGCAGGGTGCAGTTGACGCCGCTGGCCCCGTAAAGCCAGGCCGTCGCCGCGTTTGCCACGGCTTTGTAAAAGTCGTTGTGGCCGTGCCACTCAAGGTTTTCGCTGGCCACGCCCGAATAGTGCTGCAGGCCGTATATGATGCCCGGCACGCTGCGCGGCAGCGCCACCTCGGTATAGGGCACGCCGTAGCCCATCGTATCGCAGGCGCGGATGCGCACCGGGATACGCGCCTCTTCGGACAGGCGCATCAGTTCGTTGACGAAGGGCACCACAAAGCCGTAGAAATCGGCACGCGTGATGTCTTCCAGATGGCAGCGCGGCATGACGCCCGCGTCGAAAGCGTCTTTCACGGTGGCAAGATAATGCTCCATCGCCTGCGAACGCGTCATTTTGAGCTTCTTGAAGATGTGATAATCGCTGCATGAGACGAGGATGCCCGTCTCGCGGATGCCCAGGTCCTTGACCGCCTTGAAGTCCTCGCGGCTGGCCCGGATCCAGGTCGTGATCTCGGGGAACTTCAGCCCCAGGTCCATGCAGCGGGCGATGGCCTCGCGGTCGCGCTGGCTGTAGATAAAGAACTCTGTCTGGCGGATGATGCCGTAGGGGCCGCCCAGCTTCGAGAGGAGCTTGAACAGGTCGACGATCTGATCCGGGGTGTAGGGGTTGATGGACTGCTGCCCGTCGCGGAAAGAGGTATCCGTGATCCAGATATCCTCCGGCATCGACATCGGCACGCGCCGGTGGTTGAAGGCCACCTTCGGGACCTCGTCATAATCATAGACGTCCCGGTACAGAACCGGTTCTTTTACATCCTGCAGAGAATAGCGGTAATCGTTTTCTTCCAGCAGATTCGTTTTCGATGAAAGCTCGAGCATGCTTGGCTTCCTCCTTGTGCTCTCGTATAACTGTATGCAACTATACTCTTATTCAATGAATTTGTAAAGGCTTTTCTTGCTTTTTTCTCTGCGGCTCTGTAAAATAGAGGAAACAAAGCGAAAGGAGGCCGTGCCCATGATTGCCTGTCCGGGCTGCGGAGCAAACCTGCTCTTTGACATCGCATCCCAGCAGATGAAGTGCTCGTACTGCGGCAGCAGCTATGACCCCTATCAGTTTGACAGCATGCAGAAGGATGCGTCCCGTGAGAAAGCCTATGATGCATGGGTCTATTCCTGCCCGAGCTGCGGCGCACGCCTGATGACCACCGACGAGACCGACGCCGAGGCCTTCTGCCCCTACTGCGGCGGCGCGTCGATACTCTTTGACCGGCTGCGCAAAGTCAAGTACCCCAGCTGGATCATTCCCTTCCAGGTGGACCGCGAGCGCTGCAAACGCGAATACCGCAAAGCCGCGCGCAAAGCGATCTTCACCCCGGCGCGCTATAAGAAGGAAGAGCTGATCGACGGCTTCCGCGCGATCTACATGCCCTACTGGAGCTATGCCGTCGAGCAGAAGGGCCGGGCGAAGGTCGAGGTGGAGAGCAGCGCCAGCCGGGACGGGGACTATCTGGTCACCGACCAGTACACCATCGAGGGCGACGTCGACATGGCATACGACGGCTGGACCCACGACGCCTCGAAGGCCTTTGACGATGAGATCAGCGAGTGCCTCGCCCCCTTCGACACCCAGGGGCGCAAGCCCTTCACGCCGGGCTACCTGAGCGGCTTTTACGTCGACGTGGCGGACGAGCGCTCGAACAAGTACGCGGACGATGCGAAGCGGTACTTCGAAAAGCTGACGGCGGAGAAGCTGCTGGAAAGCGACGAGGTCAATCGCAAGGCCAAGGACAACGATGCCCATACAACGGGCATCACGGGCGTGTCGATCCCGACGAAGGTCACCCGGACCGAGCAGGTCCTGTACCCGGTGTGGTTCATGAGCTATCGCGAGGGCGACCGCATCACCTATGCCACGGTCAACGGGCAGACGGGCAAGGTGGTCGCCGACTTCCCGATCAGTCCGTGGCGCTTTCTCGCGGCGGCGCTGCTTACCGCGCTGGCGGCGTTCGCGGTGCTCAGTCTCTTCTTCACCCTCAAGCCCGAGTCGGCCCTGATCCTGACCGGTCTGCTGCTGATCATCGGGGTTTTC
>ONGJ01000095.1:0-8900 GCA_900317375.1 uncultured Eubacteriales bacterium
GCTCGAGCTGACCGTTTCGGTCAAGATCCGTGATCGCGTAGCTCCAGGCCTTTTTCGCTTCGTTTTGCTTCATGGTGCTGAGCTTGGAGTAGATGAAGCGGATCTGAGCGTCCGCATCGGCGGCTGAAAGCTGAACCGGGGCGGCCAGCGCACCGGTGCAGACGGTCAGCAGCATCAGAACAGCAAGCACAGCAGAAAGAATCTTTTTCATCACCGTTCTCCTTTTTCAAAATTTTGCGGGACTGCTGCCAGTAATTTACCATATTTTCGGGGAGAATACAATAAGTCAATCGGGAGAAATAGACGGCAAGATGGCAAAAATGTTGCCGGATCAAGAGCGGATTGAGAAAAAGCAGGAATTTTCGGGCGGGAATATTAAGAAAATCTTCATATTTTCTGTTGGACATTTGTTGGACAGGGGCGGTTACAATGATCGCGACAGGTCGGGAAACAGAAAACGACCGTCAGAAGTGAGCCGGCAGTCTGTGACACTTGTGTGACAGACGCTGTGCTAGAATAAGCTTGCAAAAGCAAAAAGAAAACAAATTTTATTAAAAAGGAGAAAAGAAAAATGGCTCTCAACGAAAAAGAACTCAATGAAGTCTCCGGCGGCTACGGCCCCTGGCAGCAGTATGCGAAGGGCTCCTATGTGAACTATGGCCAGTACATCGTTTACACGGTCGTCGGCGGCGACGTCCTCTCCGGCATCGCGATCCGCTTCGGTGTCACCGTGCAGCAGATCTGCCAGTGGAATAACATCAAGAACCCCGACCTCATCTACATCAACCAGAAGCTGACCATTTATCCCACCATCCTGCGCTAAGCAAGAGGTGCCGAACCCCCCGCCGAAAGGCGGGGGATTTTCTATGTCGTTATGCTCCCCGGAAGCTGGTCCCGTGCGCGGCAAGAGCTGGTCTCTGCCCTTAAGTACATCCTGCGGCCGCTGACTGGTTTTGGGGAGGGCTTCCACTCCAATAAAGAGCGCGGCGCTGGAAGGTCGGTGCGAGGATACATCTTTAATTCCGCGCAGCAGCAGAAATCTGCAGTCGGGCGCTTAAAACTGAAACTATCAATCCGACTGGCCCCTTTTTCTGCTGCATTGGACGGAGATAAGACTTGACGGCTGAGGGCGATTGCGTTTTAATAGAGAAAGCACGGCAGGCAGAGAAAAAACATGTCTGCCCGTGTGGAGGAGGCAGACAGATATGTTCAACAAAACCGCTTACAATCTGGGCGCAGCACCCAACCCGATCCGCCAGGTCTTTGAGTACGGGCGGCGGCAGGCAGCCCTGGTCGGACCGGAAAATGTCTTCGACTTCAGCCTCGGCAATCCGTCCATCCCGGCTCCGCCGGAGCTGAATCAGCGTATTCACGAAATTCTGGACAGTCAGAGCAGCATCCGTGTGCACGGCTATACCAGCGGTGCAGGCGGCGACCTGCTGCGCAGTGCGGTGGCCGAAAATCTCAACCGCCGCTTCGGGAGACATGCCGGTCCGGAGAACGTGTTCATCACCTGTGGGGCAGCCCCCGCGCTGCTTGCGGCGATAAAGGCACTGACGGTACCGGACAGCGAGATCATTGCCATCGCGCCGTACTTTATGGAATACAGGCCCTTCACCGAGGCGGCAGGCAGCCGCTTTGTGCTGGTTCCGGCGGATCTGCCCGCATTTCAGGTGAACCTGGAGGCGCTGGATGCCGCGATCAACGAGCATACCCAGGCCGTCATCCTGAATTCGCCGAACAACCCGAGCGGGGTGGTGCTGAGCGAGGAGACCCTTCGCCGCACCGCCGCCCTGCTGACCGAAAAGGCGGCAAAATTCGGACATCCCATCTACATCCTTGCGGACGAGCCGTACCGCGAACTGGTCTATGACGGCGTGACGGTTCCGTTCATACCAAAGCTCTATCCGAACACCGTCGTCTGTTATTCCTGGTCCAAGTCCCTCAGCCTGCCCGGCGAGCGGATCGGCTATGTCTATGTTTCGGAGGAGGCGGAGGATTCGAAGGAACTCTTTTCCGCCGTGGCGGGGGCTTCCCGTGCCATCGGGCATATCTGCGCTCCCTCGCTGATCCAGCAGGCCGTGGCGGCCTGTATCGACTGCATGCCCGACCTGGAGGCCTATGACGTGAACCGGAAGCTGCTCTGGCAGGGGCTGACAGAGATCGGCTATGAATGCGTCAGGCCGCAGGGCGCTTTTTACCTCTTTGTCAAAACGCCCGGAGGAGACAACGCTGCCTTTGTGGAGAAGGCCATGAAGCGAAACCTGCTTCCGGTGGCCTCCGAACCCTTCGGCGTGGAGGGTTACCTGCGCCTCGGGTACTGCGTCTCGCGGGACATGATCGAGCGGGCCCTGCCGATTTTCAAAGAAATCTTCTGAAGAGCTGCAAAGCAAATGCCCTGCCGGAAGGCAGGGCACTTGTTATTTCAGGACGGCAAACCAGAGAATCGGGAGAAAAATGGCCGGCAGCATGTTGGCCACCTTGATGCGCTCGCGGGTACAGCCCAGCATGTTCAGCGCCATACCGATCAGGATAACGCCGCCGACGGCGGACATCTCGGTGACGGCGGCCTCGCTGAGGGCCGAGCCAAGAACCCCGGCCAGCAGGGTCAGCGCACCCTGAAATACCAGCACAAACAGGGCGGAACAGGTCACCCCGAAGCCCATGGCGGCGCCGAAGGCCATGGACGAGACGAAATCCAGCATGCTTTTGGCATAGATAATGCTGTAGTTATGACGGAGGCCGGCCTCCAGCGAACCCATGATGGTCATCGACCCGATACAAAAGAGAATGCAGGCCGAGACGAAGCCCTCGGTAAAGCGGCTGCTTTCCGATTTTCCCTTCGGAAGCCGGGCCTTGATGGCATCGCCGGCGTGCTCGATGGCGTCGTCAATCTTCAGCAGTTCGCCCAGCACCGTCCCCAGCACCATGCAGAGAATGACGCAGAGCAGCTCTTTTGTTCCCAGAGCGCTCTGAATCCCGATCAGCGCCGTGCAGAGGCCCAGCGCTTTCATCACGGCATCCCGCAGACTTTCCTTGAGGCGGCTGCCCAGCAGAATGCCGATCAGGCTTCCGCAGAGCACCGTCGCGGTATTCACGAGTACAGCAGGCACGTTCTCACAACCTTCCCTTACTCTGCCAGCCAGCCGGCGGGCCTGCGGCAGGTGAACAGAACAATCTGACGTTTCAGGGCGAGCTTCCGCAGAAGCTTCATAGCCTGAGCCTCACGCGTTTCGTCCAGATTCACGAGTGCGTCGTCCAGAATCAGCGGACAGGGCTCGCCCTCCGGAAGGGCCAGCTCGCACACGGCCAGGCGCACGGCCAGATACATCAGATCCAGCGTCCCCGCACTCAGGTATTCCGCATCCCGTGCAACCGTATCGTCCTTCGTGCGCGTGCGGGCCGAAAAGTCCTGCCCGATCAGCACGTCCTCATAGCGGCCGCCGGTCATCTCGCTCATATACTGCGCGGCGAGCGTTCCCAACATGGGGGAAAAGCGGCTCTGGATCTCGGAGTCAGCCTCCCGCAGCAGTTCCTCCGCCAGGGTGATGGCGTCGAATTCGTCCTGAACCGTTTCATGCTCGCTGCGCAAGGCCTCGAGGGAACTTGTCAGAACCATCGGGTCACCCATGGCGGACAGTCTCCCGCTGATGCTCGAAATGTGGGCGGTCAGATCCGATACCTCGCCGCGCTTCTGCTGCAAAAGACGGTTCAGCCTTGCCGCCTCCGAGTCGCCGCCGGTGAAATCCAGCTCGTTTACAGACTCCTCTTCCAGGCGGTGCAGTGCGCCCTGAGCCCGGTCCAGCTGTTCCCGGCTCAGGCGCTCGGCCTCCTCTGCCCGGGCAATACCGGCCTCCAGTGCTTCCCGATCCTTCAGAATCCGATCCAGATCCTCAGGCACCGAAATGCCGTATTTTCGAAGGATCTGCTCGCGGCCGGCCTTTGACTCGCGCTGATCCTGCAGGGAACGGGAATAGCGCAGGAAAAAGATGACCGCACCGAGGCAGCAGAGACCCGCGGCAAGAATCAGCGGGAAGCGGTTCGTCATGCCGTAGAACGCCGCGAGCACCACAGCCAGCACCGAGGAGGCGATGGCCGGCAGAAGGGCAAGGGCCGGCCTGCTCTCGGAACCGGCTTCGGCGAGCGCCTCACGGTCCTGACGCACTTCCTCTTCAAGTTCTTCCCGACTCCGGTTTCCGAATTCGTTTCGCCGCAGGGCGTCCCGACTCTGACTGAGCGCAAGCAGGGCAGCATCGTGGTCTTCGCTGCGCGCCTGAACAAGAGCCCTTCCGTCCCGCAGGCGGCGCATGGCCTCGGCACGCTGGTGCCGGCGGGCCTCCGTCACCTGTTCCTCAAGGGCGGAGCAGTCCTTCGACGCCGCCTCCAGCTTTTCTTCGAGCTCGTGCGCGGCATCCACGCTGCTGTCCATCTCACTGAGACGCTGCCGGATTTCGCCGATCTCGCTCTCCAGGGCGGGAAGCAGACCTTTCTGCTGCCGGCGGCGCGTATGCTGCCAGGCCTTCAGGCGGGCGTCTGCCTCGGAGAAGGAGGTCTGCTCGTCGCCGCTGGCCACAATGGCCTGAATCCGTTTCTCCAGCTCGGGACTGCCCGTCACGGCGACCCCACCCTGTTCGATAAAGGCACTGCGGCGGAAAACCTCGCGGCTGACGCCGGTCAGCAGCTCACCGCAGTTTGAGCCCGTCATACCCTCGACCGGACGGTTTGTCCCGGCATAGACGGCCGAAAACTCGCGCATCGGCGTGCTGCGAGAGACCGTCGAGCGCTGCAGCGTGATGTCAAAGCCGTCCGCTTTGACGTCCATGCTGCCCTCCATCGGCGCGCCGGACCAGGGGGCGTAGCGCTGCCTGTCCGGCAGGGAGCCGGCTTTTGCGTGCTCACTGCCGTCGAGACCGTACAGCATCGCCCGGATGAAGGCACACCAGGTGGATTTGCCGCTTTCATTCGGCGCGTAGATGACATTCAGACCGTCATGCAGGCGCAGACTGTCGTTCTGCAGTTTCCCGAACGAGGCCTGCAATTTACGGATGATCATGCACACAAACCTCCCCGGCATTGTCCAGCGCAGCCAGACCCCAGCGGGCTGCCTGCACGATACGGTCCCGTTCCGAGTCATCCCGGGCCGCGTCAAAGCGCGCCCGCAGGCGTCTCAGAAAAAGACCCCGCAGGCTGTCCTCGGCGGCGCTGTCCCAGATATCCCTCCGCAGAAGGGTTTTGTCTCTGAGCTCCAGCGCAAAAAACATCTCGTCCAGATTCTGATGCAGCTTCCGCAGGTCGGGGGCCGATTCGGCCTCGCCCGTCAGGGTGATCCGGTAGATGTCCCGCACCGTATCATCCGGCAGCGAGGTGTGAATCAGCAGAAGCGGGTCCCGGTCCGAAATGTCCAGCTCCAGCGTTTCATAGCGGCGCGAGGCGATGCAGGCCGTCCGAAGGCGGGCGTCCTCGCCGTCCAGCTCGACGATGTTCACGGTCTTCTCGCCGCATTCATCAAAGCCGTGGCCCTCCGCGCAGCCCGGCCATGCGTACCAGGTGTTCCCGCTGCGCTGCAGGCCCGAGGCACTGTGCATGCCGCCCAGTGCGGCATAGTCAATGCCGCTGGCAGCAAGGTCCTCGGAGGAAATGGGATTGCAGAGCGAGTCCGGATTGCCGACCTCGCCGTGCAGGCACAGCAGGTTGTAAACCCCCGCCCTGCGCTCGGCGTGGAAGCCGCGCAGCAGCGCGGGTGCGTTCCGGTCGGTAAAAGCGGCGCCGTAGACCCGCGCGTCGGCAGAGGGAACCGAGACGAAATGCACTGCATTTTCATGGAAAACGTGCACGTTTTCCGGCAAATCCAGACGCGCCCAGGGCGAGCGTTCGGTCCAGCAGTCATGGCTGCCGGGCGCGATGAACACGGGGCAGGGGACGCCTGCAAGGCTGCGGAGCAACGCTTCCCCGGTCTCGTAATAGGTGTTGCCGCTGTCAAGCAGGTCACCGCTGAGCAGCATCAGGTCGGCGCTCTCATCGGCCGCGAGCGCTGCAAGGGCGGCAAGCAGCTCACCCTGCTCTTCCCGCCGCACTGATGCTTTGGCAGCGGAGAGAGCCTGAAAGGGCGAGTCCAGATGAAGGTCCGCGGCGTGGATGATTCGGATGCTTCTCATGTCACTCTCACCGCCTCTGCCTGCAGGCACCTGCCCGTATCGGTGTCAACGGCAAAAATACAGCCTTCCAGCTTGCTGGGGCCCTTCCCGGCTTCATAGCGGCGGGGAGGATCCCCCATGAACTTTCCGATACTCTGGTCGACATCGATGCCCAGCACCGAACGGACGGCGCCGGTCATGCCAAGATCGGTGATATAGCCGGTACCCTTCGGAAGCACGCAGGCATCCGAGGTCTGGACATGGGTGTGGGTACCCCAGACGGCAGATACCTTTCCGTCCAGAAGATAGCCGAGGGCAAGCTTTTCACTGGTCCCCTCCGCATGGAAGTCCACGAGGACGATTTTCTCCTGAATCTCGGCAGCGTAACCGTCGGCAATGGGGAAGGGGTTGTCGGTGTTGCTGTCCAGCGTGAAGCGCCCCATCAGGTTCAGCACGCACACATCGCCGAAATCACGGCTGTAGACGGCAATGCCTCGCCCGGGACACTGAGGGCCGTAGTTGGCCGGCCGCAGAATGCGGCTGCGCTCGGCAAGATAAGGCTGCAGCTCGGTGCGGGTCCAGGTATGGTTCCCCAGCGTGATGACGTCAGCCCCGGCACGCAGAATGGCGTCTGCCTGACGCGGCGTGATGCCGACCACATTGGCGTTTTCGCCGTTTACCACGGTAAAGGCGATTTCGCGCTCTTTCTGCAGCTGTTTCAGATTCTTCTCAAGAAACTCCAGCCCGGGATCCCCGCAGACATCACCGACCGCAAGTATGTTGATTTGCATGATAACCGCCTCTGATGAATTAGTAAAAAGCATTTTACCATTTTCCGGGGAGAATCGCAACGGGAATGTTTTCGCAGCGGTTTTTCGAAACGGAAGCAAAAAAGATTGTACTGCGGCAGAAAGCTGTGGTATAATCGGCCGAAAATAATCATTACGGAGGTACATCATGGCTGAACTCAGACGACCCGACAATATGCAGCGGATTACCACGCCCGAACTGGCAAAGGCGTTTATCGATGAGCAGATCGCCGCTCTGCGTGCGCAGATCGGAGACCGCAAGGTCCTTCTGGCCCTCTCCGGCGGCGTGGATTCGTCTGTTGTTGCCGCCCTGCTGATTAAGGCAGTCGGACAGCAGCTGACCTGTGTCCATGTCAACCACGGCCTGCTGCGCAAGGGCGAACCGGAGCAGGTGATCGAGGTTTTCCGCAACCAGATGAAGGCCAACCTGATCTATATCGATGCGGTTGACCGTTTCCTGGACAAACTGGCCGGAGTTTCGGATCCGGAGACCAAGCGCAAGATTATCGGCAATGAATTTATCGAAGTGTTTGCCGAGGAAGCCCGGAAACTGGACGGGGTCAGCCTGCTGGCACAGGGGACCATCTGGCCGGATATCCTGGAGAGCGAGGGCGGCATCAAGGCGCACCACAACGCCGGCGGACTGCCGGATGATCTGAACTTTGAACTGGTCGAGCCGGTCCGCATCCTCTTCAAGGACGAGGTCCGCGTCGTCGGCAGCGAACTTGGCCTGCCGGACGGGATGGTCTACCGTCAGCCCTTCCCGGGCCCGGGTCTCGGCGTACGCTGCGTCGGGGCCATCACGCGTGACCGCCTTGAGGCCGTCAGAGAGTCTGACGCCATCCTGCGCGAGGAATTTGCAAAGAACGGCCTGGCCGGGAAGGTCTGGCAGTACTTCACCATCGTGCCCGACTTCCGGACGACCGGCATCCGTGACGGACAGCGCAGCTATGACTGGCCTGTCGTGATCCGTGCGGTCAACACCCGCGATGCCATGTCGGCCACCGTCGAGGACGTGCCCTTTGCCCTCCTGCAGCACATCACCGACCGCATCACCCATGAGGTCGCGGGCGTGAACGCGTGAACCGGGTCCTTTACGACCTGACCCCGAAGCCCACCGGGACCATCGAGTGGGAATAATTGAGAACAAAGCCGGAAAGCCTCTGATTTATGGACTTTCCGGCTTTCAAACAAGTTCGCCGCAGTGCTGACCGGTCGGGAAACAGCAAGGAGGCGGAAGCTATCACAAAACAGGAGGAAACTGTCATGGAAAAATGGATACGCCCGCGCTTTCAGCCGGGGATTCCGCTGGGGGCCGACGGACGCAGGGTGACGGCCGGGAAGGAGCACATCGCGCTGTCCCGCAGGGCAGCCAGTGAAGGCATGGTCCTGCTGAAAAATGAAGGGCAGGTGCTGCCGCTTCAGCGGGGCTGCCGGGTGGCACTGTTCGGGAAAGCGACCATCGACTATGTCAAGGGCGGCGGCGGAAGCGGAGATGTGACGGTCCCCTATGTACGGAACCTGTATGACGGCTTCTGCGAACTGATCGGGAAAGAGGCCGTTTATCCGGGAACCGTCGATTATTACAGGGAATACGTCGCAGCACAGTATGCGGAGCACTGGCTGCCCGGCATGCTGGCGGAACCGCCCGTCCCGGAAGAACTGCTGGCGGAGGCAAGAGCTTTTACGGATACCGCCGTCATTTCCATCAGCCGGTTTTCCGGAGAGGGCTGGGACAGAAAGTCTCCGCGGGCAAGGATCACCAGAAAGGAGCCGGTGACCGAAGACGCGGTCAGCATGAGCGATGTGCTCTTCGAAAAAGGCGACTTCTATCTCTCGGAGGCGGAGCGGCGCATGGTGGAAACCGTCTGCGGGACCTTTGAAAAAACGGTGGTCGTGCTGAACACCGGCGGGATGGTTGAGACGGCATGCTTTTGCGACAACCCGAGAATACAGG
>ONGJ01000095.1:8945-10830 GCA_900317375.1 uncultured Eubacteriales bacterium
GGGCCTGCTGATGGCCTTTCAGGGCGGCATGGAGGGCGCGTGCGCCGAAGCGGAGCTGCTGATGGGGGTCAGCTCGCCCAGCGGGAAACTGACGGATACCTATGCAAGAGACCTGGACGATTATCCCGGATGCGCCGATTTTTATGACAGTGAAGAGTATGTCAACTATTACGAAGACATCTATGTCGGATACCGCTATTTTGAGACGATCCCAGGTGCAGCCGGCAAGGTCGTCTATCCTTTCGGATTCGGCCTGAGCTATACCCGTTTTTCCCTGACGCAGGAGACGGCCGCCTTCAGCGGCGAAGAGGCGGACGTCTGCGTGCTGGTGACGAATGAAGGGGATTTCCCCGGCAGAGAGGTTGTCCAGGTGTATACCGGCGCCCCGCAGGGAAAACTGGGCAAACCGGCAAAGGTGCTGGCGGGATACCGAAAGACACGCCTGCTGGCGCCGGGAGAGAGCGAGCGGGTGCATATCCGCTTTCCGCTTGCACAGATGGCCAGCTTCGACGATCTCGGCAAAATTGCACGGTCTGCCTGGGTGCTGGAAAAAGGCGAGTACCGGTTCTTCGTCGGTACCAGCGTACGGGACGGGGAATGGCTGGAGGATACCTGGCGGCTGGATGAGGACGTCATCACGCAGCAGCTGACAGCCCGGATGACCCCGACCTGCCTGGAAAAACGGCTGCTGGCTGACGGAACGTGGGAGAAGCTGCCGACCGCGGCCTGCAACGACTGGAACGAGACGGCGCTTCCCCCCATGGATCATGAGACGCTGCACGCGACGCCGGAAGTGCGGGCTGTTCCCCGCATCAAAAACTTCGGGCGCGTCAGCGGCATGAAGCTTCAGGACGTGGCGGAGGGAAAGATGAGCCTGCAGGCGTTTATCGCCGCGCTGCCCCTTGAGGACCTTGCGTATCTGCTGGGCGGCCAGCCCAATGTCGGCCTGGCGAATACCTTCGGCTACGGCAACAATGTGCTTTACGGCATACCCAACATCATGACGGCGGACGGACCTGCCGGGATCCGATTTCATCCGGGACTGGGCGTCACGGCAACGGCCTTTCCCTGTGCAACGCTGCTCGGAAGCTCCTGGGATCCGCAGCTTTGCTATGACGTGGGGGCGGCTGCCAGCCTGGAGGCGAAGGAGAACAATATTTCCGTCTGGCTTGCACCGGGGGTCAATATTCACCGAAATCCTCTGTGCGGCAGAAACTTTGAGTATTATTCCGAAGATCCCCTGCTGGCAGGAAAACAGGCGGCCGGCATGATCCGGGGTATTCAGTCCAACCATATCGCGGCAACACCCAAGCATTTTGCCCTGAACAACAAGGAGACCAACCGCCGCAGCTGCGACTCGCGGGCTTCGGAGCGGGCGATACGGGAAATCTGGCTGAAGCAGTTTGAAATCCTGGTCAGGGAGGGCCGGCCGTGGTCCATCATGTCCAGCTACAACATCATCAACGGCCATCGGGCAAGCGAGAACAGAGATCTGCTGACCGGCATCCTCCGGGAGGAATGGGGCTTCGACGGCATGGTGACGACCGACTGGTGGACATTCGGCGAACACTATAAGGAAGCGGCGGCCGGAAACGACATGAAGATGGCCACCGGTTTCCCGGACCGGCTGCTGGAGGCTGTGGAGAAAGGCGTTCTGCAGCGCGGGGACATGGAAAAGGCAGCGGAAAACATCCTGCGGCTCATCCTGAGAATCGACTGAGCAGCCGCAGCGCAGGCGGGGACATTGACAGCAGAGCAAAAGCACGCTATGATAGAACGGACCGCGGGAATGAATCCGTAGACAGAAATACAGAAGGAGGCAGCGGGAAAGATGAACAGGAATGCTGACGACCGCAGGATCATCGCTGCCTGCACGTCCTGGGAG
>ONGJ01000096.1 GCA_900317375.1 uncultured Eubacteriales bacterium
CTTCCCCTTTTGCTCAGCGTCCCTCTGCTTCGGCGGTCTGGCCTTTCGGCGTTTTCTGAGTTGGCGGACAATGAGGATCAGAAGTATAAGCACCGCCAGTGCACCGGCAACCCAGACCAGAATCCACCAGGACTGCATGGTCTCGACCAGGCAGAGTTCGGGCAGTTCCTCGACACTGAGCACGCTCAGATAGCTTCCGAAGGTTTCAGGCTGAAGGCGCTCCCAGCTGTCGCCGGCTTTCTGATAGACGCGGATGTTCTCGGTTGTGTTGTTCGGACTGAGGTATCGCAGTGTATGCCGTTCCAGGCCATCGTCAGGGAAACGGAATTCGGCGTGCTCAAGGACCGAGATGGGGATGGAATAATCCGGCTCGCCGCTGAGTACCGAGCGCAGCTGTTCCATGGCCGCCTGACGCCAGTTCAGACGGAAGTTCTCGATATCCCCCTGACCCACAGGTATCAGCTCGACCTCCAGGGTATCGCCCTGCTGGAACTGGCCGATGACATAGCCCACTGCCCGGCCGTCTTCGCGGCACAGGTCCGACTTCAGGGCGGTCTCGCTGCGGCGGTATTCGGCCGTAACGACCGTGTCAAAGCGCAAATCTTTCAGCTCCGTACGGTCCCAGACCGCATAAGCGCCATCCTTTACGGGCATCTCGGGAAAAACACTTCTGCCGAAAGACGCCCCGTATTCGAAGGGGATCTCCTTGACCGTCTCCCCTTCTGCCACAAAGCGGAGCGTAAAATGCTTGCTCTCCTCCGGAAGCGTATTCAGAGAGCTGAAGACCGAGAAGAGCACCGGTTCCGCCTGTCCCTGGATGCTGAGCCGGTTCAGCCCGGCATATCCCGATGGTACAAACCGGTTTTCGGTATAGTCGCCCTCTCCGCCGCCGGAAACGGCACCGGAAAATTGCGGCCGGTCATGAATATCGACCAGTGTATAGCAGTTGGAGACCAGGCTCGGCTTTTCGTTGGGGTTGGAAGCAGTATAACCGTTGCCGACGATTCCGCCGACATACTTGCTGCCTGTGAGGCTGCATTTGGCAACGCTTGCCCCTATGGTACCGTACAGAAGTCCGGCAATGCCGCCGGCATAGTCACCGTCCTCCAGCGCAATGCTGTTGTAGGCGACCGAACGGGTGATATATCCGATATCCGCTCGGCCGACGATGCCCCCGGCACATTCTTTTTTTGCCGTCACCGGCCCGTCGTTCAGGCACTCGGCCACCACGATGCGGTAGCGATTCTGTCTGCGCGTAAGGAAGTCGGTGTTTGTCAGGTCGCTCTCGGGATCAAGCTCGCTCTCGACAGACATGCAGCCGACGATGCCGCCGACATTGTTGTCGCCTCTGATCTCACCCCGGTTGGTGCAGCCGCTCGTCTTGCCCAGGGTCAGCTCGCTCTCGGCCTCAGAAACCGAGATGTCCTCCAGCACCGCGTTGTTTCTGGAGGCGGAAATCAGCTGGGCAGACTGAATGGCAGTGCCGGACAGAGCGCTGATGTTGTCGCTGATGCAGTTCAGATCGTCCGCAAGAACTGAGGAACCTTCCTCCACACTCGCCCCCATGCTCTCGAGTTCGCCCGAGACGCCGGAGACCATGCTGCGGACAGCCTGGCGGATGAGTTCCAGAGCATCCAGGCTGGGGTTGTCGATGTCAAACTCAGTCAGGGCAAGCTCCAGCGGAAGCACATAGTCGGAGAGAGAGGCAAGCTGGTCTGCAATGTCGTCGCCCAGAACCTCGGCGTCGTTGGCCGCGGCTTCAATGGAACGGTGCAGGGCATAGACCCGATAGCTGAGTCCGGCCAAAACACTGTTATCCTCACGAAGTTCGATATAAGGTTCCGCCTGTCCCAAAATTCCGCCTACGTCCCGGCGGCCGTAGACATCCGCCTCGTTGAGGCAGGTGTCAATATAGCCGTCCGAACGGCCGGCGATCCCGCCGACGTTATAGCCGAGGTGCTGATAGCCCACAGTCTTGCGGGCGATACTGGTCTCGACAAAGCCCTCGTTGAACCCAACGATGCCGCCGGTGTCGGCGGTAACGCCTACGGTATCCGAGCTGAGGCTTTCGATAAAGTTCAGAATGCTGCTGGTATCCAGGGTCTGGATATTCAGCGCAGGATCGACGCTGTCGATGTTGACAAAGCTGCTGCTTTCGCAGGCGACGATCGCCCCGCGGTTGTGGCCTGCGATGCCGCCGGTTGCGTTCATGCCCGAGACGGCAGCCGTACTGCGGCAGCCAGAGAGGATGCCCGTGGCCTCGTTGCAGCCGGCAATGCCGCCGGTGTCGGTCGTTCCGCTTACGGTGCCAGAGAAGGAGCAGTTCAGCACCAAACCGCGGTTGAGGCCGACAAGGCCGCCGGTCATATTCTTGTCGCCGCCCGGTGCAACGCTGCCGACAACATTCAGGTTTTTTACCGTGGCATTCTGGCCCAGCTCGAGGAAAAAGCCGCAGGGCGCCATGGCGTCCGTGAGGGACACATCGTAGATCGTATGGCTGCAGCCGTCAAAGCTGCCGTTGAAAAACGGGACAGCCCAGAAGTCGACGCCGGAAAGGGACAGGTCGTTGTCCAGTACAACCGGCAGCCCGTCGGACCAGGTGTCCAGCGAGCAGTTTTCCGCGAAGGCCATCAGGTCCTCCGCAGTTTTGATGTGCAGGATGTCCTTGTCATACTGTGCGTCGGGGCGCTGAATCAGGATCGGGTTTGCCGGTGCGGTTTTCGTTTCGGAAGCAGGCACTGCCGGGCCGCTGTACGCAGAGGAAACAGCGCCCCGATTATCCTCGTTATAGGTGGGAATCCGCTCCCATACGGCAAACAGGTCCAGACGTCTGCCGACCAGGGTATTGGGGTCGACGGTTTCGATCACTTCGCCCGGCTGATAGGTGGCGCCGGAGTCCCGGTCGGTCGCCCAGCCCCTGAAGAGATAGTGTTCGCGGATGGGCTCATCCGTACTCAGTGTCAGAGGGAGTTCGCGGGCCGGCTGATCCTTTGGGGCGTTGACGCCGCCGTTGGCATAGTAACGGACCGAGTAACGCGGGGCGTCGTCGGTACTGACAGTCGTCAGGTTTGTCACCTTAAAGCCCCAGGCGCCGATGCCGGTCTCGTCGCTGTCGAGATAGATGCGTACAACCCGGCTGTTCACCGTCACAGACTGGCCGGAGAGCAGCTTTCCGGTATAGACCCCGGCCGGGCGGCCGGCGCCGTCGGTGATGCGAAGGATATCCTGCGGAGAAACGGTCTCGGTCAGCGTGTCAAAGGTCAGCGTAACGTTCTGCACCGTCGGATCGGGCACGGTATACTGCCAGAAGGTATGGATCGGCCGCGAGTAATAGTGCTGCGACTCAAGCTGGTGCCAGTCCGAGACGGTAATGCCGCTGTTCCGGACGGTCACGGCGGATTCCGCTCTGGCCTCCGCGGCGTCTTCTGCTTCGCTGACCTTTACCGGTACAGGTTCGGAGCCGTCATCCGCGGTCAGCATCACCGTCGCCGTGACAACAGCCGGCGTTTCGGTGCGCTGACTGCCGGCCGTGACGGTTGCGCTTCCAGTCAGAGAATGGGCTGTTTCATTGGGAATCAGGTCTTTCTCAGCAACGATGATCAGCGGGGAATCGGTTTCCCATACGATACTCAGCCTGCTGAGGTCGGTCCCCTCCGGGACGATGACGCTGGCAACCAGAGCCCCCTCGGTCATGGCATCCATCGTCAGAGAAGCTGGGAGCAGTGTGATGGTCGCCGTCGGAGCGGCTGACGCGCCGAGCACATTTTGCCGCGTGTCGGTATCCGGCAGGCCGTTCGTCGAGGCGGCTCCCTCCTGCCCCGAAGTGCCGGCTTCGCTCTGCGGTGCTGCAGCGCCGCTTTCTCCGGACGGAGCAGAGGCATCGCCGGGCTCAGTTTGGGTTTCCGACACAGCAGGCGCGGACAATGCCGGGAAACCGGAGCTCATCGGATCGGGTGTCCTCCGAGGGCCAAGGGACTGCTGGTCCTGCGGCGGAAGCGCTTCGCTGATCCGTTTGGCAGCGATCGTCCCATCCCCTGCATCACCTGTTTCTTCGGGTTCCTTCCGCTCTTCAGGCTCTTGCTGTTTGTCAGATTCTTCCAACGCATCCGGTGCTTCCGGCTTTTCAGGCGCTTCCTCCCCGGGTTCTGGGGATTCTTCCGGTTCACCGTTCTCTTCCGTACTCTCCGGAATCCCCGTCTCCTCAAAAGTCTCCTCTTCCTGCTCTTCCGGTTCTGCAAAGGCAGACACACCCGAGACCCGGAAGCCCCAGGCGCCCTCGCCGTCCGGATTTGTAAAGAGATAGATCCGGAAAGTATCTCCGGGCAGTCTGATCGGCCGGTCGGGAAGCCATTCCCCGGAAAAGCTCAGGCGGCTGCCTGCTTCATCCACAAGCTCTTCTCCCTCGCCGTCGGCCAGGATCAGAAAGCTTCCCTCGTCCAGCGCAGTCTGTTCATCGAAACTGACAAGGAGCTCAGACGCACCCGGCAGCGTGTACTGCCAGACAGCATCCTCACCCGGGGCATAGGGGTGGGAAGATTCCAGCTCATCCGGGCTCTGGCAGAGATAGCCGGTGCTGAGGACCTCGATCTCGCAGCTGTCCTCCGCCGGCCCGCCGGGCAGGTCCGCAATTGCCGTGATCGCGGTCATTCCCCGGCTGTGCGCGGTGACCGTGCCGGTTTCATCCACTGAGGCAATCTCTTCATTTTCACTGATCCAGGTCACCGTCTCGCCGCCAAGATTGGTGAACAGTTCCACCGTCTCCCAGGCGTTCATGGCGATTTCATGATCGCTGATATAAAAATCGGCAGGATCTCCGGCATCCTCCGTACCGGCATCACCGGCCTCGGATTCTGCCGTCCCGGTCCCGGTGTCTTCCTCTGCCAGCGCGGAAAACGGAAACAGGGCGATCAGCATGAGCAGGCAGAGAAATAGAGAAAAGAATCTTTTCATCTTCTGTTTCCTCCGCTGTATTTTCTGCCGCGCCGGGGCGCAGCTCTTCTTTTCCGAACTGTCGGGTCACCCCCGGTCGGTTCTTCCGCATCGATTTTCCCTGAGAGCAGGTGCAGATCGGCTTCACCGTCGACGGTGCCGCGGAAAATCCCGTTCACATTGCCGCGGATCGTCCCCGCGACCAGCCCGTCCACCACCACCGTGCCGCTGCCGGAATACTCCCGGTTCACTTTCGGCAGCGCGAAGGAGGTCTTCGCGATGATCCTGTCACCGAGAAGAAGAATCTGCGGAAGGACAAACATGACCAGAACGATCGAGATCAGGGTGCCGCGGCCGATGGCCTCGCCGATGCCGTTGATGGTGCACTCGGTTGTGATGAGGCTGATCAGCACGCCGGAGGCAGCCAGAATGGTGCCGGAGGTGAGGATCGTCGGGAAGGCGAAGTTCATCGCCTCGATAATGGCTTCTTTCCGGGGCATGGTCCTGATATTGGAGGTATAGCGGCTGCCGATGACAATGGCATAGTCGATATTGGCCCCCATCTGGATCGAGCTGACCACCAGCTGGGTCATGAAAAAGACGTCCTCATGCACGATCGCCGGATAGCCGAAGTTCATCCAGATCGCCCCCTGGATGACCAGAATCAGCAGGACAGGCATGCCGGCAGACTGGAAGGTAAAAAGCAGCACGACCAGGACGATCAGAATGGAGACCACGCTGACCACCACATTATCCACCTCAAAGGACTTTTTGAACTCGTACTGGTTGGTGGAGTTGCCTACCACGTATACGTCCTGTCTGGGGTAATGGCGCTGCGCTGTCTGCCGCACCGTATCCGTGAAGCGGAAGGTTTCATCGCCGGATTCCGGCAGCGTCAGGTAGACCAGCATGCGGTCATAGTCCTCTCCTTCCAGCTGGCGCTTGCCCATGAGCAGCTGGGTCCTGGCCTCGGCCAGAGAGTCAGCCTGTTCTCCTTCCAGGCTGATATAGCCCTCATCCACCTTTTCGGTGACGTAGAGCAGCATATCGATCAACGGAACCCGGTAGTTGGCGATTCCGCTGACCAGCTTGTCATAGCTGGTGTTCTGCATGGCATAGACGGAATAAAGCAGCTGGGCTGTCTCATAATCCAGCTTCAGGAGCTCCGCAAACTCACGCGGAGAGAGCTTGTCCGCCAGCTTGTAGCCGCCCATGGCATCGATGGAAGCAATGGCCGTTACCGAGTCTACCTCGGGAAAGGCCTCCAGGTCCCGGACCAGACTCTCCTCCTCGCTGTAGTCACGCCCGGGAACCACCACGGCAAGAAGGGTGCGGGAGGAGAAGGTGTCGCGGATCATCCGTGCAGCCACCTGGGTCTCGTTCTCGCGCGGGGTACTCAGGGTATCGTAGCCGTAGACATAGGGGCAGTTGTTGGAATAATGGATGGCAAGGACAATCAGCACCGCAAACACAGGCGGAATGAGAAAGCGCGTGTACCAGGCAAAGCGACCGACAAAAGGAATTTTGGGGACGAGGGGCTTGTGGCGGGTTTTCTCCATCAGCCTGCCGAACAGCATCAGAAAGCCCGGCATCACCAGAAACACCGAAAACAGTGAGAAGAAAATCGCCTTGATCAGGTTAATGGCCATATCCGGACCGAGCCGAAACTTCATAAACATCATGGCGATAAGACCGCCGACGGTGGTCAGGCTGCTGGCGCCGATCTCGGGGATGGCCTTGCTGAGGGAGATGACCACGGCATCATGCAGGTCGTGGGTCATGCGTTCTTCCTTGAAGCGGTTGCTGTAGATAACCGCATAGTCCAGCGCCAGGGCAAGCTGAAGGATGGTCGTCACCGAGTTCGAGACGAAGGAGATCGTGCCGAGGAGGAAGCTTGTCCCCATATTCAAAATAGCCGCAACGATAAAGGTCAGGCCGACAATGGCCACATCCGCATAGGTATCTGTCGTCAGGGTCAGCACCAAAACCACAATCACCGCAACAAAAGCGGTGATCATGTTGACTTCCTTTTCGATCAGTTCCGCCGTGGTGTCGATCACCGTGGTGGAAAGGAAGCTGTCATAACCAGACAGGACGTCCTGAACGGCAGAAAGCACCTCCAGGCAGGGAAGCCTCGTTATAGTGTTCGGTAGTGTTGTCAAAATCGACGCTCTGAACGCCTTCCAGGGCTTTGATGGTCTCGTAAAGGGCATGGGCATCCTCATACGAGATATTGGCAACCATGAAGTTCGCAGACCCGTAGGTAATGAACTGGTCTTTCATCACATCCAGGCCTTCCCTGGTAGCGGAATCGGCCGGCAGATAGGCCGTCAGGTCATCCTCCACCTGTACCCAGTTTCTGGAGAAAACAGAAAAGACAATCGCAATGACAATCAAAAGAAAAATAAGGTTCCGCCTGTCAACGATTGCGGCGGCCACCTTCATCATGAAATTATTCTGTTTTGCAGGTACTGCACCCATACTTTTTTATATTCCTTTATTTCTATTATAAAACAGATAATATATCATACCTCATAAATGTGAATAAAGCGTGAACATACGCAAGAGATTCCTTCTTCCAACCGCCGACATGAATGTTTTCCGTGGCCCATGTGGGCCCGGGCATGCTTGCCCTGTTCTTCCGCGGAACCGAGCGCTGAGCTAATAGAATTTTAAAGCAGATGCCAATCACAAGAATTCGGCATCTGCTTTTTATTGTTTTCAGGTCCCGTTATACCATTTTTCCCTCATGTGTTTTCGCTCGTCCGCTGTTTCAAACGGTCTCGGTTTCTGACCGTTTTTCTGCCGATAGAGCATGGCGGCAATCGGTTCCGGCCGGTGGTAGAGATATCCCTGTGCAAGCTCGCAGCCGATCTCCTGCAGGAAAGTCTTATGTTCCGCGGTTTCCATCCCTTCGGCCAGGGTGTGGATGCCCAGTTCCCTGGCGACTTCCACCATCGCCTTCATGATCCGCCGGTTTGCGCCGTTGTTTTCATCCAGATTTCTCAGCAGGTCCAGGTCGAACTTGATGAGGTCGATATCATACCGGCCGAAGGCATTCAGAGAGGAGTAGCCGCTGCCGAAGTCGTCAAGCCAGATACGGAAGCCGTTTTTCCGGAGCCGTCTGATCTGTTCATGGAGTCTCTCCTCCGCCTTTGCCATATCCTGCTCGGTGATCTCGACAATCAGACTTTTTTCCCCTGCGATGTCGGGAACCTGATACCGCCGATAGATCTCCTCCAGTGCGCCCGGAATGTCCGTATAGTCAAAATCCTGGGCTGAGAAGTTGACCGACACCGGGAGAACAGGAACCTCTTCCGAAACCCGGAGGGGATATTCGCGGCAGACCTGTTCGGCTATGAACAGATCGAGTTTATGCAGAAGATGGTATTTCTTCAGGACAGGAATAAACTCGTTCGGGGAAAGGATGCCCCTCACGGGGTCGATCCAGCGTGCCAGCGCCTCAAATGCCGTTCCCTTTCCCGTCTCGACACGGGAGATCCCCTGATAGTAAACCTTGATCCACCCTTCCGCCATGGCCTGATCAAAGCTTTCTATGACATAGCGCTGATTCCAGAGCCGGTCCTCATCCACGAAGGCATAGAAATTGCAGATCCGGTTCAGGTCATTGCCGATCCACTTCAGCGCATTTCGCGCATGATCCAGCGCTTCGATCGTCCGCATCCCTTCCTCATAGATGCAGACGCCGGTCTTGATGCCGACAGTGCTGCCTTCCGCCCCTCTCCGAATGGCGTTGTTGGCCAGGGCGACGTTCTCTTCCAGCCGTCTGCGCTCGTCAAAGGCATCGATCAGGATGAAATGGTCATCCTGGCCGCGGATCGCCAGCGCATCCGGAAAGCTTTCCCTGAGCATCTCAGCAACATGCTGCAGGAACTCGTTTCCTTTCTGATAGCCGTACTGGCCGTTATAATAATGCATGCCCATCACATCTGCATAGATGAGAACAGGGCGTTTTCCGCCGACCCGCATGGCATGGACCCGCTCATCGGCAAACTGGTTCAGGTAGTTGAGATTCGGCAGCCCCGTCAGCGGGTCGGTAAAAAACTGGTCTTTCCGGAACAGATGATAGTCCTCCATCGTCCCGCTCATCGCATCAAAGTTGGCCATCAGATCGGAATAGGTCAGCACGGCAAGCTCCGTCCCGTCCGGCATTGTCTGCCATTTGCCGATCGCACGGATGACATGGTATCCGTCCTCGTGCCTGGTACGGAACGCAAGGTCATACGCGCTGCGGTGGTTGGCAAACTCCACACTCACATGCGCAACCCGTCCGACGTCATCGGGATGAATACGCTCAAACTGGCCCTCCAGGAACCAGGCCATGGCATGCTCCCTGTCCATGCCGACCAGGTCACAGAAGCCGTCCGAAACCAGCAGCGGCACGACCTTTCCGTCGATCAGCTGATCGTATACAAGCGCAATCGGCTGAGCTTCATATGCTTTTCTCAGTTCCTCCGGGAATATGTACATGCTGTAACCCCTCTCTGGCGATGGTGAATTTCCTGTCTGTATAGAGAATACCATAATCATTGCGAAAAAGCTATGCCTTTTTCAGAATTATCCCTCCGTCATGCAAGATGTCGCACCGCAGAATTCATCCGAAAAGAAACATCAGAAATTCTTGCGTCATGCGGTATGGCTATGGTATAATAAATAAAATTATGCAAGGAAGAGGAAGCGAGGTGGGCTGCGAACGATGAAATGGATCATTTACGGCATGATACTGCTCGGAAGCCTTCTGATGGTTTACAACATCTATGGCTTCGTCCGCTATGCCCGCAACATCCGGAGAAGCGAGAAGTGGGGCGAAGAGATGCGCATTCTCAATGTTCCGATCTTTCTTCTTGTCATGTTTCTTTTCGGGTATATTGCCGTCGGTCTTTTCGGCAAGCCCGACCTGATCATGGCCGCCATTCTCTTCGGCGGCAGCATCTTTGTCTTTATCATGTACAGACTGATCGACCGGATCACCGAGCGCATCATGGAAAGAGAGCATCTGGAGGCCAGGCTGCTGGCTTCGGAGGAGAGCAGCCGGGCAAAGAACAGCTTTCTTGCCAGCATCAGCCATGAAATGCGCACGCCCGTGAACGTGATCCTCGGCCTGGACAGTATCGCGCTGAAAAATCCCGCTCTGGCCGGCAGTACCCGGGATCAGCTGATAAAAATCGGCCAGAGCGGCAGGCATCTGCTGGGCCTCATTAACAACATGCTGGATCTGCAGCGTATTGAGACCGGCGAGATGGATGTCCGGCAGGAGCCTTTCCGGCTTCGCGATCTGACTGATCAGATCGATGCTATCGCCGGCACCCTTTGTGAAGAGAAGGGCCTGCGCTACCAGGTCACGATCGCCGACGGGGCAGACGGATGGTATCAGGGGGACAGCCTGCTGCTCAAGCAGGTGCTGCTGAACCTGTTGGAAAATGCCGTCAAATTCACCGATCCTCCGGGAAGCGTCGGCTTTTCCGCGGAGCGGCTTCCCTCCGATGGCGCAAAGGCGCTGCTGCGTTTCTCCGTAACCGACACCGGCATCGGTATCGGTTCGGATTACCTGCCGAAGGTCTTTGAGCCGTTTTCCCAGGAGGATACCAGCTTTACCACCCGTTTCGGAGGCAGCGGCATGGGCCTTGCCATTGCGAAGAACGACACCGAACTCATGGGCGGCAATATTGCCGTGGAAAGCCAGCCGAATGTCGGCTCGACCTTTACGGTGATGCTTCCGCTCACGCCAATTGCGCCGCAGGATTCTGCGGCGGGTGCGGAAGCCCCGGAAATTGACCTGGAGGGCCGCCGTATTCTGATCACGGAGGACATCCCTGAAAATGCCGAGATTGCCGCTGATCTGCTGGAGCTGGAAGGGGCCGTGACCGAGCATGCCGAGAACGGACAGAAGGCCTTCGAGATGTTTCAGAGCTCCGCGCCCCATTATTACGATGCGATTTTGATGGATCTGCGCATGCCTATGATGGACGGCTATGAAGCCGCGCGCAGCATCCGCGCGCTTTCCCGGGAAGACGCAGGGACCATTCCTATCATTGCGCTGACCGCAAACGCGTCTCAGGAAGATGTTCATCGTTCCATGGAATCCGGAATGAACGCGCATCTGGTTAAGCCGATTGATGCCGACCTGCTGTATGCGACCCTGACGCATTGGATTCGCGTCGGTGCAGGCCGGAAGGAGGAAGCATGACCAAGTCTAAACAGCTGCGGCACCGACCGCTGGTGCTGGTGGTGGATGATCAGGAAATCAACCGCGACACGCTGGGCATCATTCTGGAGGATGATTACGACATTCTCTATGCCGAAAATGGAAAAGAGGCTCTCTCTCTGGTCCGTGAGCATCAGGATGAGCTTTCGATCGTCCTGCTGGACCTGATGATGCCGGTGATGAACGGCTTCGAGGTCATGGAGGTCATGCGCAGCGTTGAGGCGTTCAGCCGCATTCCGATCATCGTTCTCACTGCCGACAAGAGCGCCGAGCTGCGCGCTCTGCAGATGGGCGCCTATGATTTCATCACCAAGCCTTTCGACGCACACGAGGTGATTTTGGCCCGTGTCAAGCGGATAACCGAGCTCGTCGACGGCCGTCAGCTGATCTCTGCCGCCGAACATGACAGGCTGTCGCTTCTCTACACCCGCAGCTTTTTCTTTGAATATGCCGAGCGGCTCTTCCGTTATAACAAGGATCTGCAGTTGGACGCCATTGTCCTGAACATTGAGCAGTTTCACTCCATCAACGACCTCAACGGACGGGAATTCGGGGATGAGGTTCTGCGCGTACTCGGAGATGAGATCCGTGCCTTTCTTTCCGAGACAGAGGGCATCGGCGGCCGGACCGAGGGCGACCGTTTTGCCATCTACTGCGCTGCCCAGCCGGACTATCGCGCCCTGCTTGACCGTTTTCAGAAACGGCTGGACGGGATTTCCGACAAGGTCAGCATACATCTGCGCATGGGTGTCAATCCCTGGCAGGAGGGCGTTGCGCCCGCAGCGCTGTTCGACCGGGCCAGGGCGGCCTGCAGCAAGGTCCGCGGGGATTTCCAGAACCCGCTGATGATCTATGACGAAAGCATGCGGCAGAAGGAAATGCTCAACCAGCGCCTGCTCAACGATCTGCGTCCGGCCGTAGACAAGCGCCAGTTCATTGTCTATTACCAGCCCAAGTACAACATTCAGAGCCAGCCTCCCCGCCTCAGCAGTGCCGAGGCTCTGATCCGCTGGAAGCACCCGGAGCTGGGCATGATCTCGCCGGGCGAGTTTATCCCTCTGTTCGAGGGCAACGGTCTGATCAGCGTTGTGGACAGCTACGTCTGGGAAGAGGCGGCGAAGCAGGTAGCCAGGTGGCGGGAGACCTACGGTTTTACTCTGCCTGTCTCGGTTAACCTGTCACGCACGGATCTGTTTGACCCGACCCTGACCGAACGGCTCAAGCAGCTGATTGAGAACAATCATCTGGATTTTCGGGACATCAAGCTGGAGGTCACCGAATCGGCCTATACCGACAATGCCCGGCAGATGCTTGAGCTGATCCGCGGGCTGCGTCAGCTGGGCTTTGAGGTGGAGATGGACGACTTCGGTTCGGGCTATTCCTCGCTGAACATGCTCTCGTCCATGCCCCTCGATGTGCTGAAAATGGACATGTCCTTTGTACGCAACATTGAAAACAGCGAGATGGATTACCGTCTTGTCAAGCTGATTCTGGATATTGCCCGCTACCTGAATCTCTGCGCGGTTGCAGAGGGTGTGGAGACGGAAGGTCAGATGAAGCTGCTGCAGAGCGCGGGCTGTGACCTGGTACAGGGTTATTACTTCTCGCGTCCCCTGCCCCCCGAGGAATTTGAAAAACTAATTCAGAAGGAACTGAACATTGAAAGGATGGACGACAAATGACACTGCAGGAACTCTATCAGAATATCGACGGTGATTATGACCAGGCACTTCGCGTTCTGCGTATGGACAAGCTGCTGGACAAGCATATCCGCAAGCTGACCAAAAACGGCGTGATAACCCAGCTGCTGGCAGCCGGCGAGACGATGGATCCTACCGCGCTGTTCGAAGCTGCCCACGCCGCGAAAGGCGTCTGCGCAAATCTGGGTCTGGTAAAGCTGTCCGAGGCAGCCTCGGAGATCGCGGAGGAGTTCCGCCCGGGCAATCCCCGCCGTTTCACCGACGCCGAGGTCAAAGAAAAGCTGGCCGCGATCGGCGCCCTGTATAACAAAACCGCCGAAGGCATCCAGCGATACGAAGAGGGCTGAGCGAGCCATCGGGAAAGTTGAGATTTTGCGTTGAAATCTGAGAAAAAATACCTGACTGCGCTCGGGGCATGGGCGCTGGCCTTCGGCTGCAGCGTCGGCTGGGGCGCTTTCGTCATGCCCGGGGGGACCTTCCTCCCCATTGCGGGGCCTGTCGGCAGTGCCCTCGGCCTGTGCATCGGCGGCGCGGTCATGCTGATCCTGGCGGTGAACTATGGCTATCTGATGAACCGGTTTCCGGACAGCGGCGGCACCTACAGCTATACGAAGACAGCTTTCGGCTACGATCACGGCTTTCTGAGCGCCTGGTTTCTGATTCTGACCTATGTGGCAATCATCTGGGCCAACGCGACCGCCCTGCCGCTGATCGCACGGACGGTGCTGGGCGGGACTTTCCAGTTCGGCTTCGACTACGAGATCGCAGGATTCCACGTGTGGTTCGGCGAAATCCTGCTGGCAGTCGGATCGCTGGTCCTTGCAGCGCTGATCTGTCTTTACCGGAAACGGGCCGAGCGCTGGCAGATCGTGATGGCGGTGGTCCTGCTGGGCGGCGTTGTCATCTGCTTTATCGCAGCCATGCTGAAGGCAGACGGCAGACGGGTATTTCAGCCGCCCTTTGCTCCCGGTGCCGGTGAGTTCGGCGGTACCTTTACCATTTTCGCGCTGGCGCCCTGGGCTTATGTGGGCTTCGAGTCGATCTCTCATTCGGCGGCAGAGGCCAGGTTCGATCTGCGGCGCTCGTTCCGGATCATGGCCGCCGCAGTCATCTGCGCGGCTGCGGCCTACAGCCTGCTGGTCCTGCTGGCGGTAACGGCGCTGCCCGAAGGCTGCGCCGACTGGATGGACTATGTCGGACGGCTCGGCAGCTTTGACGGCCTTGCGGCCCAGCCGACCTTTCATGCGGCCGGGGCTGCGATGGGCCGGGCCGGCGTCGTGCTGCTGAGCGCCGCGGCCTTCGGCGGCATCGTAACCGGTCTGATCGGCAACTATGTCGCGCTGAGCCGCCTGCTCTGCGCGCTCAGCGATGACGGAATGTTTCCCAAGTGGCTGGGCGAAAAAGACCGGAACCTTGCGCCGCGCCGCGCCATTCTCTGCATCCTCGCGGTCTCGGCCGTTCTCCCCTTCTTCGGCCGCACGGCGATCAGCTGGATCGTGGACGTGACGACGGTGGGTGCGACCATAGCCTATGCCTTTGCCTCTGCTTCCGCCTGGAAGCTCGCGAAGGAAACAGGCGATGCGAAACACGAGGTCTTCGGCCTTGTGGGGATGATCGCCGCGGTGCTGTTTGCGCTGGAGTTTCTGATCCCGAACGTCGTGTCCATCAAAACACTGTCCACAGAGTCCTACCTGATTCTGGCGGTCTGGAGCATTGGGGGCTTCCTGTACTTCCGGTTCTTTATCCGCAGGGACAGGGAAGGCCGGCTGGGCAGGTCTATCGTGGCCTGGGTTGTGCTGCTGGCGCTGATCATCTTCACGTCAAGCGTCTGGATGGATCAGACAGCCGAGAATGCCCTCAGCCAGTCGACTGCGGACATCCAGGTCCACCTGGAAGAGAACGGCGGGCAGATCGATGAGGCCTTTCTGGCATCAGAGAGTGCAAAGACCGAACATGCCCTGAGAGTCAGCAGCAGCATCCAGATTGCGCTGATCACGCTTTCGCTTGCCATTCTAGCCACGAAATTCGAACCCCCATGAACGCGATCATCGGTCTGGACAATATCGCGCTTCGGGATCCGGAGCTCACGCCCCGCACGCGCGAGCACCTCGAAAAGATCGGTGCCAGCGCCAGGCACCTGCTGGGCCTTATCAACGATATTCTGGACATGAGCCGGATCGAATCAGGAAGGATGGCTCTGAAAAACGAGGAATTCTCTTTCCGCGAATTTCTGGACCAGATCAACATCATCATCAACGGGCAGTGTCAGGACAAGGGCCTGCACTATGAGTGCCAGATCGTCGGACGGGCAGCGGATTACTATGTCGGCGACGACATGAAGCTTAAGCAGGTTCTGATCAACATCCTCGGAAACTCGGTGAAATTCACGGATCCGGGCGGCAGCGTCACCCTGACCGTTCAGGATGACGGCGAATCGGACGGACGGAAGACCCTTCGTTTTCGCATGCAGGACACGGGCGCCGGCATGGATAAGGAGTTCATCCCGAAGATTTTCGATGCCTTCTCGCAGGAGGATACGACGACCACAAACCGCTACGGCGGAAGCGGCCTCGGCATGGCGATCACGAAGAACTTTGTCGAGATGATGGGCGGCAGCATTCAGGTAGAGAGTGAAAAGGGTGTCGGCTCCACCTTCACGGTCACGGTTCAGCTCGGCGCTTCTCAGCGCAGCTTCCGGGAAGCAGAGCCCATCAGTCTGCCGAAGGATCTGCGTATCCTGGTCGTAGACGATGACGAAATTGCCTGTGAGCATATTTCGCTGGTACTGGATGCTCTGGGCCTCAGGGCAGACACGGAAACGGACCCGCAGAAGGCGCTCGCCCAGCTCCGGCAGGCTCATGAGAGCGGAAAGCCCTGCGGCCTGCTCCTGACGGATTACAAGATGCCCGAGATGAACGGTCTCGACCTGATCCGGGCACTGCGATCCTTTGACGGCGGTGAAACCGCTGCCATCATCCTGACCGGCTACAACTGGGATATCATCGAGGACGAGGCCCTAGAGGGTGGTGCGGACGGCATTCTGGCAAAGCCGCTGTTCCCCGAGGTTCTGCAGCGGGAAGTGCGGGCCGTGCTCGACCGCCGCGGCGGAACCGCAGACCCGGTAACGCCGGTTCCCATACCCGCGGCTGACGAAACCTCGTTCTCTGCTGCCCTCGCCGGAAAGCGCGTCCTCATGGCAGAGGATGTCGAGCAGAACGCCGAGATCCTCGCAGACCTGCTGGAGCTTGAGGACATGCTTTCCGAGCATGCGCGCAACGGACAGGAGGCTGTCGACATGTTCGCAGCCAGTCCGGAGGGCTGGTACGATGTCATTCTCATGGACGTTCGTATGCCTGTCATGGACGGTCTCACCGCCGCCGCCACCATCCGCGCGCTTGACCGCCCGGATGCCGAAACCGTCCCGATCATCGCCATGACCGCAAACGTCTTCGACGAGGATGTGGCGCGCTCGCTGGAGGCCGGCATGAACGCCCATCTCGGCAAGCCCGTCGAACCCGAGCGCCTGTATGATACCATAGCAAAACACCTTGCCTGACAGCAAAAAGCAGACCGCATCTCCGGGACTCTCCCCGGGATGCGGTCTGTTTTTTCTCGCACTATCTGTCCAGCAGTCTCCCGCTCCTGTCTATCCAGTTGGAGCGGCGGAAGTAGATGAGCATGATGATGCTGGTCAGCGTCCACGAACTTACGTAAGTCAGGCAGAGCACCGGAAGCGTGTGAATGGCCTGGAACACCGTGACGATCCACAGAATGCGGAACAGGCAGATGCCGAGACCGATGATGATCATCGGGCGAATCGCATCGCCGGCGCCGCGCAGGACGGCGGAGAGGACCTCGATCAGTGTCCAGGTGAAGTAGAAGGGAACGATATACAGCAGCATCTTCCAGGTGGTCTCCACGACGGCAGGGTCTTTTGTCAGCAGATGCAGCAGAGGTCTTGCCATCAGCATAATCAGGGTGCTGAGCCAGATGCTGTTCAAAAAGCTGAGGATGAGCCCCTGCTTCACGCAGAGCCTGACGCGGTCTGTTTTCCCTGCCCCGAGATTCTGACCGACAAAGCTGGTGATAGCGGCACCCAGCGCATTGCTCACCGCCCAGAAGATTCCGTCGATTTTTGACGTCATCGCCCAGGAGGCGACCACGACCGTACCGAGGGAATTCACACCGATCTGAACGATCATATTGGATATGCCGTACATGGTATTCTGCAGCCCGGACGGTATGCCGAGCCGGAACATATTGGCAAGGTAGACCCCCCTGAGCTTCAAATCCCGCAGGCGAAGTCGGTTCGGCTCTTCGGTATGCATGAGCCTGCGGGTCAGAAGAAGCATGTTGACGATCTGTGCGACCACGGTTGCGGCGGCAACCCCTGCGACGCCCCAGCGGAAAAGGATGACAAAGACAGCGTCCAGTATGATATTGGTCACGCAGCCGATCACCATGTACAGGAAGGGGTTGATGGAGTCGCCGATGGAACGGAGCATGTTTGACTCGATATTCAGAATCAGGATAAAGGGCACCCCGATGAAATAGATGCGGAGATACAGAACGGCGCTGGCGATTGTATCCTCCGGTGTTCTCAGCATGCGCAGCATCGCCGGAGTCGCAGCAAGGCCGAGTATCATCAGAAGGATGCCCATGATTGCGAAAACCGCGATCGCGTTTCCGATGGCAAGCCACACGTCTTCCCTGCGTCCGGCGCCGTAGATCTGGGCAACCACGACCGAAGCACCGGCTGTGACCGCGACGAAGAAGCCGATGAGAAGGTTAATGATCTGGGAGGAGCTGCCGCCCACGGCAGCAAGCGCGACGGTACCGACAAAGCGGCCGACGATCAGGCCGTCGACGGCATTATACAGCTGCTGGATACAGGTCCCGGCCGCTATCGGGAGGAAGAAGACCAGAAGGCGTTTCCACACAACGCCGGTGGTCAGATCTTTGTATTCACCCTGTGCTTTCATGTTTCGTCCATCCCATCCGCCGCGGCATCTGCCCTGTCCATGCCTGCTTCCGCTGTTTCATCCTGCATCTCGAACCAGCGTGCGGCAAAATCCGCCGTTGCAAAAGCCAGTCGTTTGATTTCCCAGCCGGAAGCGTTCAGCGTGAGATCAAACATGCTGCTGTCGCCGTGCCGCTTTCCGGTCAGGATCTCCCGGGTGCGGCTCCGGCTTTTGTCGATCTGCCGGATGTTCCGGAGGATCTCCTTCTCCGTGAGCCGCACAGAGCGTGGCCTCTTCCGCTCGTAGGCCATGCAGCGGTCAAGTCTTGCCTGCAGATCGGCGCAGACAAAAATGCGAAACGGACGGTATTCCTGCAGGATGACATCGGCATCCCGGCCGACAATGATGCAGTCATTGCCGGCTTCGGCGATCTTCTGGATGATCTCCCTCTGACAGGCGAGAAGCCGGGTACGCATTCCGTGCTCAAAGCCCAGATGTGCAAAGCTGTTTCGAAACGTGATCTGAACGTTGTGCCAGCCGTGATGGCTGAGCACCTCGCGTACCTGTTCCTGGCTCATGCCCTGGTTTTCGGAAAGGGCTTCAATGATCTCCTTATCATAATAATCCCAGCCGAGGATGTCCGCAAGGCGTTTGCCGAGTTCGCGTCCCCCGCTGCCGAACTGTCTGCTTATTGTGATGATTTTCATCGGTCAATCCCACCTTCATCCGGTTTTTTCTGCGGTCAGATCTGTCAGCCCCCCGGAGAGCAGTGCCTGCGGGTTCTGATTCGGGTCAATCCATCGGTCCGCCGTTTCTTCCGGCAGGATCAGCGGCATCCGGTCGTGCAGGAAGGAAATCACTTCCCCTGCCTCCCGCGTCAGGATCACGAAATGCGGGTAGCCATTCTCCATGCGGTACAGGCCGCAGATGCGGGTCAGCCCGCCGCCGCGCGGCTTCAGGGCGTGTTTGGCACCCGTTTTTTTCTTTCCGTCCGGTTCCGAGCGGTGTTCCCATTCAAAGTACCACGATGCCGGGATGATGCAACGGTGCATCGCCCAGCCCTCCCGGAAGCTGCGTTTCTCTGCAGCCGTTTCCGAGCGGGCATTGACAATGAGACGGCGGATGCCCTCTTCGTGGTAGCCCCAGATCATCGGGAAAACCGTTTTCTTTCCGGCCCTGTTTGCGGCAATCACCGGGACCAGCATGTCGGGGAAAACCTCTCCCTCCGTGATCAGAGGCTTTGCAAGCACAGATCGATGGTCCAGGTAGAGCTTTGATCTCTCCGCCGCTTCGACGATCGGGCGAAGCTCGGGCGACATCTCCATATAGTATCGGCAGCACATCTCGGCCCGCCTCCTTCTCAATACACGAGTTCCGGCAAATGAGCGGGTAAACGCAGACTTCCCGGCAGCACCGTCAGGATCGAAAGGCATTATTCCATACTTTTCAGCTCTCTCGGAATGCCGATTCTGCCTCCGCCGTTCTCGGCCGCATAGATTGCGCAGTTTCCGATAAATTGAGACCAGAAGCTGCCGTTCGACTCCGGCGTCAGGGTTTCAAGCAGTCCTTTCATCGCGATCGCGTGTGTGGAGATCAGGATATTCCCCTGCAGCGGGCGAATCCGGTCCAGGAACGAGCCGGCCCGCTCGGTCACCGAGGACAGCTGTTCCATTCCTTCCGGAGCCGGGTTATGCACAAAATCCCTGAAAAAGAAGAGAATCTCGGGAGGGAGCCGGTTCAGATCCGTGCCTTCATAGGGGCCGTAATCCATCTCGATCAGCCGCTCGTCGATCACGGGCTCCAGATCCGGCACAACGATTTTGGCCGTCTGCACCGCCCGTGTCAGCGGGCTTGAGAACACATGGTCAAAACGGACATTCCTCAGCCTGTCCGCAGCTGCTTCTGCCTGCCGAATCCCCTCATCATTCAGAGGGTAATCGCTTCTCCCCTGCAGCACGTTTGCCTGATTCTGCTCCGTTTTTCCGTGTCGGATGATATAGATCACCGCTCCAACCTCCTCCCGCCGCGGCGGCCGTTCTGTTGTTCGGTCATATTATACTCCGGCAGTCGGCTCTTCTCAAGAGCCGGCTGCCGTTTTTCCCGGGAAGGCTAGGATTCGACCTGCTCTGCGGAGCAGGCCGGGTCGCGGCTCTGGAGTGCCCCCGGCACTCCATTCACTACCGCTCCCGTTCGAATCCTGCTGAAAACAGCCAGAACAAAGCGGCCACCCCTTGCGGGATGGCCGTTTTGTTCTGGCAAATAACCCTGATTTTGATACAGTGACCCCATCGTAGAAAAGTGGGGTCAGCCTCATGCCAAAGTGGGGTCAAGAAGATAAGGCATGGGGCAAGTCTAGATTTATGTAAACCAATAGGGGTCAAAAGAAATCCCGCAGGCGCTTGTCCTGCGGGTCTCTTGCTATTAGCTGCTTAGTAGCCGGCCTTTTTGATCCTGGCTTCGCAGCGGGCCATCAGCCATTCTTTTCCGCAAAACCGGATGTCCTTTAAGTAGCTTGCGGCTGCTTGGCTGAAGCAGCAGCTTCCGTCGTCGTAAACGTCGGTTGTTGCCATGCTGTAGAGCTCTGCGACCAAGCCGTCGTGGTTGGCAAGGGTTGCTTTGGCATTTTCGTATAATACTTTTATGTCACCGAGAAAAAGTTGTACATTTTCATCACCCGTATATCATCTTTGGAGATCTTCAGCATCTCTTCAAGTTCCGCATCTTCCT